>JBGSSS010000119.1:0-22386 GCA_041736895.1 Pirellulales bacterium
TATGCGGCGACACACTACCGCGCGGTGTTGGCGCGAGCTCAGGCGCGGCAGAGCATGAGCCGGGCCGGTGACTGCTACGACAACGCCTTCATGGAATCGTGCTTCGGCACCATCAAGACCGAACTGGAGATGAGCAACTACCCATCGTTGGAAATTGCTCAGCGAGAAATTCAAGAATATGTGAACTACTACAACACGATCCGCCGACATTCGTCACTGGATTACCAATCACCAATCAGCTTCGAACGCGCTCTCCGAAATTAGACGCAACCGTGTCCGCGAAACCTGGGCCACCTCACGTCATATTTGCGATTACATCGAATTTGTAAAACAAATTCAATTAGACAAAGCTCATCCTCGATCCATCATTTATATGGGCTTGTTAGCGTGTGCTTGTCATTTTGAATCGGTCTTAGAGGATTTTTTGTCTAGTTGGTGCTTTTCAGAAGGCCATAAAGAAAATGATTTCAAAAAGAGGATAATGCAAAAAGTTGAGAAGGATGTCAGCCGTTCAACTGGACTAGAACAGTGGAAATCTTGGTTCAAAGTTCTGTTTGATCTCAATCTAACTCAGGTTTTAGGACAAGAGTGGGAGAAGCTCACTCAATTATTCAAACTTAGGAATCAACTAGCGCATGGACGCAATACGAAGTACATGTATTTGTACAAAGAAGACGGAGCATTTTGTGGGATGTCTACTGAAAGATCCGGTTATCATGAGATTTTAGATTACCTGATCAAAAACAAGGTGATCGAAATTCCAAAAGGTAAGATTCCTTCAGCAAATACGTTTTTAACAAAGCAGGTTTTTGCGCATTTCAACTCAGCTGTTGAGTCTTCAATCTTGTTGCTCACTAAATGCAAGGCATTGCGCAAAATGGCTCTCTATCTGAATGAAAGTAGAGAGTTTGAAACAGCAAATGAGTTTGATAATCCTCGTGACCTTGATTTAATAGAGGAAATCAAAGTCGATGCTGAAGAAGCTGAATCGTAAAACAACTCTAGAGTGCAGAAAATAAAACGAGCGAAGGATTTCTCCTTCGCTCGTTTTGTTTTTTCTCGGTGCCGCTCTGAATTTCCTCCGTCTCTCCGTGTTTCGTATTTGCATTTTGAAATTTGCAACACGGAAACGCTCCTCTTCGAGTCGCCGCTAAACGGCGTAATCAATTCGAGCGCCGCTAGTTCAATTCCTTGATCCGAATCCGGCGATATTCCATCTGCCCGCGGTCGGCTTCCAGTCCAATCGGTCCGGTCGCGGGGAGCTTCATGTCGAACTTCAGCGGTTCGCCGTTGCAGGTCGCCGTGGCCGTGTCGCCCTTCACCGTGACTTCGATTTCGTTCCAGTCTTGCGGCTTGTAGTTCTTCAGTTCCTTGTACGGACCGGCGACGAGGTAGTCGCGGCATTGCAACTGCGGCTTGCGGAGGAAGACGCCGCTGTCGGCGTTGACGCCGGCGCGGAATTCTAGTCGCAAGACAAAGTCCTTGGGGAATTCCTTCGTCGTCCAGAGCTGTGCGAGGCCCTTCGACTTTGGCGGATTCACGACGATGCGGCCGTCGCGCGCGGTGTAGCGCCCGTCGGTCGCGTTCGTCTTGCCGTCGAGTGGTTCGCCGTCCTTGTAATGCCAGCCGGTCAGATCACGGCCGTTAAAGAGCGGCTCGAAGCCCGACTCGATTTTCCAGACGCGGTCCGTTTGAAACGGCGACGCGGGCAGGCTGGCCTTGTTCCACAGATTGATCTCCGGCACGTTCGCCCAGCCGTAGCGCACCGAAACCGGTTCCTTGACGGTGTCGCTGCTGACGATGATCGTGTCGCCGTCGATCTTGGCCACGGCGTCAGCGTACTTGCCATCAGCGCCGGCGATGGTGAAACCTTTCAAATCTCCATCCTTCGCGACGAGTCCGCCGCCGAGATGCTTGAACGTCAGTGTCGCTTTATTCCCATCGACACTGATCGTGTCCCACGTTGGCCCCGAGTACTCGATGTCCTCTTTATACGCGAGTGCCCGCGCGGCGAGGGCCAGACGTTGCCCAATCGGTTGCTTCTGCTTGGGGTGGATGTCCGTCGGGTGCCCGACGTCCACGGTGACGGCCATTGCCGTGTTCTGTGTTGTTTCCGTCGTCAGGCGCTGGGCTTCGCGGATCTCGGGCGACATGTTTTGATGCGGCGTGATCTGGACGAAGAGGAACGGAAAATCGCCCTGGCCCCAGAGCCGCCGCCAGCCGCTGATCATCGCCGGAAACAACGTGCGGTACTCTTGTCCGCGACCGGAGTTCGATTCGCCTTGGTACCAAATCGCGCCGCGAATCGCGTACGGATGCAGCGGCGCGATCGAGCCGTTGTACAACCCGGTCGGGCGATTGTTGCTCTTGGTTGGATCTTGCGGCGCTTGCGGAGCCTTGGGTGCTGGTTTGTTTTCGGCCTTGGCTTTCGCGACGGCTTCTTTATGCTTCGCCATGACGTCGGCTTCTTTCTTTTTCCAGTTTTCGAGCGCCGCGGCATAACCTTCGACTGCCTTCGCTTGCTTTTCGAAGAGCGGCTTCAACGTTGGACTTGCTTCGAGGTCGGCTTTCGGCGTCCAAGCTTCGGCCACGGTGCCGCCAACGGCCGACTTGATCAACCCGACCGGCACGCCGAGTTTCGCGCGGAGCTCCTTGCCAAAGTAGTACGCCACGGCCGAGAAGTTCGTCGCCGTGCCCGGCGCGTCGAGTGCCCACTTGCCGCCCATCGTCTCTTGCGGTTCGTCGGTCGCCCGGGCTTGCGCGTTGAAGAGCCGCAGCTCCTTGTCGCCGGCGGCCTTGATCGTCTCGGCTGCTTTCTCGTCGCCGTTCAAGGTGAAGCCCATGTTCGATTGCCCGCTGCAGAGCCAGACCTCGCCGACGAGGATGTCGGTGATTGTGATTTTGTTTTTGTCGGTCGAGACGGTCAGCGTGCGCGGTTCGCTGCTGGCTTTGAGCGGATCGAGCTTGATCATCCAGCGGCCGTCCTTCCCGGCGACGGCGTTCTTTTCTTGGTCGGCGAATTGGATCGTGATCTTCTCGCCGGGCGTATTCTTGCCCCAGATCGGCAGCGGCATGTCGCGCTGCAGAACCGCGTGATCCGTGAACAGCGACGCGAGTGTTAGCGCCGACGGCGCGCCGCCGGGAGCCTTGGGCTGCGGCGCGGTGCTCGGCTCGGCTGTTTTTTGAGCCGTGATGCGTTCGGCTTGGCCGAGCAGCAGAAGAAAGAGCAAACAAGAAGCAAACACCGCGCGTGTCATGATCGCAGCTCGCAAAGGGAGGAAGGAAAAAGGTCGGAGGGCAGAGTGATGATGATACTGCGCCGCGCACTGAGATGCCAACAAAAGGTTATTCCTGGGCGAAAGAAGAAGTTTTTGACAGAAGTATAAGTGACGACATTGAACCGGCGAGGCACCGCTTAGCCGGACCGTCAACGGACGGCGTCTTGGACGCGCTGCCGAGCGGAAGAGCCGCAGAAGCCAAAAGGAAATGCAGCAGAGTTTTTGCCGCAAAGAAAACAAAGAAAACAAAAAAATGCGCCGCGCCCTCACTCGCACCCGCCTCTCTCCTCTTTGCTCTTTTTGCTTTCTTTGCGGCGAAAAAAGAATTGAATTGCTTTGCTAACTTTGCTTCATTCGGTACATTTGTATTTGTCTTCTCGGTGCCGCTCTGAATTTTCTCCGTCTCTCCGTGTTGAGGTATTTTTACTTGACGCGTGGGTTAAAACCCACGCCACTTTACTTGCAACACTCGCGGCTCTCAGCCATATTGCGCTAGAAGGTTTTCCCTGCCAACTCGCCTGCCCGAGAGCTGCCCATGCTTGCTGTCTTTCAGAATCGATTCGCGATCATCAGCGCCGGCTTTGTCGCCTGCCTGAGCATGACGTTGTCGCTGCTCGCGCAAGCACCTGCCACGCCCGACACCAAGCAAGTAAGCGCCAAGCAAGACGGCGAGAAAAAAGAAAAGGAAGACAAAACCAAGAAGCTCTTCGAAGGCCGCATGGTGCCGTCGTTCCGGATCGAGATCGCTCCGCCCGAGATGCAGAAACTCCGCAATGAGCCGCGCAAGTATGTCAAGGCGCAAATCAAAGTCACCACACCTGACGGCGAGCAGACGTTCAAGGACGTCGCCATCCATCTCAAAGGCGCGGCGGGCAGTTTTCGCGGCGTCGACGATCGTCCGGCGCTGACGGTGAACCTGGACAAGTTCACCAAGGACCAAGAGTTCTACGACCTCGACAAGTTTCACCTGAACAACTCGGTGCAAGACGGAGCCTACATCAATGAATGGCTCAGCGGCGAGCTCTGCCTCGCGGCCGGCGTCCCCACCGCGCGGGCGACGCACGCCCGCGTCTGGCTGAACAACAAGGAGCTGGGGTTTTATGTACTCAAGGAAGGTTACGACAAGAAATTTCTCAAGCGGCACTTCAGCGACGACTCGGGCAATCTCTACGACGGCGGGTTCTGCCAAGAGATCGACGCCAACCTCGAAAAAGATTCCGGCAACGGCCCGAACGACCGGAGCGATCTCAAGGCGCTCGTCGCCGCCTGCCGCGAGAACGATCTGGTGAAGCGCAAAGAAGCGCTCGAAAAGGTGCTCGACATCGATCAGTACTGCCGGTTCATGGCGCTGGAGTTGCTCTGCTGTCACTGGGATGGGTACGTCCGCAACCGCAACAATTATCGCATCTACTTCAATCCCAAGAACGGCAACCGAGCGGTCTTCATCCCGCACGGCATGGACCAGATGTTCGGCGACCCGGGCTTCGATTGCCTCGGCGGCGGTTCGTTGGTCAGCAACGCGGTGCTGCAGATTCCGGAATTCCGCACGCGCTACCGCGAGATCCTCTTAGAAAAATCGGCGCTCTTCACACCGGCCGACAAGGTGCTGGAAAAAGTCGACGCCGAGCGCACGCACATCATCAACACGATCAAAGAATTCAACCCCGGCTGGTCCAACGACGTCGGCAACCAGATCAACGGACTCAAGGATCGCCTCCGCCAGCGCGCCGTGAGCGTCGCCCGGCAAACCAATCAAGCCGATCCGAGTGTTTTAAAGTTCAACGACAAAAAAGTTGCGCAATTAAAAGGCTGGGAAGAACGCAAAGAAACCGATGACGCCACGCTCGACAAGGTCGGTAAAGATCGCGCCCTGCACATCGCTACGGGGCCGAGCAAACGCGTGGTCGCAAGCTGGCGCGTCAAAGCGATCTTGCCGCAGGGAAAATACCGCCTCGAAGCCAAGGTGAAAACCGAAGGAGTCGCCGCGCTCCAAGATCAATCCGGCAGTGGCGCCGGCGTCCGTCTTTCCGGCGCGGGCCGCACGAACGCGCAAGAAGGGACGAAGGACTGGACCACGCTCGCGCATCAGTTCGAAATCGCCGAGGCGCAACGCGAGGTTGAGCTGGTGTTGGAGTTACGCGCGACAGCGGGTCAGGCGTGGTTCGACACGCAGCATTTGGTGCTGGTGAAGGAGTAGTACTGTAGCTCGTGACCGCGATCACGAGCGCCTATAAAAGCCCGAGGCGTAAGTCAGGGAGTTCTCTCGTCTGATCCCGCAGGGATCAAAGCCATTAGCCGGTGGTCGAAGCGCCGCTTCGCCCACCGGAAAAAGTTGCAAATCGAATCGAGCATCCCGGAAGGGATGCTAGCGACAGATACTATTAGCTCTGTAGTGATTCAGGTTCAAAATTATGCAGTACTAAACCAGTGGTAGCGTATAAACATGCTTGGTGACTCGAATATCCCATCCCATTCGAGTTCGTCGACAAAAATCTCATACATTTTCCAAGAACATTGATAGGGGACATCAATCTGAGCAAATCGTTTCAGATACGCCCGGACCGAGCTGCATGAAGCGTTGTCTTTATAGTCACGAGCTGGCCCAAGCTTGTCGAATACATTTTCTCCAACCGATTCCGCCACAAATTCACGAAGATCGCGGAACTCCGGACACGCTCCGGTTTTTAAGGCCACATGAATTTCCAACGACTCCTCCGAGGAGTCCGTGTCGAATTCAAACTGATTGAACAGGAGTCGACGCAATTTTTACCTCTTGCTTGTGATTATAAATTTCATTGCGAATATGCAGTGGTACAGCGAGTTCTAAAACTTCTGCCTAACACCAACTCTAATCCTACCACTTCGACGAGTAAACCTTACTCCGGCTGGCACCCCTCCGGGGTGCTCGATTCTTTTCACGTCGTTTTCCGGGGGGCGAAGCAGCGCTTCGACCCCCGGCTAATGGCTGCGATCCTTTCAGGATCAATTCAATACTGATCCCTACCGGGATCAATTCAAAACGACTTGGCTCCGCGCTTGTCAGTCACAGCCCGCGCTACTTCTTAATCTCAAAATCCTCAAAATCAAAAATCTGACGAATCTCGATCACGTCGCCCGGCTCCGCGGGGCAGCGTTGCAGCAGATCGACGAGCTGCTGCTTCGACTCGGCTTCGACATGCCAGTACCCGCCGAGGACTTCTTTCGACTCGATGTATGGCCCGTCGGTCACGATCGGTTTTTTACCGTTGAAGGCGACCCGCGCGCCAGTCGCTTGCGGATGCAGGCCGTTGAGGCCGAGGATCTTCACGGCCTTGCCCAGCTCTTCGTTGAACCGGCCCATCGCGGCCATTTTTTTCCGGGTCGGGCGTGAAGTCCGGTTCGACGTTGCTGCCGGGTTGGTAGACGGCGGGGATCATGAGCAGCAGAAATTGCATCGGGGTTCTCCTGTAAATGGATGTCTTACTGCGAGTTCGATTTGGTTGACACTCTTGGTCGTTTGGCAGCGCCCTGGATTCGACAAGCGGGTGTAAAAAATTTTATTGGCGTGAGGATGCTAGCGGCGAAAGGATTTTAGCCCGCGAGTTTGTGGTTTACAAAAACGGCGTGGCATTACAAGAATACTTACGACGGATTGAGTTGATTTAGCTTTATCGCAAATCATCCAAGGTCTCACGACCTTGGCTACAGGGATTTAGGATGCCAACAGAAACCACGATCGCGCGCGACTGGAAATTTCCGCTGCGGCGGAGAACGACAACCTCCGTCCTGCGCGGGCTGAGCCATGCGATCATCTCGCCCTTCACCGCGCAGCGCACGTTTGCGGTGGCCGATTATCAAGTCACCGTCCCCGCGCGGTCGCTCTTCGCCCGCCAGTTGGCCAAGTACCAGGCCTACGAGCCGGTGAACTCGAATTGGATCATCGCGAACTTTCGCGGGACGAAGGGCGGCCTCTTCGTCGATGTCGGCGCGAACTTCGGCTGGTACTCGATGCTCACGGCGAAGCTCGCCCCTGCGGCGACGGTTATCGCCGTCGAGCCGAGCCGCGAAAATTACGCCCTCCTGACCAAGAACATCGCGGACAATCACCTGACCAACGTCGTCCCACTTAATAAAGGCGCTGGTGCCACCGCGACCGAAGTCTCGCTCTATGCTCATGAGAGCGACAACCCCGGAGCGCACTCGATTCGCAAGTCAACCGGCGAAGGCGCGGGTGAGACGATCTCGATCGAGCCGTTGGATCGGCTGCTCGCCGCGCATCCGGGTCCGATCAATCTGATGAAGATCGACGTCGAGGGCTACGAGATCGATGCGCTGCTCGGCGCGTCCGAAACATTGAAGCGCACCAACTGCATCATGCTGGAGTACACGCCGAGTTTTCTGCAAGACTGCGGCCACGAACCGACGCAGCTCTTTGAGATTCTGAAGCCCTACGGCTTCAAGCCGCATCTCGTCCGCACGTCGGGCCTGGAACCGGTCGAGTATTCGCGCCTCGAACAACGCGACCCGACACTCGCCTCGGACCACCGCTGGCAAGTGGATTTGGTTTTCACGCGGGCATGAGTCAAAAAACGCTGCTCAGGAAATCCGACGCTATTTTTTGCAAGCCCTGCTGGACCCGTGGTCAAGAGACAAAGGGGGCCAAACGCTTGCTTCGCGCGGCTCGTCCGGTTACAGTCGAACTGAGCGGGTCCATCTCTTCCCCCCACACACGATCATGCGTTTTATTGAACTCAGCGGCGAACAACTGATGTCGGTCCTCGAAAAGGACGAAGTCACTCCGGCCGAACTCAAGACTGCGGGGCTGACGCCAAAGTGCTTGGTCCGGATCAACATGCAGGGGGACATCGAAGTCCGCCGCGCCGAAGGCTGGGACGTCATCGGCGGCTTGATCGGCGACTATGAACAACGGATCAAGCGGGCCAGCGGGCGGAATTGGGCCTGATCGTTTTAATTCAACAGCCGTCTGACAAGCAATTGCCAGGACGAATCGTTAGGTGCTGGGAAAATTGGCCGCAGCCGACACCGCTGTTTTTGCAGGGTCGCATCCAGCTTTCCGGATCGCGGAACTTGAGTTAAATACAAGGTTTTTTGCCATAGAAACATGCATAAAATAGTATCTAAAAAATTAAACTATGATGAGTGGATTGTTTTGTATTCAATTATCTATCACCAAGCACTAATTGCTTCTGACTCTGCACACGCGGCTGCCCAACAGTTGTCTGCAACAGTCAAGTTCTAGCCTTTGTTACTTCTCCTGGATTTAGAAACATGAGCATCAGCATGCCGTCGCGTACGCAAACTTCTAGCCGCAAGCCATCCTCGCGCAAGCGCGCCTTCCTCGCTCGCAGCATCGCCGCACTTCTGGTGGGCGGAGGCTTGTTTGTTCCAGCCACCCAGGCGGCAACATTCTACTGGGACCAGAACGGCACCGCTGGCGGCTTCGGCACCGGCACCGGCAATTGGGCTGAAGACGATACCAGTCCTGGCCCCGGCAGATGGACGACCAGTAGTGCAGGAACTCTCGCAGGCAGTCTTACTCAAGCGACTGCCAATACCGACATTTTCAATTTTGGAACCGCGACACTTGGGCTATCGGCAGGTACGATCACCGTCTCGGGAACGGTGAATATGGGCAATACAACTTACGGTGCCGCATCGGGTGAGATTGTCTTGTCGGGCGGCACAATCGCATACTCTGCTGCACCTATCATCACCGTAAATAATACGACTAACCGGATCGAGTCAGATATCGCCGGCGCCGCAACGAGTTTCTCCAAGGCGGGGACCGGAACACTCGTCTTGACCGGCGCGAATACGTTCACCGGCAGCTTGAATGTCAATGGTGGTATTCTCGACCTGGGCGGTGGTACAGCTACTGGCTCGTTGGATTCCACCGTGTTGACGCTTTCCGGCGGGGCGTTCAACTACACGCGCACGGGGAGTACCACGCAGTCCTTCACCACCACCAACATCAACGGCGGCGGAAACTTGCAGCTCTCCGTGGTCTCCGGGAACACGCTGGATTTGGGGACCATTACACGCGGCATTGGCGCTGCATACAACTTTGCCAGCACTGGCGGCGGAACTCTTGCTGCCCTCGCTGCCAGCAACGATGCCAGCGGCATCATGCCCGGATTTACCCACGGTGACTCCTGGGCTGTTGCCAATGGCTCCGGCGTTGCGATCAGTGCGCTGGGTGGCGGAAGCTATACCCTTTCGACTGTCGCCGGCACGTTCGCCGCCAGTTACCTGGGCAATATCGACGTGGAGAATAGCGCCGGCCTGATCGACGGCCCCATTACTGCCAACAGTCTGCGCTTCAGCAGCGCCGCGGCCAATACCATGACCCTGGACGCGGGGACCAACACACTGACTTCGGGCGGCATCCTCGTTGGCAGCGGTGTCGGCAGCAATCTCTCGACCATCACCGGCGGCGACTTGGTCGGGGCTGCGAGCAAGGATCTCAACATCACCCAGAATAACACCGCGGGAGGTCTGACGATCTCTGCGATCATCGCCAACAACACAGGGGCCACGGCGCTCACCAAGAATGGCGACGGGCTGCTGACGCTCGATGGCAACAATACTTTTACCGGCGGTGTCTTCATCAATGCTGGAACGGTTGCCTTGGGTAATGCGGGAGCGCTCAATAGCACGACCGCCAACGCGGTGACCTTTGGGGCTGGTTCCAATGGGACGCTACGATTGGGCGGGAACAGTGTTGTCGTCTCGAACCTCAGCACCAACACGACGTTGGCTCCTGGCTCGACGATCGTGGAGAACGCGAGTGCCACGAATGCCACCTTGACGGTCGGCAACGCGAGCAACCTGAGCGGTACCTTTGCTGGCATCATTCAAGACGGCAGCGGCGGCGGCACACTGGCTCTGACAAAGGCCGGCACGGGCACACTGACCCTTTCGGGGGCCAATTCTTATACCGGTGGGACGATTCTCAACGCTGGGACGGTGAACATCAGTAACGCGACCAGCTTCGGCACAGGAAGCGTCACCGTTGCTGGCTCTTCGCGGATCAATGTTGCTACGGGCCTCACCTACGCCAACGACATCACGGTCAATAGCGGCCAAACACTGACCCTCCAGAATCCCGTCACCGCCACGTCAACGGCGACGTTCCCAGGTATCCTCGCTGGTTCCGGGACGATCAGTATGCCGAACACTAGCACCAATGCCCAACAGGGGATTGTCGCCTTTACCAACACGGCGAACACCTTCACCGGCAATGTCGTACTCTCGGCGTCCGGTTCCGGTGACGAGCACTTTCAATTCAACAGCATCGGCGATGGCGGCAATTTTACCTTTGCCAAGAACGGCAATCGCCAGTTGATCACTTATACCGGCTCCTCCGACATCACGTTCAATACTCGAACGATCGCGGTCGCCTCGACCATGATCAACGGCAATATCACCGACCGTCAGGGGATGGACGGCGGTGGTACTAATCCAGTGAGCAGCTTTAACAACACTGGCAGCGGCACGGTCAACTTTACTCAGGATATGGTGATCGGAACCATAGCCTCGGGTAACTATGGTGTCTTGTATTTCGGGGGCACCAATACCGGTAACAACACTTACTCCGGAGTCATTGCTGACCCCGCCGGCGCTGCCAAATTGGCAATTGGAAAAACTAACGACGGCAAATGGATCCTTTCGGGTGCCAATACCTATGAAGCCATGACCCTCATTGTCAGAGGGACATTGGAGGTTCCGACGATTATAGATGCTGCAAATGCCCAACCTTTGGGGATCAATCAGGCGTTTCAGTTAGGCCGTGGCGGCGACTCTGGCACATTGTCCTACACCGGCGGCACTTCCAGCACGGACAAACAAGTCTTTCTCGGCTCACCCATCAACTCTGCGAATGGTACCGGTGGAGGCACTATCGCGAACAATGGTACAGGCGCGCTGACTTTCACCAACCCCATCTTTAATGCTCTGTCCACGACCTACGTCAATCCAGGAAGCGGAGCAACCACCGGAGTCGCGCCGACAGTGGCTCGCACCCTGACTCTTAGCGGCTCTTACACGGGAGCCGCGAACACCATCCAAGGCGTGATCCAGAATAACGCCAATACGAACACGACCGGTATTGTGAACGTGGTAAAAACCGGCGATAGCACTTGGGTTCTCTCAGGCACCAACACCTACACTGGCACAACGACCGTCAGCGGCGGCACGCTGGTGATGGCCAATACCCAAGCGTTTGGCACCGGAAGCATCGCACGCATTATCTTGAGCGGCGGCGGTACGGCGGACATTGCCACGGACGGAGGTGACACGGCTTACAACATCACCGTTGGCTCGAATGCCAATGGCACGATCGTCTCGAATCGCGCTACCGCAGGGGCCGCGATCGATCATACGTTGGGCACCTTGAACGTCGGCGCGAGCACGACCGCCGGGGGGACTCAGTTGAATGTGACCGCGGGTGCCAATGTGACGAGTGGAACGCCATCGATCACCGTGGCGGGAATCACGCTGGGAGCAGGTGCTATCACCTTGCCGAGTATCGCGACGGTGAATCCAACGACCGCGAATTTGCTTGTTGGCACTGTAACTGCGACCGGTGCGGCGGCTAATCCAAAGACTCTGAATTTGGACGGCACCTCGAGCGGAAACCAAGTCACCGGCGTCATTTCCAACGGCGTGACGCCTGTGGCGATCCTGAAAACCAATTCCAGCACTTGGACTCTGTCTGGTGATAACACCTACACCGGCCCGACGACCGTTAGTGGCGGGACACTCGCACTGTCCACAGCAACCACCAACAATATCGCCAGTTCTCCGACCATCAATTTGAGCTCGGGGACGAGCGTACTTGATGTCACCGGCGTCACCGGCAGCGGCGGCTTTACACTCGCTGCTGGTCAACAGCTATCGGGGATCGGGACGGTTAATGGCTCTGTCGCGGCAAGCAGCACCAGCATCGTCGCGCCGGGCAACTCGGCCGGCAATCTGACCTTTGCCAACGGCGTCGATCTGAGTGCCGGCGGTGTTTACAGTTGGGAACTCGGGGCGCTCTCGACGAGCAATCCGGGCACCGACTTCGACACGATCACGGTTAGCGGCGGGAACCTGGCGCTGGCCGGAACAAGTGCCTTGACACTTGACTTTAACTTGGTCTCGGCGACTGACCCGAACTCGGCCGATGCGTTCTGGACCTCGCCGCGGACTTGGAAGATCATCGACGTCACCACCGGCACCAACACCGGTGACACGAACCTCAGCACGATCACCAACGCAACCTACACCAGCGGCTCGTTCACGACGACCGTCGGTGCCGGCGGCGATGCGGGCGATGTCTTCCTGGTCTTTACGCCCACGGTCGTCGGGGCCTCGACTTGGATCGGGGCCAGCGGCGACAACTGGACCGCGGGAACTAGCTGGACCGGCAGTGTCCCGAACAGCGCCACAGCCGAAGCCCAGTTCACCACGACGGGCGGCGCGATTGCCAATCTCGACGTCGATCAAACGGTCAACAAGCTAACGTTCGATGCGACGACGAGCAACGACTACACGATCAGCGGACCGGGCAAGCTGACGCTCGCCGGCACGACGCCGTCGATCACCACGACAGCCACAAACACGGGCGATCAAATCGTCGCGGTGAACCTCGACCTGGCGGCCGGCACCTCGGTTTCCGTCCAAGGCGGAACGCTCGAGCTGAACTCGCCAGCCAACGCCGTACTCGGCGCGGGCGTTACGGCAACCGTCGCCACCGGCGCGACGCTGAGCCTCGGCGGCACCGGCAACGCCCTGAGCGATGGCACCAGCACTCATGCCAACGTCGCCAACAGCGGCACACTCGCCGCAACGACCGCTGGCAAACGCGTTGGCGAGATCAGCGGCACCGGCACGACGACCGTCAACGCAGCCGGCGCGACACTCACGGCGAACCACATTCGCCAGTCAACGCTCAACATCGGTGCCGGCAACACCGTGACCGTGGCAACCAACGGCGGCGACAGCGGCACGAGTGTGGTCAGCACCCTGAGCATCAACGCGACCGGCAAGTTGGACCTCAATGACAACGACTTAGTTGTGGACAACGGCAACCTGGCGACCTTGACCGCGCAACTCGCCTCGGGCTTGGACATCAACGGCAGCTACGGCAATGGGCCGGGCATCACGAGCAGCGCGTTCGCCAACAACGTGGACTTCAACACGGTGCTCGGCATCGCGGCGAACTCGGAGTTGGGTTACACCAGCTTCTCCGGCCAGACGGTTGATGCGAACGATGTGCTGATCAAGTACACCTACTACGGCGATGCCGACTTGAGCGGCTCGGTCGATACGTCGACGGACTTCGACTTGTACATCACCGGGTTGACCAGCGGCGGCAGCCTGGGCGGCTGGCTGTTTGGTGACTTTGACTACAGCGGTACGGTCGATTCCTCCACGGACTTCGACTTGTACATCACGGGCCTCACCACGCAAGGCGGCGCATTGTTGACCGCCGGCGGCGGCGGAAATCAGGTGCAAGCGGTGCCGGAACCATCGACGTTCGTCCTCGGCGGCTTGGCCCTGCTCGGCTTCGCAGGGGTAGGACTTCGGAAGCGCCGGCTGTCGGCATAGCTGTTTGCATCGGCATCAGTTGCTGTGAATTTCAAAGTTCTATCGCAGCCGGTTCTCCCCTGAGAACCGGCTGTTTTTGTTGATTCCCTGTAGCATCGTCAAGCCGATTCACAGGCCGCGTTGACAATGCGCTGAACTGGCAACAAGCACCCAGATCGCCTATGCTGGTTGTCCATGAGCACCAAAGGCGAACTCGAAGCCGAAATCTGCCAAGCCGTCATCCGCTTCAAAAAAGAGTACATGGGCCGCGGGCCTTTGTCGGTGCGGACTTATCTGGTCGACGACATGGCCTTGGTCCGTTTGCAGGGAGTCTTGACGCCCGCGGAGCAAAAATTGGCGCAAGTCGAAGAGCGGAGCCGGGGACGCGATCTCATCAAGCAAATCCGCCTGGAGCTCATCGAGCATGGCCGGGGCATGTTGGAAGCCGTCATTCAAGCGATTCTCGGCGTCAAAGTCCTCAGCCTGCACACCGACATCAGCACCACCACCGGCGAAAGCATCATCCTCTTTACACTCGAGAAAAAACCAAGCTATGATAACGGGTAAGTCCCGCGGGGTATATTTCCGGGGGGCGGATTTGACTTTGGCTTCTCGCTTGCCGATAATCCACCATAGCCGATGCGAAAAAAAGGGCCAACACCCGGTTTGTCGCCTGGGCCAAATGCTACCGCTGATTCGCTTCTAGAGACCCATTCAAGCTCTGGAGGAAAATGGCCGCCGGAGATCATCTTGGACGAGATGATCTCCGACGGCTTTTTTCGTGTCGTTCCCCCGTACGGAGTAAATACATGCAAAAATTGATCCAAGGGATCCATGAATTTCACGAGGACTCTTTCCGTCCCATGCAGGAGTTCTTTGAGCGCTTGTCCGAGGGCCAATCGCCGGAGACACTCTTTATCACCTGTTCCGATTCGCGGATCGATCCCAATCTGCTGACGCGTTCCAAGCCCGGCGAATTGTTTATTCTGCGCAACGCGGGCAACATCGTGCCGCCGCACGGCGCGGCGAATGGGGGCGAGGCGGCGACGATCGAGTTCGCCGTGGCCGCGCTCGGCGTGAAAGACATCATCATCTGCGGGCACTCTCATTGCGGCGCGATGCGCGGATTACTCGAACCGAGTTCAGTGGCCAATTTGCCCGCCGTGAGCAGCTGGCTTTCGCATGCCGAGACGACACGGCGCATCGTGCAGGACAATTACCAACATCTGCACGACGACAAACTCCTCACGGCCACCGTCGAAGAGAATGTGCTCGTGCAGTTGGAAAACCTGCGCACATTGCCGGCGGTCGCTTCGCGCATCGTCCGCGGCGATCTTCGATTGCACGGTTGGGTGTACAAAATCGAGACAGGCGAAGTCTTTGGCTATCAACCGCAAAGCGGCCAATATGTGCCGGTGGCTCAGTATCACTATCCCACGTCCGATACTGAGATTCGCCGCCGCACCGTCGCGACGATTTGAGCAGAAGTGCTAGCGGCAGCGAGTCGAATTGCCGTTGCTGCTACCGCTAAAGTCGCCGTATAATGCCTTTTTTGACAGCAATTTGTGTCCAGCAGCCGGCGCTGCCCGAGGGGTCGCCCGCATTTTGCCCATTTCCCCGACGGATCGGAGTTGCTCAACTTGACCTCGCTCACGCACCTGCAGCGTCTGGAAGCCGAAGCCATTCATATCATGCGCGAAGTCGTCGCCGAGAGCGATAACCCCGTGATGATGTACTCTGTCGGCAAGGACAGCGCGGTGATGCTGCACCTGGCGCGGAAAGCGTTCTTCCCCGCGCCGCCGCCGTTCCCGCTTTTGCACGTCGACACGACGTGGAAGTTCCGTGCGATGTACGAACTCCGCGACCGCATGGCAACCGAAGCCGGCATGAAGCTGATCGTCCACCACCACCGCGAATCGAAGCGGCTGGGCATCAACCCGTTTGATCACGGCTCGCAGGTCCACACCGACATGTGGAAGACCCAGGGCCTGAAGGAAGCGCTCGACGACCACCAGTTTGATGCGGCCTTCGGCGGCGGCCGCCGTGACGAAGAAAAATCCCGCGCCAAGGAGCGCGTCTTCTCGTTTCGCAACAGCGCTCATCAGTGGGACCCCAAGAACCAACGCCCCGAATTGTGGCGCGTCTACAACGCCCGCAAGCACAAGGGCGAAAACATCCGCGTCTTTCCGATCAGCAACTGGACCGAGCTCGATGTCTGGCTGTACATCCACAAGGAAAACATCCCCGTCGTGCCGCTGTACTTGGCCGCGCCGCGGCCGGTCGTGAACCGCGAGGGGACACTCGTCATGGTTGACGACGATCGCATGCCGCTCCGGCCGGGCGAAACGCCGATGATCAAAAGCGTCCGCTTCCGCACACTCGGTTGCTACCCGCTGACGGGTGCGGTCGAGTCCAATGCGACAACATTGCCCGAGGTGATCACCGAGATGCTGCTGGCGAACACGAGCGAACGCCAAGGCCGCCTGATCGACCACGACACGGCCGCGTCGATGGAAAAGAAGAAGCAAGAAGGGTACTTCTAAGTGCAGGGGTAGGGGGATTCGGGGTTCGGGATTGGGGCGGAAGAGATGAAAAGACAATGAAAGCCCGCGGCGTAAGCCAGGGCGTCAGTAGTATCTTTTGTAGCCCGTAGCGTTAGCGAGGGCGACAAAGAGAAATGAAAATTCAAATGAACAGAAGGCCGCAAAGGACGCAAAGAAAAGAAAGATTCGAAACTCTCTTCTCTGCTAACTCTGCTGCCTCCTGTTCAAACCATTCTGAAGACAATTTGAACAGGAGAGAGCAGAGGAAGCAGAGAAGACAAGAAAGTATTTCCTTTGCGCTCTTTGCGGCCTTCTGTTAATAAATCTGAACAAACTTTGAACAGGATCAAACCTTTCTGTTCAAGCATTTTTTCGCCATACGATTTGATGAGCACGACGAAAACACCACCTGCTGCCGGCAATCCTGCGACTACTTCCGCCGCCGCAGCCGCGGCGACGTTGAACGAGTACGTTCATCGTCACGAGACGAAAAGCCAGTTGCGGTTTTTGACCTGCGGCAGCGTCGATGACGGCAAGAGCACGCTCATCGGGCGGCTGCTGTGGGAGACCAAGGTCTTGTTCGAAGACCAACTCGCGGTCCTCGAAGCCGACAGCAAAAAAGTCGGCACGCGCGGCGAGAAGATCGACTACGCGCTGCTCCTCGATGGCCTTGCCGCCGAACGCGAGCAAGGCATCACGATCGACGTCGCCTACCGCTTCTTCTCGACCGACAAACGCAAATTCATCGTCGCCGACACCCCGGGCCACGAACAGTACACGCGCAATATGGTCACCGGCGCGTCGACCGCGGACTTGGCCGTGATCTTGATCGACGCGCGCAAGGGCGTGCTCGTGCAAACACGGCGGCATTCGTACATCTGCAGCTTGCTCGGCATCCGCCACATCGTCCTGGCCGTCAACAAGATGGACCTGGTCGGGTACTCGCAAGAAGTCTTCGATCGCATCGTCGGCGAGTACCGCGAGTTCTCGAAAAACCTGAACTTCGAGTTCACGCCGATTCCGCTCTCGGGCGTCGAAGGCGACAACATCATCGCGCGCAGCGTGAACTCGCCGTGGTACAACGGGCCGATCCTGCTTGAACATCTCGAAACGGTCGAGCTCGATGAAAATCGTCTGCGCGGCGAAGCGTTTCGCTTTCCGGTGCAATGGGTCAATCGGCCGGACTTGCACTTTCGCGGTTTTGCTGGCACCGTCGCGGCGGGCGTGATCAAGCCGGGCGACAAAGTCCGCATCCAGCCCTCGGGCCGCGAAGCGGTCATCGGGCGGATCGTGACGGCCGATGGGGATCTGGCCGAAGCGGTGCCGAATCAATCGGTGACGCTGACATTCACGACCGAAGAAGATGCCTCGCGCGGCGACGTGATCTCGGCAGCCGATTCGCCGGCCGAAGTTGCTTCGCAGTTCAAAGCCACAATCGTCTGGATGAACGAAGACCCGCTGCATGTCGGGCGGCAATATCTCTTGAAGCTCGGCACGCGCACGACGCCGGCCACCGTGATGCGCGTCGATCACAAGCTCAAGATCGACACGATGGAGCACTTGGCTGCGACCCATCTCGAACTCAACGAGATCGGCGATGTGAAACTCGATCTCGGCCGCGCGGTCGCCTTCGATCCGTACACGGTGAACCGCGACACAGGCGGGTTCATCTTGATCGACAAGTTGACCAACAACACCGTCGCGGCCGGCATGATTCAACACGCGCTGCGCCGCTCGCAAAACGTCCATTGGCAAGCCCTCGCGGTCAACAAAGCCGCGCGTAGCGAGACGATGCGGCAACGGCCGTGCGTCCTTTGGTTCACGGGCCTCTCGGGTTCGGGCAAGTCGACAATCAGCAACCTGGTTGAGAAGCGGCTGCACGCCGAAGGGCGGCACACGTATCTGCTCGATGGCGACAACGTGCGGCATGGGTTGAACAAGGACCTGGGTTTCACCGAAGCCGACCGCATCGAAAACATTCGCCGCATCGCCGAGGTTTCGAAGCTGATGGTCGACGCCGGCTTGATCGTCATCACGTCGTTCATCTCGCCGTTCCAAGCCGATCGCGCCGCCGCGCGGGGCGTCCTCGAACCGGGCGAGTTCCTCGAGATCTTCATCGACGTCCCGCTGTCCGTGGCCGAGAGCCGCGATCCAAAGGGACTTTACAAGAAGGCGCGGAAGGGCGAGCTCAAGAACTTCACCGGCATCGACTCGCCGTACGAAGCGCCGACCTCGCCAGAGATTCGCATCGACGGGACAAAGATCACGCCGGAAGAAGCGGCGGAGCAGATTTATGCGTATTTGAATGAACGCGGGATGCTAGGAGGTTCGCTCTAGCAAATCCCGTCAATTTGTTGCAGCCTACAAGCAAAAGATTTTGCATGATCCCGACCGAGTCTTTATACTGCTGGCAAGTCGCTTACCACGAGCGACCGGCCAAGCGATGCGGGGATTTATGGGTTGTCTTTCTCCAAACATGAAGCGCGCTACGGTCAACCGCGCCGGGTTCACACTCGTCGAACTATTAGTCGTGATCGCGATCATCGGCATCTTGGTGTCAATGATCATGCCCGCCATTCAGAGTTCGCGCGAGGCAGGACGGCGGACGACCTGCGCCAATTACCTCAAACAACTGGGCGTGGCAACGCAAGGTCATCTGAGTGCGCAAAAACATTTGCCCTCGAACGGTTGGGGTTATCGCTGGGTCGGCGATCCGGATTATGGATTTGGTTCTCGGCAACCGGGCGGTTGGTTGTACAACTTGCTGCCGTATCTCGAGGAGACGGCGCTGCACGACAAGGGCCGCGGTCTGGCGGGTACCGCCAAGGCGCAAGCAATCATGCAGGTAACACAAACGCCGTTGTCGTTCATGAATTGCCCCAGCCGCCGCCCCGCGGTGTTGTATCCTCATCGACCTTCGACGCTGGATAGCAATGTGCCGTTCAATTCCCAAAAAGCGGCCGAGGTAGCCAAGGCCGATTATGCGGTTAACGGCGGGACACTCTACACCAACAGCACGGCAGGTCCCTCGACCTATGCCGCGGGAAAGACATCTAACTTTCCGAATACAGACCACGGCGGAGTCTCGTTTCTGCGCAGCGAAGTGCGCGACGCGCATGTCCGCGATGGTCTGAGCAAGACCTATATGATCGGCGAAAAGTATGTGCGGATGGACGCTGCTGATACCTGGAGCAACGCCGGCGATGCGCAGTGCATGTACATCGGCTACGATCAAGACACCACGCGCGTTGCCGAAAAGACGCCGCTCGATGATCGTCTGGAAGGAACTTCGCTGGGTGATGCGACCAATGAACAAATCTTTGGCTCGCCGCATACGGGTATTTGCCAGTTTGTCTTTTGCGATGGCACGGTGCGGCCCCTCAGCATAGACATCGATTTGGCTGCGCACCAAGCGCTGGCTCATCGTGAGGACGGCAAGGAAATCGATCCGAGTAAGTATTGAATCCCAACGGCTTAACCGCGAGTCTCGGCCGGAGCGACCTCGGATATCGGCTGGGGCTGGATCTTCTCCAAGTTCTCCCGAACGCGTTTCCCCGCCTCGATCATCGGCAGTTCCACCAGCCAATACAGCGGCGCGGCCACAGCGATGCTTGAGACCAATACGCTCAAAGTGAGTAGCACCGACTCGCCCAAGGTTTCAACCGGCGCGTCAAAGTAATGCACCGCGAGTTTCAGCGTGATCGCGTGAAAAAGATAGATCCCGTAGCTGATCGCGCCGAGCCAGCGCCAGAGTGCCTGCGTCAGTAAATTGCCATACAGCACGGCGATAAAAACAACGTAACCCAGAACTGTTGAAATCCCGACACTCACCGGCGAGAGGAGCGAATTGTAACCGCCATGCATGTCACGGGTCACGCAGTACAACCCCAGCACGAAGAAAATCATCGCGAGTGCTGCGATCGTCAAACGGCCGCTTACTTCGCGTAGATAATGCATCCGCAGCACGTACCCGGCGAACATCGTGAGCAGATAAATGCCGAGCGTCATCAGGTTTTCCAGCGCGCCGTCAAAACGCTTTGGCGGGAGCGCGATCTCCACGGCAATCAAAACCGCGGCACAAGCAGATACCACGACCAACCCGCGGGCCATGAACTGCCGCGCGTGCAACAAACCCGCCGCAAACAGCGCCGCACAAAGAATGTAGAACAGCAGCTCGACAAAGAGCGTCCAATAAAGCGAAATAACGTACTCTTGCCCGAACAACTGCGCGGCCATCGTCACGTTGGCGAAAATCTGCAGCGGAGTGTAGTTGGTCTTGATAAGCAGCGGAAAAATCGCGAGCGCTGCGGCGAGCGAGACCCAATAGAGCGGGTAGAGCCGAAAAAACCGGCTCACCGCGAACTTCGCGATCGGCCGCTGGCCGTGCTTGAGACTGTGCGGAATCAAGAACCCGCTGATCAAGAAAAAGACGATCACGCCTGCGCGGCCGAGATTGAACGATTCTTGAAACACGCGCGCCGGCAGGCTCTCGTTCGTCGCCGCATTCAGCGGCGTGAACTCCAGGCAATGTTGCAACAGCACGGCAATCGCGGCGATGCCGCGCAGGCCTTCGAGTTGATCGAATCGGGTTTTGGACATGCTTCAAGTTATGTCAGATAGTCCAATTAGCGCACGGAACTTCTATTT
This sequence comes from Pirellulales bacterium, assembly GCA_041736895.1. Taxonomy (GTDB): domain Bacteria; phylum Planctomycetota; class Planctomycetia; order Pirellulales; family JALHPA01; genus JANRLT01. The sequence goes on from JBGSSS010000119.1 coordinate 21,041, forward strand.
GAGAACTAACACACGTTGTGTTCAGCAATCACCGGGTTAGGCAGAAAGACGGAATGAGTTCAGGGCGGGTGAGAGTCTCTCCATGTTAATTGGTCGCGAACTGCAATGCTATAATACAAGCGAATGTACGAGTATTTTCATGCTGCCGCGATCCTTGACGCGGCTCGCGTGTCTCTCTCGAATGATCTAAAAGGAATCATCGGAGAGAACACCCATGAAAAAAGCCCAACTCCTCAAGCTCGGTCTGCCGGACCGCAGCGAACTCATCAACGCGGCGATTGCCGGAACGCATGCCGCGTCCAAGGCCGGCGTCCTGCGCGAGCTCGACCTCGACGGAACGCTGCGCGCGATCATCGCCGCGCCGGGCGAGAATCTCGACCATCCGTACTTTTCGCAGCTCGCCCGCGAGCTCGTAGAGTTCGCGACCGAGCCCGTGCGCCAAGAGCCGATCTCGTACCAAACCTGGGGCGAGGATATCGACGAGGGTGCGCATGCGCAAATGCGCGATGCCTGTAGCTTGCCGATGGCGGCCGGCGCGGCGCTAATGCCCGATGCGCACGTCGGTTACGGGCTGCCGATCGGCGGCGTGTTGGCGCTGCGCGAGGCGGTTTGTCCGTACGCCGTCGGTGTGGACATCGCTTGCCGCATGAAGCTGTCGGTCCTCGATTTGCCCCCGGAGATTCTGAACGAGTCGAAGAAGTTCGACCTGCTCAGCGGCGCGATCGAGCGCGGCACGCGGTTCGGCGTGGGGTCGCAATTCGAGCGGCCGCAGGAACATCCGGTCATGGACCAGGACTGGACGGTGACCAAGATCACGCGCGAAAACCGCGACCGTGCCTGGAAGCAACTCGGCACGAGCGGCAGCGGCAACCACTTCGTCGAACTCGGCACGCTGACGCTCGACGCGCGCGACGAAGAACTCGGACTCGACGCGGGCACATACCTCGCGCTCTTGTCACACAGCGGCAGCCGCGGCACTGGCGCGGCCGTTTGCTCGACGTACAGCAGCATCGCGCAGAATCGCTTGAGCCCGCGCGACCGCGAGCAGTTCGGCCGCCTTGCGTGGCTCGACATGAGCTCCGGCGAGGGCCAAGAATACTGGGCGGCGATGAACCTGATGGGCGATTACGCCGCGGCGAACCACGCCGTGATTCATCGCAACGTCAGCAAGCTGCTCGGCGCGAAGACGCTTGCCGGCGTCGAAAATCACCACAACTTTGCCTGGCTCGAAAAGCACAACGGCGAGAACGTCTACGTCCACCGCAAGGGCGCAACGCCAGCCGGCGCAGGCGTCCTCGGCGTCATCCCCGGCTCGATGGGCGACCCTGGCTTTGTCGTGCGCGGCC
>JBGSSS010000120.1:0-41871 GCA_041736895.1 Pirellulales bacterium
GCTTGAGTGGCAAATTCCTTGGCCAATTGCTCCGCGCGTGCTTGTAAGATAGCATCCATGCTAGTGACTCCAGTGTTCAGGAAAGGGATAGGAAAAATCTAACCGTTCCTGCTAGCTGACACAAGAATTTTTACAGGGCCACACGCCCACGGACCTTTGGACGCAAGCAACAGCTTTGGGGCAAGACTGCCGCAAAGCTGGATTTGGGATCGGCTCAATGGACCTGCTCATCGCGACCACCGCGATTCATCATCAATTGACCGTTGTCACCTTCGATCAAGATTTCCTGCAACTTGCAAAACTCTCATCTTTGCAAGTCAATTTGCTGCAAAAACCGGCACTTCCTTAAACGTTAACCTCGCCGCATATCTGACGGCCAATCCTCTCCGCCAGCAGTTCTCCCGCGAACTTGCTCTTCGCTGCCGCATCTGCTTAGATATTTGAACGGTTCTGCTTGTCCGGGGGGACATTTATCTATTGAGGTGCGAAATGCTGCGCTCGCGTTTATTGTTGGTCGGCCTACTTTGCCTCGGAATGCCGTCAGCTTTCGCGGCCGAGGAACCTACCAAAACCAAGACTCCGTCCAAGCCAAACATCCTCTTCATCGCCATCGACGACCTCAACCATTGGGTCGGGCATCTGGGCCGCAACAAACAAGTCAAAACGCCGAACCTCGATCGCCTGGCCAAGATGGGGACCACGTTCACGCGTGCCTACTGCGCAGCGCCAGTGTGCAATCCATCGCGGGCGTCGCTGATGAGCGGGTTGCTCCCATCGACGTCGGGTGTCTACGAAAACAACACCGATTGGCGGCCGCGCGTCGCACGCGAGTTAACGCTTAATGGCTATTTTGCTGACAACGGCTACTGGGTCGGACAGAGCGGAAAAATTTACCACGGCGGCTACGAACGCGGCGAAGATTGGAATTTCTATGCCCATGCGAACAAAGCCAATCAAAAGCTCGATGCCACAGCCAAGAACGACGGCGTCGGCGGGATCAAGTTTGCACCGCTTACTAATGACAGCACCGTTCCCGATGATGTGACAACCGCTTGGGCCGTGCAGCAGCTCGGCCTGAAGCACCAGGAGCCGGTGTTCCTCGGCGTCGGCTTTCACAAGCCGCACATGCCATGGAATGTGCCGCGCCGTTATTACGATCTCTATCCATTGGAATCGATCGAACTGCCTCCGCATCTGAAGGATGATCTGGCGGATATTCCACCAGCCGGTGTAAAGATGGCGAAGCCCGAGGGAGATCATGCGGCGATGCTCGAGTCGGGCCGCTGGAAAGAAGCGGTGCAAGGCTACCTCGCCGCAATCAGCTACCTCGACGAGCAAATCGGCAAGGTGCTTGACGCGTACGAAAAGTCACCCGAGCGCGACAATACAATCATCGTCGCGTGGGGCGATCACGGCTGGCATCTGGGCGAGAAGGAGCACTGGCGCAAATTTACGCTCTGGGAAGAAGCGACCCGCGCGCCGCTGATCTGGGTCGTTCCCGGCGTAACCAAGCCCGGCACGCGTTGCGAGCGGACGGTCGATTTCATGTCGATCTATCCGACGCTCTGCGACCTCGCCGGCTTACCGATTCCGAAGCACGTCGAGGGCGTGAGCATCAAACCATTGCTCGCTGATCCAACTGCCGCCTGGGATCGCCCGGCATTGACGACGTATCACTTCCAGAACCACGCAGTCCGCACCGAGCAGTGGCGCTACATCCGCTACGCGAACGGCGACGAAGAACTGTACGACGAAATCAACGACCCGTTGGAATACAAGAACCTCGCCAAACTGCCGGAGCATGCGGCGTTGAAGGAAAAACTAGCAAAGCATTTCCCAACGGTGAATAAACCGGAGATGCCGGACAAGGAAGGCGGGAAAGGGAAGGGCAAGGGGAAGAACAAGCAAAAAGCCACGGCGGAGAATTAGAGCGTACCCCGAGCTTATCTGCCTACCAGCGGCGGCATAAATTGGACGAGAAGCTGAAGTTCTGGAGACGATGATAGCTTGGGGGCATTGCCCAAGGCGCGGAACAAAATTGATCGCCGCGGGTTAAATTTTGAAACAAAACAGCATAGATCCGCGTCCTATTTAATGGTCATTCGCGGCGTATCGTCAATCGGCCAGAACGGTCTCTTTTCATGTGCTAGAGATATGTATTTGGGTTATTGGGGCAAACAAGCAGTGACCAGCAAGTGACAGAGTTCCTGCGCAAGGCGCTCGGACATTTGATACATTAACATCAGCGGACCGTTTCATTCGTAGCTTCGTCTTTCGGGGGATGGCGAACATGCTCGACGCGCACCGTTTTCGCCGCTGCTGGAATGCGCTCCAGGCGCAGGGCGATCCTGCGTCGATTTTTGCCAAGCTCCAGCGAGCGTATCAGGAACCGCAGCGGGCGTACCACAACGAACGGCATCTCCTAGATTGCTTGCAACAGTTTGATTGCATTCGCGACCAGGCCACTGCGCCGATGCAAGTCGAAATTGCGATCTGGTATCACGACGCCATTTATGATCCCCGCGCGAGTGACAACGAAGCCCGCAGCGCTGCCTGGGCCAGGCGCGATTTGCAGCAAGGCCGTGTCCTCCCCGCGCGAATCGAAGCAATCGACGATCTGATTATGGCGACCAAGCACGATAGCGCGGCCGAAACGTCCGACGCCGCGCTGCTGGTGGACATCGATCTATCGATCCTCGGCCGCTCGCGCGAGGAATTCGAGCAGTATGACCGGGCGATCCGCGCTGAATATGCCTGGGTGCCCGAGGATGAATACCGGCTTGGCCGGAGCGCGGTGCTGGAACGATTCCTTGCACGCCCGGCGATCTTCACGACGTCCTGGTTCCGTGCGCGATATGAAAAAAACGCGCGGCGAAATTTGGCACTGACGCTCGAGCAATTGCAGCTTGAAGTCAAATAGTAATCGCTATGACGCAAGCGTGGATTACCCGACGCTTGCATCATAGCGATTACTATTAAGTCGGCGCGAGAAATCAGCGTCGCACACCCATCACCGGCACATTTAGCCGCGGCGCGGCTTGCTGTCGTTGCGGCGTCGCCGCAGCGGCAGCGTTTGCTTGCTGTTGTTGATACACGTGCTTGGCGAGGGTCAGTTTTTCGTTAACCGCTTCGGCGAGTATGCAAAACTCCTGTTTCACCGGCGGATCGACATTTTGCAGTTTTTGCGTCAGCCGCACGACGCCGTCGGGATTCGTTTCGGCCGTCTTCGAGAGCTTGCCCACAAAGCTGGTCGTTTCGGCAAAGTTGTGGTCCGTGGCCTTGCCGACCGTTGATTGGAACGTCTTGGCGATCACTTCGACGCCAAAGTTGTCGATCGCCAAAAACATATCCAAGTTGCACGTGATCAAAATCCGCCCGCGTTGATCCTGAGCATAACTATGACGGAGCAACAATACGCAGCGGCCACGGATCGGCCGTGGGTACATGCTGCCGGTGTACGCGCCGTCGGAGATGATTAGGTGCATGTCGTCGTTTGCGGCGAGCACGCGCGCCGTGCCCGTGGTCCCTTCGCCGTCGGACATTTTGTAATTGCCTGGACCAATTCGATCCATGGCCATCTTGGTGACGCCGAGCGTCGTCCACATGTTGACGACGATCTCTGGATTCTTGAGCAGGTTCAAGAACAAATCCGTCTCGCAGTCGATCGTCTGCGGCGGCAAGCGGCGATAGATGCTCGTGTTGGTGACGATGTCTTGCACCGCGGCTTGCGCGTTGCGGTCCAGGCCTTTCCAGGGAATTGCCTTGGTCGCTTCGTCACGAGCCGCCTTGGTGTTGATGCCCGCTGCCGGCGCAGGTTCCGCGGCGTTAGCACGCGAAACGTAGCCGCTCATCAGGAAAATCAACCCGCTCAAAATCAAACCGGTTGTGGACCGCTGCCCGTAGGCGCGCATCGCTCCGGCAACTCGCACTGCCATAATCCCCCCTGGCGCAGCTCGCGTTGTCATTAACGGTAATGACGGTTATAGGACCGCCACACTGGTATCTTCGGCTAGTCTGCCAGGCGGGCCGTAGTCTTTTCCCAGTCGCTAGCAACGCAATCACGGCGGAAAACGCGGGCTGGCAAAAGAAATCTGATTCAAAGTCAGGAAGCTATCGCATGCCGGCATACATGGAAGACACAAATGCTTAGCCGGACCGTCCACGGACCGGCTAAGCATTCCTCTGCTGGGCGTCGTCGCTCATCAATGAATTCTGCTAGCAAAATGTGATCGTAACGCATCTTCGCCGGGATGCTTATACTTCGTTTACTCTCTTGCTGAGATCATGGCAAATCCGGACAATCGGCGCGCGATTTGGAGTTCAAATATTCCTAAGGTTTGCCACATGGCCGTAGCGCCAAAAAAAATTCCGAAGATCGATTTTCGTCCGCGCCGCCCACAGCGTTACCGGTTTCTCGCCGTCGCGCTGTTGCTGCTCGGGGTCCTCATGTGGTGGGGCTGGCGTTGGATTGCGCCGTATGACCGCGCGCAGCTCGTCGAAAGGCAACTGGAAACCGCCGATTCCGAGCAGTTGAACCAGTTAATGCATTCACTGCCGGAGTTAGAAGCACCAGGCTATCGCGTCCTCTTTAGTGCGCTGGGAAATTCGCAACCCGAGGTGCGCCGCGCCGCCCGGAAGAGTGTCGGCGAGTTGCTCGACCGCTGGCAGCGCGACCCGACGCAACAGCCGCGCGTCCTCGCCGCGCTGACGATCATGCTAGCGGAACGCGCCAATAACTTTCCCGAAGCCGAACGGCAAGAGGCGCAAGACGTGTTTCGCCGCTGGGTGAATCTGGCAGCGCCTGAAAAGATCAGCGCGTCCCTGGCCCAGCGCGAGTTTCATGCGCGGCGGCAACTCCTCGATTGGATCGCGGAACCCCGTATCGCCCAGCCTCCGCGTCTTCGCGGCCAAGAGCGCGCCGAACGCTTGGCCAAAATGCAAACGCTGCTCGCGAAGACGACCGCCGGGATTAGCCGTGGCGTCGAGCAAGCGGCCGCGAGTCATGTTACGCACGTCGCCGTGGTAAAGCCCAAGAACGAGACGACGTTCCAAGTCGTCGCCGTGGCAGATGAAACGAACAATGTTGTGCAACAGCAATTGCCGCCAATCGATCAAGTGCCGAACGTCAGCGGCGGATCAACCAATCGCGCGATGCATTTGCCTCCAGTCCCAAACAACGAAACACATCCCGTCACGCCGTTGAGTGTCGCGGCCAACGAGAATCGCGGCCAGGTCCGGCGTGCCTCGGCCGAGACGCGGAGTTCGAGCGAACTGCTCGCCAGCGATGCCCCCGCGCGCTATCGCCAAGCCGCGCCGGAAGCGCGCCGGCAAATGCTGGCGCAATACCAAGCGGCTGGCTGCGCGGCCGCGGATTTGGAACTGCTGGAACTCTACGCGACGGCCCCTGCAGCTGCATTAACCGAGGTGCTAAACGCCCTGCCGCAGCGCACCGACGTCGAGGGCCAGCAGTGGCTCCGCCAGTTCGCCGTGCATCCTGACAGCACTGTCCGTCGCGCAGCCTGGAGTTGGCTCGTTACCAGTCCTGATCGCGCGACTCGGCAATGGCTCGCCGAACAAGCAGCCGCCGAGCAGGACGACGATCTTCGGCAGTGGTATCAGGCGATGACCAAACAGCGGAAGAGCCGCTAAATTTTATCGCCCCTTGCGTTAGCGAGAGCGAGAGAGCATTTGCCGAAACAAGCAAAAACAGCCTGAATGTAAGCCAGTTCGTGCTGCCCTACGAAGAACACTCGCAAGCAGAGACAGTGGCCGCAGACAAAGCAAAATAGCAACGAGAGAAGAATGCAAACCCTCGCTCTCAACCCTTTTTCTTGATTTGTATATCTTGCGGCAAAAACCCCTGAATCTACTTGTTGTCGCTTGCGAGACTTTGCGATAACAGAATTCTTTGACGCCCTGGTTAAAGCCTTGTGCAATAAAAATTAACGCTGTTTAGTCTGCACGGGACGCGGTGGAATCGGGGCCTTGGCCGATTGCGGTTCGGGGCCATCGCGGAAGGGCTTGCCTTCTTTGTAGACTGCGAGTTGTGCCTGGATGCGGCCGGCGGAATCGCCCTTGGCCGATTCGAGGGCATGCTTGAGCAATTCGGCCGCCGCGTCGAACTGGCCGCTGTTGGCATAGGCCGCAGCGAGCGTTTCGACATACCGCGGATCGTTGTTGCCGTCGAGCTCCATCGCCCGTTGTGCCAGTTTCACGCCTTCTTCGGCGTTACGCAGTTTTTGATCCGGGGCGGTCGACATGATCCACGCCATCCCGCGAAGCGCATGACCCGATTGCGGATTCAGCGTCGCGGCAGCGCGGTAATCTTCGAGGGCCGTGCCGTGAGAACGAATGGCTAAGTAGAGATCGGCGCGTTGTAGCCGCAACGAGGCGTCCTTCGGCAGCATCCTGACAGCCGCGTCGAGGTCTTGCAGCCCTTCGCGGGTCTTACCCATCCGCGCGGCGGCTTTGCCGCGGCCGGCGATGCTGGCAGCGTCTTGGTTGTTCACCCGAACTGCTTCGTTGAAATCTTTCCAAGCCTTGTCATATAGGCCCATCTCGTATTGCAGTTCGCCACGGTTGTACCAGGTGTTCACAAAGCCGCGATTCATTTCCAGAGCCTTGGTGAAGTCGGCCATCGCTTCGCGCTTCTTGCCGGCGCCGGCGTAGGCAACACCGCGATTATGAACCGCGCGCCACATTGTCGGATCGTAGCCGAGGGCCATGTTGTAGTCTTCGACCGCTTGATCGTAGAGTTGGTTCTCAGCAAAGTTTTGGCCGCGGCGATTGTGAGCCCAGGAGAGCAGTTTATTGGCATAGGCGATGCCTTCGGCACCCGGCTTTTCCTTGAGCGCTTCGGTGGCGATGGCGATGACTTCGCTCAGATCGCCGTCGTCCTTGGCGGTGCTAGCTTTTTGCGCGGCGTCTTTGAGGAGCATCTGGCCCGCGTTGATCGAGACGGGCGGCTTTTCGGCGTTTGGTTCCGCTTGGGCTTGCTTGGGCGCCAGCGTCGGCACGCCGCGTTGAGCCATGTTGATCGGCTTGCCGTTGTTCGCGGCACCATTCAACGGCTTGGCATTTGCCGGCTGACGCATGACCGAGGGAGCTTCATAGTCTTGCGCCACAGCGCTCATGCCGCAATTCACCGCGATAGCCAAAGACAACAACCAACGGCGCGACGCATGACGTGACATGGCACTCATCCTTGAGTAAACAATCGACCCTCGCTGCACGGAGCCGCCGCGCAATCGAATATAACGATTGTATCGGCAATGACGGGGAGCCGAGTCCAGTGAAATTTGGCGGCTAGCAAGCTGAGTAACGCTAGCTATCAAAAAAAGATCCTGGGGATTTGATCCAAGCGAGCACCCACAGGCTTGCCGCTTAGCAATTCGAAATACAAAAATTGCTAAGCAGCGAAGCGTTGGGTAATCGTATGGAATGCGTCGCTTATGCCTGTGGCTCGGTCATGCTCCACGGATCGAGAGTCTTCTTGAGCACTTCCGGTTCGAGAATTTTTTGCTCGACGCAGAGTTCGCGGATCGTCTTGCCCGATTTGAAGGCCTCTTTCGCGAGCGCCGCGGCCTTTTCGTAGCCGATCAGCGGGTTCAAGCTCGTCACCATCGACAAGCTTTTCTCGACCGACGCTTCGCACGCTTCGATGTTGGCTTCCATCTCAAGGGCACAGAAATCGACAAAGGCTTGTGTTCCCTTGGAGAGCAACACGATGCTTTGCAGGACCGAATGGCCCATGATGGGCATCATGATGTTCAATTGGAATTGACCGCCGGTCGCTCCGGCAAACGCCACGGTCGTGTCGTTGCCCATCACCCAGGCACAAAGCTGCATCATGCTTTCGCACATGACCGGGTTGACCTTGCCCGGCATGATGGAACTGCCCGGCTGGCGATCGGGGAGTTGAATTTCATAGAACCCGCAGCGTGGGCCGCTGCCGAGCCAGCGAATGTTGTTGGCGATGTTGAACAAGGCCACGGCGATTGTACGCAGGTTGCCGCTGCATTCGACCAACCCGTCGCGTTGAGCATTGGCTTCGAAATGATTCAGCGCTTCGTGAAATTGGATGCCCGTCTGTTCGGTCAGGACCATCGCGACGCGTTCGCCGAATTCGGGGTGCGTGTTGATGCCGGTCCCAACGGCCGTTCCGCCGGCGGGGAGTTCATCAACGCTTTCGATCGCCCAATGCGAGAGCTGAATCGCGCGGTCCATCTGCCGGGCGAACCCGCCGATTTCTTGACCCAAGCGCAATGGTGTGGCGTCGGCCAAATGTGTGCGCCCGATCTTGATGACTTTGTCCCAGGCCTTGGCTTTATCTTCCAACACGTCGCGGAAGCGTTCGAGTGCGGGGATCAGTTGGTTTTGGATCGCCATCGCCGTGGCGACGTGGATCGCCGTGGGGAACATGTCGTTGGTCGACTGGCCCATGTTCACATGGTCATTCGGATGGACCGGTTTCTTGTCGCTGAAGCGATCGCCGCCGAGGAGTTCGATCGCGCGGTTCGAGATGACCTCGTTGACGTTCATGTTGCTCGACGTGCCCGAGCCGGTTTGGAAGACGTCGATCGGAAACTCCTGGTCGTACTTGCCGTCGGCCACTTCGCGGCAGGCTTGCAGCAGCGCGGCGACTTGCTTTTCATCGAGCGGATTCTTGCCGGTGCCGGTGAGCTTGCCCAGGTCGCGATTCGCCACGGCCGCGGCGTATTTGCAAAGCCCCATCGCGTGGATCAATTCGGGCAGCAATGGTTCGCCGCTGATCGGAAAGTTTTCGACCGCCCGCTGGGTTTGTGCGGAGTAATAGGCTTGGGCCGGGACACGCACATCGCCCATCGAATCGTGCTCGATACGAAACTCGCTCATTTTCTGCTCTCTCACTCTGAAATGCTGCTAATTGCAAAACTGCAAGCAAATATAACGATTTGCGGTTGCCAGATGAAGCGGGCTGCGGATCCGTAATCAGGTTTCGCTCAGGAACTGCTCGACGCGGCCAATGACTTCGGCGGGCGAATCTTCGATCAGCCAATGTCCGGCCTTGGTTAACCGTAGGACCTGAGCCTCGGGCCAATGCTTTTCAAACTGCTCCAAGAACCACGGCGTGAAGCACCAGTCCTTCATCCCCCAGATCAGCAGCTTTGGGATCGAGTGCAACTCCGGCAGGCGTTCCTCGATCTTTACCAACGTGTCATAGCTCGGATGTTCCGGCGAGCGAGGGATGTCTTCGACGAAGCGCTGAATCGCAACACGCTCGGACCAACTGCCGTAGGGCGCTTCGTAGCCGGCGCGGACTTGCGGTGTGATTCGGTCTCGCTGTTCGAGTGCCATCGAAAACGCGGCACGCAAGAAAGCATTCCCCCCGCGCACCGCCAAAGGACCAAGCAATGGGATGCGGCAAACGGCGATCCGCCACGGGATCGACGGCGCGCGAAAAGCCGCCGTGTTCATCAGGACCAAGCGGGTGACGATCCCGGACAACTCTTCGGCGGCGCCGGTCGCAATGCACCCGCCCCAATCATGGCCGACGAGTGTCACATTGCGGAGGGAGAGCGAGTGAATGAACGTGACCAAGTGCCGCACGCGATCTGCTAGGCGATACGGGCCCTTCGCCGGCTTTTCGCTCAAGCCGCAGCCCAAGTGATCGACGGCGATGACGCGATACTCTTTCGACCAAGCCGCGATCAACTCGCGATAGTAGAACGCCCACGTCGGATTGCCGTGCACGAGAACTAGCGTCGGCTTGTTGGCACTGTGTTGATTTTTATTGTGCGGACCTTCGTCGATGTAGTGCAGACGAAAACCGTCGATTTGCTGCCAATGCGAATCGAACGGAAACAAGGATCGCCAATCACGGTCAGGTCGATCCATGCAGGGCAAGAAGTAGGTCAGGCTTCAGCCTGACAGCGTAAGAGGCAGCAACAATAAAACGACCCGCCATCTTAACATAGAGATGGCGGGTCGTTGAAGGTGCTCAATTTTCGTAGCCTAGGTCGTGAGACCTTGGAAGTGACGGCGATTTCTCGCAGCAAAGTATGAAGTCTCACGACCTAGGCTACATTTTGCTACCGCGGTTGACGATTGACCCAGCGCGGAGCCGCTTGCCCGTTGCCGCTCAACCCGCCGAGCTCGTCGGCTTGTTCAAACCCTGGCAGAGGCGGGTACTTGTGATCGCCGTTCGTTCCATTGTTATTGGCGTGACCGTTGGTTTCGTGACCAATACCGTTCGTTGGTTCGCTCGCCGCGTCATGATGCCCGTTTAAATGCGGCGTCACTTTGACCAAATCGTTGGCGATTCGGCCGAGGTGCGAGCGAGCGATCCGGCAATGGATGATCACATGATTGTCGGAGTAGGTCTGCGATAGGACTTCGCCGTGCGCGGCGAGGTAGGCCATGAGCTTGCCGTTGCCGACGGCCGCTTCGACATCGACGTCGGCAAAGTCCTGGCTCAAGGCGGCCGCAACTTCATCAGCAAGTTTTTGCAGTCCTTGACCTGTGCGCGCGCTGATCTCGATCCCGCGCGGATAACGCGAACGGAGCCGATCGATGTGCGCGGCGGCCGCCGGATGATCGCACTTGTTGAGAATCAGCAGCGTGTCTTTTTCTTGAATGTCGAGCTCCTCGAGCACGGTGTAAACCGCCGCGATTTGCTCGAAGACCGCCGGATTCGACGCATCAGCAACATGCAGGAGCAAGTCTGCCTGATGAGCCTCTTCAAGCGTCGCCTTGAAGCTCGCGATCAGACTGTGCGGCAGGTCGCGAATGAATCCGACGGTGTCGCTCAGCAGCACCGGACCCCAGCCCGGCAATTGCCATTTGCGCGTCCGAGTGTCGAGCGTGGCGAAGAGCCGATTTTCTGCCAGCACGCCGGCGCCGGTCATCGCGTTCATCAGCGTGCTCTTGCCGGCATTGGTGTAGCCGACGAGCGAAACCGTCATTCGATCTTCGCGCGAACGGACGAGCCGTTCCTTGCGCTTGTGGATCGTTTTGAGTTCGTTCTTCAGGTCATTGATGCGCTTCTCGACCAAGCGGCGGTCGACTTCGAGCTGCTTTTCACCAGGGCCACGCATGCCGACGCCGGCTTTGATACGCGACAAGTGCGTCCACATGCGTTTCAAACGCGGCAGCGAGTACTGCAACTGCGCGAGCTCCACCGCGAGGCGAGCTTCGTAGGTCTGCGCGCGGCTGGCGAAGATATCCAAGATCAATTCCGTGCGGTCGAGCACTTTGACCTTGGTTGTTTCTTCGAGCGTGCGAATCTGCGCGGGCGAGAGATCGTTGTCGAAGATGACGCAGTCGGCGTCAAAGGCTTCGACCATCTGGCGCAGCTCATCGAGCTTGCCTTTACCCATATAAGTTCCGACATCGGGAACTTCGCGCCGCTGCGTCAGTTCGCCGACGACTTTCACTCCGGCTGTTGCCGCGAGGCCCGCGAGCTCTTCCAGGGGATGCTCGTCCACTGGTCGATCGGGCAGAAGAACGCCAACCAAAACCGCGGATTCCGCGGCAACGCTATTGCTGCGTGTGGTATCAATCACGGGCGGGATAGGTCTCCGGGTAAAAGGAGGAAACCGTTCGCCCAATGGCGCTCAAATTGTCGCATGCAACAGTGTGCTCGGAAGCACCTCGGCAAAAGGACAGAACGGTTGGAAACGTGACACGGGATTCCAGCCCGTGATTCTTGGGCCAGAAGCCCAAGCCACTTGGCGAGAAACATACGCTACAAACTCAGTGCCGTCGCTTCGCAGCAAACTGACACTAGTCTGGCCCCCGGGTTCACCTAGCGTCAATCGCAAAACGGCGCGGACAACTTACCCTTTAGTTTAATTTACGTCCGGCCGAGTTCGATGGGTTGAGCGAAAAACCGGCAAAGGCGGAAATTAAAGAAAAATTGACCAGATTTGCATCCGAATCTGGCCGAATTGTCGCATTCCAAGTTCTCGGAAAAGCCCTGAATCAATGCTTCACCTCACCTTCGGGACCGCGGGTTGGCGGGTGGAAGAGGAACAACAAGAGCGCCGCCCCGATCACGGCCAAGCCGGTCGGATAAAGAAAGATCGACTGGTAATCGTAAATCGCCGTCGCACCGTCGCCAGTTTTGTAGTGATCCTTGATCGCCGGCCACAAAAACCGCGCGGTGATCGGGCCAAGTCCAAAAACCAGCAAATTGAACAACCCTTGCGCGCTCGCGCGGGCGTCGGCCGGGAAGACCTCGTCCACCAAGATGTAAAGTGTGGCAAAGAAGAACGCGTAACAAATCCCGTGCACAATGTTGATCGCCACGGCCGCATAGGGATCCGGCACATAGGCAAATACGGCAAACCGCGCGGCATGTCCCAAAATCCCGACGATCATCGTCCAGCGCCAACCGAAACGCTTCAAGACATAGCCGAGGATGGCCATCGTAAATATTTCAGCGATCTGCCCGATCGTCATTGCTGGCTGAATCCAATTCGATGGAACGCCCACGGTTTCGAGGTAACTAAAGGCAAAGAAAAAGAACCCGTCATGTACCGTGGCATCGATCAAGGTGACAATGAACAAGATCAACAGGAATGGCTTCTTCAAGTACTGAACCGCTTCCAGCCAAGCGAACCGTTTTTCGCCGGACTCGATTTTCTTCGGTGGCGTGTGCGGCAAAGTCAGACTAAAAACTGCCAAGATCAAACACAAACTCCCGGCCACGATAAATGCCCAACTCTTGCCAATATTGAGCGCATTCCCCGAGAGAGCGGTGCCCAGCTTGATTCCCAGTTGGCCGATAAAGTTGTCCGCCGGGCGTTGTTTGGGCGTGTATTGAACGATTTCGGCCGGTTGACCATCGACTTGAATTGTTGCGGGGGCATCTCCGATGGTGACGGTCGCCGCTTCCGTCTTCGTCAATTCTGTTTTCGCATCGGCGATGAGAATCAGGGGTTTTTTATCGAACAGCACAAACGTCGGAGTACTAAAAATAACTTCGGCTGGCTTGCCGTTGACGGTGACTTCCTTGGTTTTGGTGACTTCGACCTCTTCGATCGTGCCGTCTTCCTTCTTCTTGTTCTCTTTCACTTTTTTCGTGATGCTGTCCACCTTGATCGCAATGGCTTTGTCCGCTTGCGCGTACTTGAGGGCCTCTAGCTTTTGATCGACCAGGATCCAATCGGTGAGAATGAAAATGAACGGCCACGCTGCGGCAATCCAGCCGATCGTGCCCCACAACCGCACCGGACCAAAATCCTTGGCCGGGTTCTTTAGGTTCGCGAACGCGATCTTGTTCGTGACCGTCATCGTCGGCACATAGAAGAAACAGTGTACGGCCATCAAGCCGAGAAAAAGCCAATAGTTTGGCGTGGGTGCTACTTCTCCTTTGGGCAACAATTCGATCGCTTGAAAGTGTTGCCGCGCGAGCAATCCAAACGCCAGCATCGTCAGCCCGGCGACGAGTTGACTGAATGCCAAGAATTTCTCGGCGGCAAACTTGCGATCCACCCATTGGTTGGCGGCGAACATGGCGATGATCGCGGCGATCGGAAAGCACTCGATCAGCCAGGTGACTTGGTTCGCGCTAAATCCTAAGCCGCCTTCGCCAAAGAAACCAAAGCTGCACGGCAGCCAGGCTCCCCAGATCGCGATCTGGAGAAACATCATGATGCCCAGTTTCGTCCGAATCCAAGGCACCCCGTGTTCGGTCATCATGGAATCGGAGCTCGGATTATTGTGGGCCATGGAAATATGCGGGAAAAGAGTGGGGGCAAATCGTGTTGGCTAGAATAAGTCGCCCTCGGAATTCCTGCAAGCATCTCGAGTCAAATGAAGCAAAACAAAAAGGGACGGCGTTTGAAACGCCGTCCCTTGAGAAACGATTAGCTTAGAGGAACCTCGCAGGCAAAATTAGGAACTCGCCTTGGGCCCTTCGATCCCTTCGGGCAAGCGGCCAGTTTGCACTGTCGGGAAGTCGCCGGTACAGGCCTTCATGAACTCGACCAGGTCTTTCTTGTCCTGGTCCGTCAGCTCCAGCTTCTTGATCTTGTCGCTAAGGTGCGG
Source organism: Pirellulales bacterium (assembly GCA_041736895.1). Classification (GTDB taxonomy): domain Bacteria; phylum Planctomycetota; class Planctomycetia; order Pirellulales; family JALHPA01; genus JANRLT01. The sequence continues at coordinate 14,032 of JBGSSS010000120.1, forward strand.
GTTCGGGTGGCCTCCCTTGACGTACCATTCAACGACTTCTTCGAGCGTCTTCTGGCTGCCGTCGTGCATGTACGGTGCTGTGAGCGCGACATTGCGAATCGTTGGTGTTTTGAACGCTCCAGTATCCTTCGGGTCCTTACTGATTTCCGAGCGACCAAGGTCCGGCTTCTCGGCATCCATTCCAACACCGATGTTGTGATACTTCTCATCGCTCAGGTTCGGCCCGACGTGGCACGCCGTGCAGTTTGCTTTGCCGAAGAACAACTCACGGCCGCGAAGCGCGCTTTCGCTCATCGGAGTCTTGGCGAGGGCGTTCTTCGCGCCTTCGTACTTGGCCCAGAGCTTGGGGTCGGCTTTGATATCTTCTTCGTCTTCGCCCTTAAAACCAATCAGCACTTCGTTGAAGTCAAACGGCGAGGGGCCAGTGACCACGGCGCGCTCGAAGCTGGCGATCGCCTTGGCGATGTTGTCGATGTTCGCCGGGCCGCCGAAGATCTTTTCGAATTGAATCTTATAACCGGGGATTTCGCCGACGGTTTTGACACAGACTTCGTGCGAGTTCCCCATTTCGATGGGGTTTTGGATCGGGCCCTTGGCTTGCTCTTCGAGCGATGCAGCGCGGCCGTCCCAGAATTGAAGGTCGCTCAAAATCCGGTTGTATGAGGTCGGCGAATTGCGGCCCCCTTCTTGCTTGTTGATGCCCACCCCGAAGCGCGTGTTCGCGGCATAACCCGTGTCGGGATGGTGACAACTCGCGCAGCTCACCGTGTTGTCCTTCGACAACCGCGTGTCGAAATACAACTGCCGGCCGAGTTCGATCTTGGCTCTGGTCAGCGGGTTTTCCTTGAGACCCTTTTCTTGGCCGGCTCCTTTGTCGAGCCCGAGTGGCAAGATCGGCTTGATCACGGCGTGATTCTCGGGCTTGTCGAGCCAGGCTTTGATCTGTTCGTCGGTCAGCGGCCCCTCGCCGGGAATTCCGGCGGTAAGCGCTGGATCGAGGAGCGAGACTTCTACCGACGCTTCTGCGGGTATCACTTTCGATTCCGTTGGCGGTGTTGCCGGTGCTGGCTCAGCGTCCTTTGTTGGGCCAGGAACCTCTGGCTTTGCTGCTTCCATCGGCTTCGGTTCCGCCGGTTTGGTTTCCGGAGTCGCGGCGGGATCTGCTGGCTTTGATGTTTCAGCCGGCTTGGTCTCTCCGGCCTTCGTTTCCCCCGGCTTGGTTTCACCCGACTTCGAATCGCCTGGCTTTGCGGGTGTTTCTACCGCAGGTTTGCCTTGCGTCACACTCGGTTGGAGCTCGGCCGGTTTTTTCTTGTTACACCCAACGATTGAGAGCGCGAGCGCACAGGCAAGCGCTGTGTTGTAAGAAATACGATTCATAGCAAGGTGGGAAAGAGAGGCGGGAAACTGTCGTTGCGAATTATGCGAAAACCATTATTCACGATCCTGGGCAGGGAACAACCCCTGCGCCAGGATTAGCGAATCTCCGCTTAACGCTTTTTGTTCTTCTGAATATCATCCAGCGAAGCGGCTTCCGGGGCCAAAAAGACACCGCCGTATACAAGAGCTGCCGCGATTCCGCCAATCGCGGGACCGACGATATAGAGCCACACATAACCCATGTTTTGCTTGGCGAGAGCTGGACCAAACGTTCGTGCTGGGTTCATGCTCGCTCCGGTCAGCGTACCCCCGAACAAAATGTCGGCAATAAGGACAAAGCCGATGGCAACCCCGACGAGGCTGCCGTTCTTGCCGGCGATGCCATTCGAAAGAACCGAACAGACGAGGAAGAAGGTCAACACGGCTTCGATGACAATGACTTTGACCGGATCGGCTGTCTCTTTTCCAACGACATCGGGCGTGAACTTGCCTATTGTTTGTCCGATGCTGCTATCTGAGCCGAGAAGATAGACTAAGAGAAACGCGGCTGCGGCACCGCCGGCGAATTGTGCAATCCAATACATCACGGACTTGCCCAGCGAAATGTTGCCCGAAATCAATACGCCGAGTGTCACCGCTGGATTCACATGCGCGCCCGAGATCCAGCCCCAGGTATAAATGATGAACATGAGGGCGATGCCGTGGGTCATGGCAACGCTTAGCAACCCGACGTTGTTGGCTTGGTCGCCCGGCAAGGCCAACGCCCCGGCTCCAGCGCCAAGAAAGACGAGCGTAAACGTGCCAAAAAATTCTGCGAGACCCGCTTGAGTTGTTTTGTCCATGACGCCGTGTCCTTGAGAAGAGATGTTGTTTTCCCGCCGCCTAGAGAGAAGTTGCGGGCAGTATAGCGGTCGCTAGCAAGAACCGGCAAGCTTACGTCAGTTGTGATCGCTATGACGCAAGCGGGTGGGTAGTGAACCAGCAACCACTCGCTTGCGACTAAGCGATAGGAGCGAGTTCTGACTGCTCTCGCGTCAAAACGCGATTTTGCCTAGAGTTTCGCGAACTTTCGGAGACTCTGCCATGACGGCGACCATGTGTTACAACGAAGAAACAGAGCTGACGCAATATATCTGGTCCAACTACGCGCATCTCATGACGCCGCGCGAACAAGAAGTGGGCCAAGTGATCCAGGCACGACTGTTAGCCGAGCGGCCATCGTCATCACCGCGGCGGTTGCCGCTGCAAGAGTTGCCCGCGACGCGGAGCCAAGATCTGGCGATCAATCTGGATCTGGCTAACGGCACTGATCCCTATCGTCAGCGCGCGGCGCTGAAGCTCCTCCTGGCGCAGCCCGAGCGTGTGAGGATCGCGCGTTGCCAACGTTGCAAACGCATCTTGCGCGCTCCGGACGATCAGGCGTGTTTCTGGTGCGGTCTGGATTGGCACGATGGGCGCGAATGGAGACCGCGCGAGAAGTAGCTGTAGGCCCGGCTGTGCCGGGCAAAGAGCGGATTTGCCAAGTCGATTAAGCTCGGCAGTCAGCAAACGCGGGCGAAGTCAGGTCTTCTGCCCAAGCTTTCGCTGCGAACAGGCTGCTGCGTTTGTGCGGCACAGCCGCACCTACAGCTACGAAAAAGGCCAGGCGGAATCGCCTGGCCTTTTACTTCGAGTGGAGATGAAGGGGCTCGAACCCTCAACCCCCTGCTTGCAAAGCAGGTGCTCTCCCAATTGAGCTACATCCCCATGGCAGTATTTGCTTGGGCCGAGTACGGCCTTGAAGTTTATACAGCAGTTTCGACAACACTGTTCCGGCGGTACTCCGCCAGACGCTTCTCCGGCAAATCAAATACTGACCGTCCGTATTCGGCCAGTCGGTACTCTGACAAACAAACAAGCCGGTACTCCGGCAAATTGTTACTGCGCACACCAAGATTCGAACTTGGGACCTCCACCTTATCAGGGTGGCGCTCTAACCAACTGAGCTATGTGCGCGGAAACTGCTGCTAAGGACCGTACTCGGTCAAAGCAGACACAAACACTAGGTTGCCCTAGTGTCCCGTGAAGGATCATTTATTGTGGATTTTAGCCTCTGGCTGTCAAGGGCCTGCTTTCGCTGAATTGGCAAGGATTCGAATGCAGGACACCCTTATTGTCCGTCCGGTTCGGTTATGACGGATAATTCGCTGCAAAGTACAAATAGTTTTTATCCGTTTCACGGCGAGTCGCCGCGAAACGAGTATGTTTGCAAAGGAGTACGCTAGTTTTTGCTCGCTTCCGACTTCTCCGGAGCCGGCGTCGGAGTTTCCTCGTAGTTCTTCAGGCCCGGCGTTTCGTGGACTTCGATCTTGGGATTTTCGTCCGTGCGGAGCGGAGCCAGGAGCATGATCGCATCACTGCCGGGATACTTTTCGAGAAGCTTGAAGCCTCGCTCGGGTCCCAGGACGCAAACTGTCGTCGCCAGTGCATCGGCCGTCATGCAATCGCGAGCGATCACCGTGACTGCTGCAGGACGAGTTAAGCCAAGCCCTGTCTTTGGATCGACGATGTGGGAGTACCGCTGGCCGTCGAGCGTGATGTGTTGGTACGCATCACCCGAGGTCGTCAGTGCCGCGTTGCTCAGCCGCACATAGCGACTGGGCGGAGCGTTGGGGTTGAGCGGCGCAATGCCGATACGCCAACCGCGCTCACCTGGCGGCGGACCCGAGCAGCCGATGTCGCCGCTCGAATCGATCATCGCGCGATCGATGCCGAGCCGCTTGAGTTCGGCCAGCGATTGATCGATGGCGTAGCCAGCCGCGATTCCGCCGAGATCGAGCCGCATGTTCGGTTTGAGCAAAGCGGCAACCGCTTTGCCCGTGTCGGTATCTTTGCCGACTACCAACGCCTTATAATCGACTGCCTCGCGCGCGGCGCGGAGGACATCCTCTTCGGGGAGCTTGCGCGAGCGTTTCGTCTTGCGCCAGAGTTGCGTCAGCGGCCCGATGGTCAGGTCAAAACTCCCGTCGCTGCACTCGGCCAATTGCTGGCCGAACCCAAGCATCGCCGCCAGATCATCGCTAATCGGAATCGCCTCGCTCGGCTTCATCGGAGACTTGCGGCTGAGCCGCATGATCTCGCTGTCGTCTTGGTAATCGCTGGCAATGGCGTTGATGGCGGAGAATTTTGCCCAGACGGCTTTCACCGCGGCATCAGCTTGCGTTTGGCTTTCGGCATACATCACCACCCGCACCGGCATCCCCATCTGGCGATCGGTGAACTCGAAGCGCTGCAGTTCGGCAGCGGCTAAGTGCAATGGGCTAAAACAAATCGTGAAGATGGCAAGAGCTTGAAGTTTCATACTCCTATTTTAGCCGCATTTCATCTGAAAACCACCAAGTGCTCTAATGGCCCCCCGTTTCTCCGCGGGAAGAGTGAATCTGCGAATTTCCGCAAAGTCCTTAAGAATAGGGGGTTGGTTTTGTGCCACGCGCTATTCTGTATTGATCTTGAGTTAATGCCATGATGCGCCCAGCGGTTTTGAATCGAGCTGCATCCATTCCTCGACTGGCTGCTTGGGGCCGAGTAGTTACTTACCGAGAAACTTCCTAGGATTTTGCGAAGTAGTTTTACAGGATCGACGTGAACTCTGCCTTGCTTACGCGGCGGGTTAAAATGGAGGCCTATTGCGGCTTTGCCGCGTTTGGTGAAAAAGCGATCTGTGAGCGTTATGTTATCGAAGTAGCGGGCTTGAACACGATCAACATGGCTGGAACGGAGGAAGCCATAGTACTCGGCAACTCGTGGTATTCGTGCGTTTTTCACTCATTCGTCGCGTCGCGAGCCACCGGTCCTCGACATAGTCCCCTGTTTGCTTGCGCCTTGTCCCTTTGTTTCGTACTGCTGCAACGTCTATCAAACAAATGTCATGTAAATGAAACGGTTCGGCAGGAGCCTCACCCTCCCAAATTCATTTTCGGGCTGACATTGATCGTTAGACGGACTACTAGGTTAGGCTCTGCATGACTACATATGAGATAGAATATCAACGCATGCTAAGCTTAATGCTTGACACACAAAATTAACTCACGCCGCTTTCTTGAGTTCATCGCGGGCTTGGCCCATCTCTTGGCCGCCGATTTCCGATTGCGCGACGTACGTCGGGCGATCAAGGCTGCGATTGAACATCCGTGCGAGGTATTCGCCGATGATCCCCAAGATAAAGAGCTGAATCCCGCTAAAGATGGAAATCGTCGCGGCCAGAAACGGAAACCCGGGGATGCTGCCGCCGACCAGATACCGGCCCACGGCATAGCACAGGATCATTCCGCCAAAGATCGTAAAGGCAAAGCCGACGATACTGGCGAGTCGCAAGGGGGCGGTGCTGTAACCCGTTAACAAAAGCATCGTGTGGTTGATGAGTTTGCTGATGGTATAGTTCGAGTTGCCGACCTTGCGCGATTCATGCCGTACTGTCGTGGTCGTAAATTTGCGGGTTCCCCACGAGAGCAGCACATCGACTTGCAACTGCGGCGAGCGAAAGTCGGAAAACGCCAGGCGCAACTTCGTTCGAAACGCGCGAAACGCATTGATGTCCTTGATGTTCTTGTTGCCCGTCGCCAACGCAAAGGCGCCTTTCGTTAGTTTCGACGTGATATTTCGCCACCACGAGTGCGACATCTCCTGGGGTGTGCCATAAACGACATCATGGCCTTCGTTGAGTTTGGCGATCAGCTTCGAAATTTCCTCGGGCGGATGCTGCAGGTCGTCGTCCATCGTCACGATCGTTTCACAACGCGCCGCGCGAATCGCGCACAACAAAGCATTGTGCTGACCATAATTCCGCAGCAGACGAATGCCGCGCACCCACGGATACTTGGCCGAAAGTTTTTCGATGACATCCCAGCTCTGCTCGGGACAGCCGTCTTCGACCAAGAGGACTTCGAAGCAATCGGTGATCGTTGGCAAGACCCTCGCGATTTCTTCGATCAACGGGACCAGTGTCTCGCGGCTGCGATAGACCGGCACACAGATGGAAATGCCGGGAATCAATTCGCCGACTTTCTCGGAAGAGTGTTCTGTTCCGGGTATCGAAAAAATTATTGGGTTCATCTGCTAGCATCCTGCCAAACGAGAGCTGCCTACTGGGATTTCAAAATGCGGGCGAAATTATGCGGCTACCACCTTTTCACGCCAAGACCAGTTTGTCACTGGAGCAATAGGTCCGCATATTCATCGGGAAAATCGCTCAAATTGCAGTTGGTTGAATGGATCGTTTCGGTTAGAGTTCGACCGGCTTTTGCTGACGCGTTTGTGTTAAGTATAGAGCCTCAGCGGTCGAACGACTCGACCCTAGTTTGATCGTCACCTAGATTCGCCGATCGCCCAAGCAAGGAAGCTACACGCATGTCGGTTACGATTCCCTTTAATCGCCCATTTGTTGCCGGTAAGGAACTCTTTTACATCGCGCAAGCCGTGACCCAGGGCAAGATCGCGGGCGATGGCTACTACACGAAGCAATGCGCGCGGCTGATGGAGCAGGCGTTTGACATCCCGCATGTGCTACTCACGCCATCTTGCACCGCGGCGCTCGAAATGGCGGCCATGTTGTGCGACGTTGGTCCGGGCGATGAAGTCATTCTCCCCTCGTACACGTTCGTCTCAACCGCTAATGCCGTGGCGCGCCTGGGTGCCAAACCGGTGTTCGTTGACATTCGCCGGGACAATCTCAATATCGACGAGACGCTGATCGAAGCGGCCATCACGCCGCGCACCAAGATGATTCTGCCCGTGCATTATGCGGGCGTGGCCTGCGAAATGGATTCGATCATGGCGATCGCCGAGCGGCACAATTTGTTCGTCGTCGAGGACGCCGCGCAAGGAGTGAATGCGTCCTATCGCGGTCGGTCGCTCGGCTCGATTGGGCATTTGGGATGCTACAGCTTTCACGAGACCAAGAACTACATCTGCGGCGAAGGGGGCGCGCTCTGCGTCAACGACGAGCGGTTCCTCGAACGGGCTGAAATCATCCGCGAAAAGGGGACCAATCGCAGCCGGTTTTTCCGCGGCATGGTGGATAAATACACCTGGGTCGATGTCGGCAGCTCCTACATCCCCAGCGAAATTTCGAGCGCTTTCCTGTACGGCCAGTTAGAGCAATTGCTGCCCATCGCCGACCGCCGCCGCGAGATTTACGAGTTTTATCTGACTCAGCTTCGCGAACTGGAAACAGCCGGCTTGGTTCGCCTCCCCCGCGTCGGCGCTCACTGCCAGACGAACCACCATATGTTCTATCTGTTGTTGCCGAATCTCGAAGCTCGCGCGGGACTGATCGATCATCTGCGCCAGCAAGGAATCATGAGCGTGTTCCATTATGTCCCGCTGCACACCGCTCCGGTCGGCTTGGGCTTTGGATATCGCCAGGGAGATCTGCCCGTGACCGAGCAATTAAGCGAGCGTTTGGTCCGCCTGCCGTTTTACTACGATCTCAGTGAGCAGGATCAGCTCTCGGTCGTCACTCATATCAAGCAGTATGCCCGGCAAACCTTGGGAGAACGCAAAGCAGCTTAGGCACACTTTCCTTTCATCTATCAACGCTTCCGCTTGATGCCCGAATTGTCACTTGATCACCGTGCTTGGGATACGCAACATTTTGGCTATCCTGTTGCTTCGATTAGCAACTCGGAACTAGATTCCGCAGCGTTGGCGCGTTTGTTGCAAGCGGCACAGAAGCAACATTACCAGTTGGTTTATTGGGCCAGCTGTGATGAGCTCGATCAAAGCGAGTTGTGTTTGCGCGAGTATCGGGGCACCCTGATTGATCGCAAGACAACCTACGCGAAAACGATTCTTCCAAATCCCGTTCCGCCAAATGACGGCAAATATCAGATCATTGAATGGCAAGCCGGGAAACATTCCGACGAGCTGATCGAGTTGGGTGTCGCGGCGGGACTCTGCAGCCGCTTTGCCCTCGATCCGCGGATCGCGCCCGAGAAATTTCGCGCGCTCTACGAAATCTGGATGCGGCGCAGCATCGCGCGCGAACTGAGTGATATCGTGCTCGTTGTCCAAGAGCATGGGGCAAATATCCCCCTGGGCATGGTGACGATCTCGATGAAAGGGGAGCTGGGGCAGATCGGGTTGATCTCCGTGAGTGAGCAACAACGCGGGCGAGGACTCGGCCAACGGCTAATCGAGGCGTCAGACCGCTGGATGCTGGACCATGGCGCGAAAACCGCCCAGGTCGTGACGCAGTTGCAAAATGTTGCGGCCTGCCGACTCTACGAAAATGGCGGCTATCAAATTGAAAAGATTGAATACCTTTACCACTTTTGGCTCCCTGCGCGTGCTCAGGCGCTGCGGACATAGTCCGCTCGTGCGGCACGAAAAACAGGCCAAATATTTGATAAGTCATTTGTAGATTCTATTTGGCGGACATTCCTCGCCGCGGTTACAATAATAGTCCTGCCTTGGAACGGCTTGCTGCTATCAGCATGCATTCTCCTGTTATCTCTTGCTGTCAACGTATGACCGTCGCGCTTCGTCTCTCGCTGATCCTTTTCGCGGTGCTGGCCGTGCAAGCGCGCGCGGCAGAGAACGAAAAACAAGAGGCCAAGACCTTCGCCGCGGCCGATCTCGAATTCTTCGAGTCCAAAGTCCGGCCGATCTTGGTCAAACGTTGTTACGAATGTCATAGCGCCGAGAAAGCCGATCCGCAGGGAGGACTGCGGCTCGATTCGCACGCCGCCGCGATGAAAGGGGGCGACTCGGGCAAGGCGATCGTTCCCGGCGATCCGAAGAAGAGCTTGCTCATCGACACGATCAACTACGGCGAACTCTATCAGATGCCGCCCAAGAATAAACTCCCTCCCGAGGAGATCGCTATTCTCACGACTTGGGTCGAAAAAGGCGCGCCCTGGACACCAGAGACAGAAAAGAACGGCACTAACACCAAAAAGTTTGACCTCGAAGCGCGGAAGCAAGCGCATTGGTGCTGGCAGCCGATCTCGGATCCAGCCCTGCCCGCAGTCAAATCACCGGACTGTTGCACGGATCCGCTCGATCGCTTCATTCTCGCCAAGTTGGAGCAACAAGGGATAGCGCCAGCCGTAGTAGCCGAACGACACGCGTTGGTCCGCCGCGCGGCGTATGACCTGACGGGTTTACTCCCCGACCCCACGAAGCCGCCGGAGTTTTTGCGTACGGGTACAGCCGCCGATTGGGCACGATATGTCGATGAGTTGCTCGCCTCGCCGCGTTTTGGTGAACATTGGGCACGGCATTGGTTGGATCTTGCGCGCTATGCCGAAACTTATGGCCACGAGTTCGACTACGCGATTCCGCAAGCCTACCGCTATCGCGATTATGTGATTCGAGCCTTCAATGCGGATGTGCCTTATGATCAGTTCGCGCGTGAGCAAATTGCGGGCGACCTGCTGGAAAAGCCGCGCGTTGATCCGGCCACGGGGCTCAATGAATCGATCGTCGGGACCGGGTTTTGGTACTTTGGCGAACAGACCCACGCCCCGGTCGATGTTCGCGTCCACGAAGCCGACCGCATCGACAATATGCTGGATGTCTTTAGCAAGACATTCCTCGGCGTGACCGTGGCCTGTGTACGCTGCCACGATCATAAATTCGATGCCATCAGCACACGCGATTACTACGCGCTGTCCGGCATCTTGCGAAGTACGCGGGAACAGGTCGCGTACCTTGATCCGCACGATGCTCATCGCCGCACTGCCGCGGAGTTGGAGCAGCATGTGGCCGTCACTCGTCAAGCAACCTTGCAGCTTTGGAGCAAGCTCCCTGCTGACGCAGCAACACAGTTGTCCAAAGAACTCGAAGTCGTCGTCGCTCTCGGGGCGAAGCCAACACCGCAGGAAATCCAAAAAGCCGCCGCCGAGCAAAATGTCCCCGCCGCGCGGATCGAAGCATGGCTCGCTGCGATTCGCGATCCTGAAACGAAAAGCGCCGAACATCCCGGTTGGTTCGCCCGCATGGCGTTGGAGGGGAAAGATGGCTTGCAGCTTTGGACCGATCTCGCGGCCAAAGCGCCGCCCGCGGAGAAAAAAGTCCCCACCACACGAACCAAGGACTTGCATACCCTGCCGGTGCTCCCCAACACGCGCGAGCGCGATCTGCGCGTCTCGTGGTTCGCCAACGGGCAAGCCTTTGGCGATCAAACAGTGCTCGTCGGCGACCGTTCCCTCGGAGACAAGGATACACCGCTTTTGCGTCCTGGGACGATTGATACTCGCCGGATTCATCCGGCGCTGCGCGGTGTGCTACGGAGCAAGACGTTTTTAATTCCCGAGTCGGGCGAATTGCATTATCGCATTGCCGGAAAGAATGCCCGCGTGCGCTTGATCGTCGATGGGTATCGAATGGATACATACAACGGGCTGCTTTTCAAAGGCCTGCACTTTGACGTTAAGAACGAAGCCTGGCACTGGCATCATCAACGCGGCGATTTGAAAAAATACGCCGGACAGCGAGCGCACTTGGAACTCATCGACGACGGCGATGGCTGGATCGCGTTTGCCGAAGTCCGCGATACGGCCCCGAGCGCGGAGGGTTACGAGCGCGGGCTCGAAAGTTTGTTCCTGCTCACCTACGACCGAGATCAACTCAAGACACCCAATGGCTGGGCCAAGCGTTATCTCAAAGCGCTGAATAGCACAATCTCGGCCGCCCGCGAGAAACGTCTCACGGGTCCGCGCTGGGAGTTATTCGCTTGGCTCAACAAACATCAATTGATTCCGTCCGAGGCTGCGGATGTTGCCGAGTTGCAAACGGCGTTACAAGAAAATGCAGCGCAGGTCAAACGCCTAGTCGAGCAACTTCCGCCGCTGCAACAAGCGCTCGCCGCCGCCGATGGCGACTCGTGGAACGATCCGGTTTATGTCCGCGGCAACCCAAAAACGCTCGGCGAAATCGTGCCGCGGCAATACCTGACAGCACTCTTGGGCAAGGAACCAGCGGCTTTTCCTGCAGGTCACTGCGGGCGTTTGGAATTGGCCGAGCAGGTGACTGATCCAAAAAGTCCGCTCTTCTCGCGCGTGATCGTCAATCGCTTGTGGCATCATCTCTTTGGACGAGGCATTGTTGCAACCGTGGACAACTTCGGCGTCCTTGGCCAAACGCCGACCCATCCTGAATTGCTCGACCGCTTGGCCACCGATTTTCAGCGCGACAATTATTCGATCAAACGCATGCTGCGGCGGATGATGCTCAGCCGCACCTATCAACTCTCGGCCGTGAGCAATCCGCCGGGCGAGGAACGCGACCCGGGCAACGATCTGCTGCACAAGCAGCGCATGAAACGCGTCACGGGCGAGGCGCTCCGCGACATGCTGCTACAACTTGCCGGCAAGCTCGATACCAAGATGTATGGTCCCGGCGTGGCGACTCATTTGACGCCGTTCATGCAAGGCCGAGGCCGGCCCGGCGAGTCGGGTCCGCTCGATGGAGCAGGGCGTCGTTCGATTTACCTGACCGTGCGTCGAAACTTTCTCTCGCCCTTGGAAATGGCCTTCGACAAGCCCATGCCAACGAGCGCCATCGGCCGCCGCAACGTCTCGAATGTCCCGGCGCAGGCGCTGATCCTGCTCAACGATCCGTTCGTGCGTCAGCAATGCGAACGCTGGGCGGAACGCGTCCTCACGGACAAGAGCAAGACCACCGATCAAAAGCTCGCGCGGATGTGCGAGTTGGCTTGGAACCGCAAACCCTCGGACGAGGAGGTCAAGGCATTGCAGAAGCTCCTGCAAACTCAAGCCGAAACGCTCGGGATCGCCGCGAACAAGATCGAGTCCAATTCGCAACTCTGGGCCGACGTGGCCCAGGTGCTGGTGAACAGCAAAGAGTTTTTGTTTGTGCCGTAGAAATGCTCCAAGGGGGCGAGCCCCTTGGCTTTGGCTTGATTAGTAGTACATCAAGAAAAAACTATGCACTGCCACCACTTTCATTCCCCGCTCAGCCGCCGCGAAATGCTGCTCCGTTCCGCCAACGGTTTCGGTGCATTGGCGATGGCTGCACTGTTTGGACAAGCCACAGCAAACGCCGCAACGTCTTCGGAGACTGGCCCTTGGTCGCCGAAGCCAACGCATTACGCCCCGAAGGCCAAGAGCGTCATTTTTCTCTACATGGACGGCGGACCGGGGTCGATGGACACGTTCGACCCGAAACCGCTCCTGACCAAGGAACACGGTCAGCCGTTCAAGATGAAGATGGAGCCGACGCAGTTCGACAACAACGGCAACACCCTCGGCAGTCCCTGGAAGTTCAACCAGTACGGCCAAAGCGGTCTCTGGGTCAGTGATCTCTTTCCGCATGTCGCGAAGTGCGCGGATGACCTGTGCGTGATTCGTTCCTTGACCTCCCAGTTCTCCGAACATACGGCCGCGAACTATTTCCTCCACACCGGCAGCGGCTTGCAAGGCCGCCCGAGCATGGGTGCCTGGTTCGGCTACGGACTCGGCAGCGAGACGCAGAACCTGCCGGGTTTTGTCGTCATCAATGGCGGTCTGATCCCCCCCGGCGGGATGGACTGCTTCGGCAGCGGCTTTCTCCCAGCAAGTTACCAAGGCTCGATCTTCCAGCCGAGAAACCAGCCCCTCGCCAACATTTCGCCTTTGGAAAGGGGAGCCGCCGCGCAACAGAACAAACTCGCGTTGATCAAGCAATTGGACCAAGGCCTGCTTGCTCAAACGGGCAAGAACGACGCCATCGAAGCGGCAATCGCCAACGCCGAGCTAGCCTTCAAGATGCAAACCGCCGTGCCAGAGGCGGCGGACCTTTCGCAAGAAAGCGAAGCGACCACGAAGCTCTACGGCATGGATGCCGAATACGAGCAGACGAAAATCTTCGCCCGCGAGTGCTTGCTCGCGCGGCGGCTGGTCGAACGCGGCGTGCGGTTCGTGGAACTAACTTGCCCGTCAATCGGCGGCAATGATCGCTGGGACGCGCACGGCAACCTCAAGAGGAATCACGAGACCAATGCCCGCGCGACCGATCAGCCAATTGCCGGGTTGCTGCAAGATCTGAAGGCGCGCGGTCTGCTGGATTCGACGCTCGTCGTGTGGGGCGGCGAGTTCGGCAGAACGCCTTTCGCGCAAGGGAGCGACGGCCGCGACCACAACCCGTTTGGTTTCACGATGTGGCTCGCTGGCGGAGGCGTACGCGGCGGCATGACCTACGGCGCGACGGATGAATACGGCTATAAGGCGATCGAGAACAAGCTGCAAATGCACGACCTGCATGCGACGATCCTGCATCTCCTCGGCATGGACCACACGAAACTCACGTTCCGCTACAGCGGCCGCGATTACCGCTTAACAGACGTCCACGGTCATGTAATAAAAGAGATTCTGATGTAAATCAAAGCCCGCGGCGTAAGCCACGGAGTCAAAACTGCATTCAGCAATCGACCGCAAGCTCCTGTCGGAAGCCAGCCATTTCAACTATGATTTAGCTCTCTTTAACGCTTTGTATTGCTCGAATCTCTTTGTAAGTTCCCATGTCCGACGCCGCGTATTTGTTCGTCACCTGTCAGCGCGGCGCCGAAAAGGCTCTGAAAGCGGAACTCGCCACGAGCCGGCCGGAGTTCCGAGCCAGCTTTTCTCGTCCCGGCTTCGTCACATTCAAGGTTCCGGCGGAACTTTCTCAGGCTTCGAACTTTTCGTTTGCCAGTCTCTTCGCCCGCCAGTGGTGCTGGTCGCTCGGCAAGGTGACTGACGAAAGCGAATCACCCGCGGAGTTGGTCAAAGCCTTGGTCAAGGAACTGCAGCAAGCCGCACCTGCTCCATTCCAACAGCTCCATGTTTGGCCGCGCGATCCGGCACCCGTCGGCCATCGCGGGTTCGAGCCGGGTGAGACCGAAGAATCGCGCGGGGCGCGCGAAGCGCTGCTCGCCGAACTAACGGCGGAGTTGTTAATTCGCGATGAAGCGGGAAAGACCGCCGCATTGCGGGCTGGTCAACGCGTCCTCGACGTCGTCATGGTCGAGCCGGGCGAGTGGTGGTTCGGCTGGCACACGATCCGCCGCGGCGAACCGTGGTCGCGCTGGCCGGGCGGAATCTACGCCGCCGAAATGGACGAGTCGATCGTCTCGCGGGCGTACCTGAAAATGCGCGAAGGGATCACGACGTTTCGCTGGCCTGTCAAAGGGGGCGACACCGTGATTGAAATCGGCAGCTCACCCGGCGGCGCGAGCCAGGCCTTGCTCGAAATGGGTCTCAAAGTCATCGGCGTCGATCCGGCCGAGATGCATGAATCGCTCCTGGCCAACAAAAAATTCTCGCACTGGCGGATGCGCGGCAGTGAAATCAAAAAGACTCGCCTCCGCGGCGTGAAGTGGTTGACCGCTGATCTCAACGTCGCGCCCGACTACACGCTCGACACCGTCGAAGAAATCGTCACGAATCAGCATGTTCGCATCGCCGGCTTGCTCATGACGATCAAGCTGCCCGAGTGGGAACTCGCGGCGAAGATTCCGAAGCACCTCGCCCGCGTGAAATCGTGGGGCTACAAGTCGGTCCGCGCCCGGCAACTGAGCCACAACCGGCAAGAGTTTTGTCTCTGTGCGCTGCGCGAAGCTCCCAAGGAGTAGGCTAAAAAATGCTCCCAGGGGGTGAACCCCTGGGCTTTGCCTATCAGTTCATTAACACTGCGATTCACACGTTTTGCAAAACTCATAATGTCTTCTCATTCGCTCGATCATTGGGAAAAGCTCAGCGACGAACTCGCGAGCCGGTACGAACTCTGCAAAGGCCCGCTTGGATTGCCAGGGCATGAGCTCACAATGGTGCGGCCCAAAAGCGTTGACGAGCTGATCAGCGAAGAGGAATTCAACCAAGACGGCCGCTTGCCGTATTGGGCCGATGTTTGGCCGAGCGCGCTCGG
Organism: Pirellulales bacterium; assembly: GCA_041736895.1. Classification (GTDB taxonomy): domain Bacteria; phylum Planctomycetota; class Planctomycetia; order Pirellulales; family JALHPA01; genus JANRLT01. The sequence goes on from JBGSSS010000120.1 coordinate 29,296, forward strand.
GATGGCGACACGCTTGCTGCGCGAACAGGGCGAAGGCCGAACGTTGCTCGAACTCGGCTGCGCCGTGGGTTATGTGGCCTGTATCGCCGCGAAGCAGGGCTTTTACGTCACCGCGACCGACTACTACGCCGACGCCGGCCAGTTCACACAATTGAACGCCGCGCTCAATGGTCTGCCGATCCCCGTCGAGCGAATGGTCGATTGGCGCGACTACCCGGCGGATCTGAAAAACTTCGATGTCGTCATCGCCAGCGACGTCCTCTACGAAAAGCCGTATTGCGATCTGGTCGCCAAGTGCATGGCATATTCCCTCTCGCCAAGCGGCCTGGGTTTGCTCACGGACCCTCAGCGCATGCTGGCCAAGGATTTTCCCGCCGCCGCCGAGCGCAACGGACTCCGTGTCGAACGACGCGAAGGGATTCCTGTAACCAAGGATGGGCGGTCGCAGACTATTGATTTGTTTGAACTGCGGCGCCAGCAATAGCATGCTACGAAAAAACCCCCGGACCGATCGCTCGATCCGGGGGCTTGCGTGTAATCATCCATGAAGAGTCGCCGCGCTCCGTCGCTTGATTTGTGCCTAACGCTTCATGCTTCAGCACCATCGTGTGGTTGACGCGCTTCGCTGCGTGACGCTTAGGCCACGAGCTTCAGCTCGATCTCCACGCCGGTGATGCTGAAAACAAATTCTTCGAAAATCCGCACATCCAGAGCCGAAGCCGTGTCCGATTCCGGATGGAACTGGGTGCCGATGGCGGTCCAATCTTCTTGAACGCTTTCGATCGCTTCGACCACCCCATCCGGCGAGCGGGCGGTGACGATGAAGCCCGGGGCGATTTCGTCGCAGGCCATGTGGTGCATGCTATTGACGCGGATTTCGCTGTCGCCGTAGACGCGTTCCATCAGCGTGCCCGGCACCACTTGCAGGGCATGACGATGCGCGGCGTCGAGCGGATCCTTGTGCGGCAGGGCCTTGGGCATGTCTTCGGGCAGGTGCAGGTACAGGTTCCCGCCTTGCGAGATATTGAGCAGTTGCATCCCGACGCCGATGGCGAGCAGCGGCATCCGGCGATCGGCGATCTGACGCATCAGGGCGCGGTCAAACTCTTCGCGGCGTTGATCCAGCATGCGGATCGAAGGATGCAGCATGAACCCATCGCGGCGGGGATCGAGGTCCGCTCCGCCGACGAATACCATGCCGTCGAGCAGGTCGAGGACGCGTTCGCTGTCCTCATCGCTGTCGTAGGGCGGCAGGATGACGGGGATGCCGCCAGCCTTGATGATCGCGTCGTAGTAGCCAGCAGTGATGAATGAGTACGCCGGAGCGTCCTTCTTCGAGGCACGGTAGTCCGCATTGATTCCAATTAGGGGCTTACGCATCGTGAGACTTCGCTTTCCGGACCCGATCCGTGGGTCCAATAGTCGAACAATGAGAAGAAGATTGTGTGGCAATTCGTTTCGCCGCTAGCGAGCAAGGGAAGCAGACTCAAGACAACAGCACATGCGCGGGCAGTCCGTTGGTCTGATAGAGTGTTCTTCCCTGAACACGAGCGAGGAGGAAAATTGCCACTGACGAAAAAGTTTTGGAACTCGTTCCGCGAGCCGCATCATGGACTCGCGTCTTCGGCTTGGTTGATCAATCCATGATCGCGTCAAGTGAAGATGTGTGGAATGTACCGACGTTTTGTCGTGTGTAAAGCAAATTCCATATCTTCCGGAAAGTCGCGGATGCTAGCACAGCATACGGGGCTAGCAGGCCACCGGTTGCCGGATCGAGGCGAAACTGGTTTACTAGGAAGACCGGTGAAGGTTCGTTCACCAAAGATGTCAAAAAGTCGCATATTGTGCGGAAAATCACGAGGTTTTACTTGTCCCACGAAGATCTTCTCACCGGACTGACTGCCTCCCAGCAAGATGCGGTCACCACCGTCAACGGGGCACTCCTGATCCTGGCAGGGCCAGGCAGCGGCAAGACGCGCGTCGTTACGCACCGCATCGCCTACATGCTCCGCGAAGGTGTTCCCGCGCGCTCGATCCTCGCGCTCACGTTCACCAACAAAGCGGCCGATGAAATGAAACGCCGGCTCATGCTCCTCGCGCCGGGTGAACAAGTTTGGGTCGGCACGTTCCATCGGTTCTGCGGAACCTTGCTGCGGCGTTATGCCGAACAGGTCGGACTCGGACAAAACTTCACGATCTACGACTCGGGCGATAGTCTGACGCTGCTCAAGCAAGTCATCAAAGACAGCAACATCGAACTGACGCACGTCACGCCTGACCGTATTCATCAAGCCATCAGTTGGGCCAAGAACAGTCTCGTCTCCGCCGAGCAGTACGAAGCTCGCCCCGGCCATCCGCTGGGCCAGATCGTCGCCAAGTTGTACCCGCTCTACCAAAAGCACTTGCTGCTCGCGAATGCCGTCGATTTCGATGACATGCTGTTGCATGTGGCGAACCTGTTGCAGCAACAGCCCGAGATTCGTGCTTCGCTCGATCAACGTTATCGCTACATCCTGGTCGACGAGTATCAGGACACGAACCTTGCTCAATACATGATCGTGCGCGGGCTGTCGATTGACTATCCAAATCTTTCGGTGACGGGTGATCCAGATCAGTCGATCTACGGTTGGCGCGGGGCGAACCTGAGCAACATTCTCGACTTTGAAAAGGATTACCCCACGGTCAAACTCGTGCGCCTCGAACAGAACTACCGCAGCACGAAGCGCATTCTCCGCGTCGCGGACGAGCTGATCGCCAACAACAAAAAACGCAAACCAAAGCATCTCTTCACCGACAATCCCGAAGGCGCAAAGGTCGCGCTCACGCGTTACCAGTCGCATCAACACGAAGCCGAAGCGATTGTCGCAACGATCGTCGAAGGCATCCGCGGCGGGAGAAATCCCCGCGAATACGCGGTGTTTTATCGCATGAACGCCCTCTCGCGTTCGGTCGAATACGCGCTGCGCGACCGGGGCGTGCCGTATCAATTGGTGCGCGGCGTCGAGTTCTATCAGCGCCGCGAGATCAAGGACATCCTCGCGTACTTGCAACTCCTAAATAATCCGCGGGACGCCGTGGCGTTTCGCCGGATCATCAATACGCCTGTGCGCGGGATCGGCAAAACGACGATCGCCGCGATCGAAGAACATGCCGCGGCGCAAAACCTCTCGCAGCTCGACGCCGCGCGCCAGGCTGGCCTCATCCCGGGTCTCACCAAACGCGCCGCTGTCGGTGTCGCCAAGTTCGTCGCGCTGTACGACGAACTCGGGACGCACATCGACGCGCCGGTCGAGGAAATCGTGGGGCATGTCTTTTCGCTGACGCAATACGATGCTGCTTTACGCGAGTCGAGCGACTCGGACGATCTGGAACGGCTCGCCAACTTGCAGGAACTCCTCACCGCCGCGCGCGAGTTCGACGAGCAGCATCCCAACGATGGCGGACTTGAAAACTTCCTCGAACAGGCCTGCCTCACCAACGACATCGACGGCTGGGACACCGAGAGCGACCGCGTTACGCTGATGACGCTACACGCCGCGAAGGGTCTGGAATTCCCGACCGTCTTTTTGCTCGGCGTCGAGGAAGGCATCCTGCCGCACGAACGCTCTAGCCAAATGCCCGAGCAACTCGAAGAGGAACGCCGCCTCCTCTTCGTCGGCATCACGCGGGCACAGCAGGAACTCTACCTGAGCACGGCGCAGACTCGCGGTTTCCGCGGGTCGATTCGGATGACGGTGCCGAGCATTTTCTTGCATGAGCTCCCCAAGAGCGAACTGAACATCCGCGACGATACCTGGAGCAATGAACCCGGCTTCGTCGACAGCCAGCATGCGGCCGAGGCCTTCGAATCGCAAATCTATCGCCCGCAAAGCGAACCGGTGACGCCGGCTGCACCGCTGCCCGATGCGGCCGAAATGCGGCGGCGTTGGAATCTGACGACGGCGGACCAATTGGGGGCGAACTCGTTCGAGGCTGACGTCCAAGGGGGTGACCCCCTTGGCTTTGGCGGGACAGCGGAAACGAAACCGGTTACCGGCGAGGCTCTGCTCGCTGCGGCGAAGAGGGAACTGGCCGACCTGGCCAAACCGCCCGCCGCGCCGCGGATCTCGCCCGAGGCGTTCGTCCACGGCATGGTCGTGCGGCATCCGGAGTACGGCGTCGGGAAAATCACGGCCCTCAGCGGCGCCGGTGTGCGGCGGATGGCGACGGTCGTGTTCCCGGCCGGGGCCGGCGAAAAAAAGTTCATGCTCATCAACTCCCCCCTCCGTCCGGCCAGCGGCTAATTGCAAATCCGGCAGCGCCAATTTTTTTCGTGTTGCGCCCGGCGCAACACCCGCGAGCCGCACAAAAACGCCGGAAACGCGCGAAAAAAACCAAAAAAATCACGAAAAAATCAGAAAAAAACGCAAAAAGAACGAAAAAAATCAGAAAAATCGCAAAGATGCGCGCTCCCAATGTCCGTGTTTAACGGAACACCGCTCGGAGCGATCATCATTATTCCGCCGACAAACCACACTCCGCCACGCGCTCGGTCAGGTTGAAGCCGGACAAAGCACGCGCCGACCGATTTTTGAGTGTTGCCTCGAGAGGCAACATTCGCTGGGCTTTTTCATCATCCGCCGCCTGTTGGTCCCGCGGTCCTCCGCGGGACCTGGTGCGGGGGGACGCGTGACGAGTCCAACTTTGTCCTCACGCGGCGTCAAACGCCGCGCCAGGTCCCGGTCGGAGAGCGGGACCCACAACGTGCCTGCGCGCATACCCCGGCCATCATCTTTACAAACAGTATTCATCTGAACACACCTCCTGGCCCAAAATCAACCCCCCCTTTGGGGAGAGAAAGGGGGTCAGGCCCCTTTTTCTTGACATTTAGTCTCCGAACCGCTAACCTTACTTCATGCCACGTCCCTTGCGCGCTGCTGCCGGCGGGTTCATCTATCACGCGGTCAACCGCGCGAATGGGCGGATGCGTATCTTTCATAAAGCCGAAGACTATCAGGCCTTTGAGCGGATCCTGGCCGAAGCCGTGGAGCGGACGGGGACACGGCTGTTGGCGTATTGCCTGATGCCGAATCATTGGCACATGCTCGTCTGGCCGTACAAGGACGGCGAACTCTCGCGGTTCCTCGGCTGGCTGACGCAAACGCATACGCAGCGCTATCATGCCCATCGGCACACCGAAGGGACGGGGCACCTGTATCAAGGCCGGTTCAAGTCGTTCCCGGTCGAAGACGATCCGCACTACTATACCGTGGCACGCTACGTCGAACGCAACGCGCTGCGTGCGGGCCTAGTCGAGCGTGCCGAGGACTGGCGCTGGGGAAGTTTATATCGCTGGCTGCGCGGCACGGCGGAGGAACAATCGTTGCTCGCACCCTGGCCCTGCGTGCGGCGGCCGAACTGGGTGACGCACGTCAACGCGGCGCTGACCGAGAAGGAGCTGGCGGCGGTGCGGCACTGCGTCCAGCGCGGCTGTCCCTACGGCAGTGAGGAATGGCGGGAGAAGACCAGTGAACAACTCGGCCTGGAATCCACCCTCCGCCCCCGTGGCAGACCCAAGAAACCAGATAAAGGGGCCTGACCCCTTTTTATCGGCTGCCGTTCTTGCAAGGGCCGACGGAACAGCCCCTGGGCCTGCAAAAATTCACGTCACCGCGACGTACGGGGATTTGCTCCACAATCTGGAGTTGGGAATAAGAAAAGGTGCCATTCGTTGCTGACACCATTTTAGCCTTTATGGCTCCTGCCTACTCGCGCGGCGCGGGCTGTTTACAATTAGGGAGTCGAAATTTTTTTGCAGGCACGCGCACGCTGCCCAGACGACTGTTTTTGTCTTTCAAGAGATTCCCGTGGACACATTTGAAAACGCATGCCCGCCGCAGGAACAACCGACGCTGGTGCTCGCTGTGTGTTGGGAATGCGGCCGAACGCGGGACTGCTCGGAGCATCTGGTTTGCTGCACGGGGAGTCGGATTCATACCTGCGCCGAATGCCGGGCGTTGATCGAAGCGCGCGATTTGGCTGTTGCGCTACGCTGAATCTTGCGGTTGCTGCTTTGTGGACGAAGGGCGCTGCTACTGACGCGTTGCGACGTCCCTCTTCTCCTTGCTTGACTGATCCGGATTATTGACGACGATGACTATGGAAACCGAGAAACCGACTTATGTCGTTTTTGGCGCAGCGGGTGGGATCGGCCAAAGTCTATGCCGCAAGTTAGCCGCGCAAGGCGCACGCCTGCTCCTCGCCGGCCGAAGCCAGGAACGGCTGCAACCTTTGGCCGACGAGCTCAACGCGGCGACGTGCGTGCTCGATCCGACGCGCTTCGAGGAAGTCGATGCCTGCTTGGAGCAAGCGCTGGCTTTGTTCGGCCGAGTGGATGGCGCGGCCAACTGCATCGGCTCGATCGTACTCAAGCCGGCGCACTCGACCAGCGAGACCGAGTGGCAAGATACCCTGGCCGCGAACCTGACCACCGCGTTTGCCATCACGCGGGCCAGCGCCAAAGTGATGCAGAGCAGCGGCGGGTCGATTGTGTTGGTCTCGTCGGCCGCGGCGCGGCTGGGTTTGGCCAATCACGAAGCGATCGCCGCCGCGAAGGCCGGCGTCATCGGCCTCACGCTTTCGGCCGCCGCCACTTACGGACCGCGCGGCATTCGGGTCAATTGCGTCGCCCCAGGTTTGGTCCGCACGCCGATGACCGCGCGCTTGACGGCCAACGAAGCGACCGTGAAGATGTCCACGGCCATGCACGCACTCGGCCGGATCGGTGAACCGGACGATGTAGCCGCGGCAATTGAATGGCTGCTCAGCCCGCAGCAATCGTGGGTCACGGGCCAAGTCCTAGGCATCGATGGCGGCCTCGGATCGGTGCGCGCGCGTTGAAGTCGAAGGGAAGAAGGAAGGAGGAAGAAGGTAAAGAAGTGCCTTTCCCAATAGTAGCCCGCGGCGTAAGCAAGGGAGTGAAGACTCGGATAACTCCCTTGCTTACGCCGCGGGCTGCTAAAATTCAGCACCCAAAACTTTAGATCGTACGCAATGATGAACGCCGATTCCTCACCTTCGTCCTCGCCCGCTTGGGCGCGTCACTGGCTCGTAGCCGCGGGGATTTACAATCTTGTCTGGGGCGGATTGATCATCACCTGGCCGCATTTGCTTTTTGATTTGGTCGGCGCCGCGCGCGTCAATTATCCCGAAATTTGGCAATGCGTCGGGATGATCGTCGGCGTGTACGGCATCGGCTATCTGATCGCCGCCGGCGACTCGCGCACGCATTGGCCGATTGTGCTGGTGGGTTTGTTGGGCAAGATCTTTGGCCCGCTAGGATTTTTGTATGCGCTGTGGCAAGGCACATTCCCGCCGCTGTTCGGGCTGACGATCTTGACCAACGATCTGCTGTGGTGGATTCCGTTTGTCATGATTCTGCGCGATGCGTTCAAGCACCAGGGCAAATCGCCAGCGCCGAGCAGTTCATTACGGCAGCAGTTTGTCAAAGAGTCGCGCCTCGCCGCGCCGCCCGAGACGGTCTTTGCGTTTCATGAAAGTCCGGCAGCGCTGACCGAGTTGATCCCGCCGTGGGAGAACATGCGCGTGGCGGAATCGGCCGGTTCGCTGGTGCCCGGAAGCCGCGTTGTGTTGCGCGGGCGAGTGGGCCCCCTGCCCGTGCAATGGATCGCCGTGCATACGGAATACGAGCCGCCGCACTTGTTCGCTGACCGGCAAGAGTCCGGGCCGTTTGCCTATTGGTACCATCGCCATCACATGCTCGACGATGGCCAGGGGGGAACGATTCTGCGCGACGAGGTCGAGTATGTTGTGCCGCTCGGCGCGTTGGGACTTCTGTGCGGCGGCTGGCTGGTACGGCGCAAACTTGCCGCCATGTTCGACTATCGCCATGACAAGACTCGCCAGATCGTGGAGAACGTCGCAGGCAACACGATGTCAGAACAAGGCAAGGTACTCGCTCCATCGTGAGTGGGGCTATGTGTCAGGCAACGTCGCCATATTTGCAGGTCCGAAGGACCGACCGTAAATAGCCCGGCCCGGCAGGGCCGGGATCATGCGCGAGAAAAATCGTTAGGCCCGAAGGGCCGACCGAATCGTTTTGATGCAGAAGATACGGCCGGTCCTTCGGACCTGCAAGTAAATTTTCGCCCTTAGCAGCCCGCGGCGTAAGCAAGGGAGTGAAAACACGAATAACTCCCTTGCTGACGCGTCGGGCTACTAAAGCGCAACTCGCTCTTGCGAATGACTCGCAATTATTTATACCAACTTCTCCACCAACATGAACGAGCAACTCCTGCGGCTGTTATTCCTGATACAACTCGGTTCCACGCTCTTCATGACGGGGCTGATTTGGTTTGTGCAAGTGGTGCATTACCCGCTGATGGCCGGCATCGGCCGCGGCGAGTTTTGCCGCTACGAAGCACGCCATCGCGTGCTCACGAGTTGGGTCGTCGGCCCGCCGATGCTGCTGGAATTGGCCACGGCCGCGCTGTTCGTCTGGGCTCAGCCGTGGAATCTCCCCGTGTGGTCGAGTTGGGTTGGACTGGCCCTCGTCGGGGTGATCTGGGCCTCGACAGTTTGGCTGCAAGTCCCTTGCCATGAGTTGCTCTCGCAAGAGTTCGATGCCGCGGCGCAGCAACGCCTGGTTGTTACCAACTGGGTGCGCACGATCGCTTGGAGCGTTCGGGCGGGATTGCTGTTGTGGTTGACTTGGGGGGTGATTCGCTAGTGCAGATGACCGAAACTTTGTAAGAATTCAGGACCCTTTAGGCTCCCTGCGCCTGGCCGCAACATAAGTAGTCGTCCCTGAACTACATTCCCTATTCCTAACGCGGCGAAGCCGCAATTTTTGTAGCCGAAGTCGTAAGACTTTGGATGTCGAGGAGTAGTCGTCGCGTCAGGGTACACTCGTCCAAGGTCTTACGACCTTGGCTACATTATTGGAACTTCGAGCTTGCCTTGGTTCGCCCGGACGGTTCACTGGAAAATCCCAGTAGTCACCGTGTTGCCATCTTTGCGATTCGCCAAAGACATAGTTACGTTCGGATCGGTTTCATACGGAATTCGCTGAACGGAACCATCGCAAAAAGCCATCTGAAATACCGCGGTATGAGCGCTGCCGAATTGGCCCGAATCGCCGTTCCCCGCGCGGTCGGCTTCGGGCAAGTATTGATTGCTCAAGTTGGCCCAGCTCATGATGTCGCCGTTGAAGCCCATGTAGAGGGTTTCATTGTCGTTGGCTGATAAGCCATTGGTGTAGTTTACGGGATTGATTTTCTTTTCGCCGCAGAAGAAGGTCCGGCTAAGGCCATCGGTGATTAGCCTCAAGCGGACTACGCTGCCGCCGGCGAAGACCCCGTTTCCCTTTTGCATCGATGTTTTGAAATTGTTGATCCAAGTGGAACTGACGGCGTCCGCATGGCTACCGGGCCCCGCATCGGGAGGGTTGTTGTACACTGACCCGCCATTTCCCGCGTAGTCGGTGCGTGCGACATAGAGCACCTCGTTGCTATAGTTGGGCGTACGGAAATGGGGAAGGTTGGATTTGGTTTCGTAGGTTTGCAGCGGCCGCCGCGTGGGGCAGTTGAAGACATCCAGCGGCGTTTGCAGCATGATCGCGGCCGCGGCTTTTTTGGCGGCCGATTGCGACGGCAAGCCTTTGCCCAGGTCGTGCAAATTTTTTTCTTCGAGAAACGGCAGCAGATTGTACAGCCAACCGCCGGGTTGAGCCGGGCCGAAGCCGCGGTCGGGATCGCCGATCCAGACATAGCCCCAGCCAGCCGTGGGCAGCGATTTCATCGAGTCATTGTGATTTTGCGCCGCCAAGGCGATTTGCTTGAGATGATTCATGCAAGTGTTGCGGCGGCCCGCTTCGCGCGCGGCTTGAATGGCGGGCAGCAGCAGCGCCACCAGGATGCCGATAATCGCGATCACGACGAGCAGTTCGACTAGCGTGAAACCAGAGCGGGAAGAAATTCTTGGGCACGCGCGAGACATCGGCAACACTCACTGGCCTGATAAAGAGTAGAGTACTGCTCTATTAGTCTACTGGCTTTTTATCAGGATTTGCAAAACCCGTTTAACCTTTTTGAATCAAAAAACCTCTTTTTTAAGGCATCCCAATTGCAGTGAGAAAACTGCCAGAAACTCTTTTCTTGGGAGAAGCTTTGTCACCCGCTGTCAATAACGCCCTCGCGATGGGCTATTGTTGGCATTTTGCCTTTTACGCCACGGTCAGCAAACTCGCCGCCGGGCTAGCTACTTCACCTTGCGAAGCGAAGCCACCGAGGCTTCGCCCAGTTTCAGCGACTCGGCGTGATCGGGTTCGGTGTCTTGATAAAGTATTTGCACCACTTGGTTGCCAAACATGCCCATGTAGAACAGACCATGAAACCTTTTGTCGCGCAGTTCCGGCCGCGAATCATTTCTGGATATCCCTGACCACTGCGCGCGAATAAATGGCTCGCCATTGATCGTGCCCCGCTCCATCTCGCCGATCACAGGATCTTCGCGCTTAATTTTGACGCCTTCTAAAGCGCCTTCGAGCAAATCTTCTAACTCCACTTCCCCCCTGAACTCCGCGGGTAACTCATAAAACCCCACAGTCATCGTCAAATAGGTTTTATCTTCGCGCACAGGCCCGACGAATGTTTCACTACCTGGTTTTGACGCTGACGGGATGTGCAGCATCTCGGCTGGCGGGATGATCTCGAATTCCCCCACTTGGACGGCGTCCTTTTGATTCGCTTCCGGCGGCGTGGTTAGCGACCAGCTCTTTGCCGGCTTTTTTTCAACCGGTGTACTCTTATTTTCAGCCGGCGTATTGTTTTTTTCAACAACGGGAAGCTCGGCCTTGCTGCAACCGGAAATCCACACGATGCCCAAGAGCACCACGAAATGAACGACTCGCTTGGGCAGTGTAAGAATCATTGTTTTTCGCATCTGCCACCCTGTGGAATGATGGGTAGTTTAGGCTGGACGAAATTCTTGAAGTTATTCCTGACTCCCTCGCTGACGCGTCGGACTGCTATTACGCCACGGTTAGCAAACTCGCCGCTGGTTGGTCGAGGTAAATCGTACACTCCGCATGCTCGCGCAGGATCGAGGCCGGGACCTCGGGCGAGATCGGGCCTTCGATGCTGGCTTTCACCGCGACCGCTTTGCGCAGGTCGGGGACGGTGCAGATGATCGCGCGGCTTTTCATGATCTGGCGGATCGACATGCTGATCGCTTGCTTCGGCACATCGTCGATCGTCGGAAACCAGCCTTCGCCCATCTGTTGCCGGCGGCAAGCCTCGTCCAACTCGACGATCAGGAACGGCTCGTGCGTCTCGAAATCGGCCGGCGGATCATTGAACGCCAGGTGCCCATTTTCGCCGATCCCGACAAACGCCACATCGACCGTCTCGGGTTCGATGAGAGCGCTGACCCGCTGGCATTCGCGGCGCGGATCTTTCTCGCCGTTCAAGTAATGAAACGCGGCCAAGTGGACCGGCAGCTTGCTCACGAACCGCTGCCACAAGTAAAGCCGAAACGACGCCGGGTGCGTGATCGGCAGCCCAGCGTACTCGTCGAGGTGAAACGCCGTGACCTTTTCCCAGGCGATGTCCGGTTCGTTGGTCAGCGCGCTGAGCATCTCGAACTGCGAAGCGCCCGTGGCCACGATGATCACCGCGCGGCCGCGTTCGGCGATAGCGCGGCGAATGAGGGCCGAGCCGTCCGCGGCCGCCGTTTTGCCTGATTCGAGTTTGTTGGAAAAAATGCGATAGTTCATGGCGGTATGGAAGCAGAGTTGTCCGGAATCGTGAGCAGTAACGTGGCGAAACTCCAGGTGCCACTCGCCGCGGCGAGTGCTTATCTTGCCAGTGTCTTGCGTGAAATTGCGCCGGCCAAGCCAGTGGCACCCGACGCCGGTTCCTTTATCCTTGAAGAACCGGCGAAATACAAGAATGCCGGACAGGGGAAACCCAACTTTAGCTGCAAATATCTTTGGACATCGGAGTGATGCCTCAGAAAATCCAAAGCCCGATTCAGGAAGCAGCTGCGCATTGAACAATCACCAGAAACGCAATACTTTGCTCGAAGCGTTAGCGAGTGTGCTCCGCGTTTTTTGTCGCCCTCGCTAACGCGACGGGCGACAAAAAACGCGGAAGTCATTTTTGTGCTCTGCTTTGGGACGCATGACGACGCTGCGGATTTCAATTAGAATCGCTTCGACGTCTTCCGACTCGTCCCTCGCCCTCAGCGCTTCTTATGCCCTCACGTTTTCGTTTGCCAGGTCTCATCGCCGCGACCCACACGCCCACGGACAATTTAGGCGGCTTGAATTTGGAGGCCGTTGCCGTGCAAGCGCGGCATCTGGTCAAGCATGGCGTCGCGGGCGTGTTCATCGCCGGAACGACGGGCGAGTCGCATTCGTTCACCGTCGCCGAGCGGCAAGCACTGACAGAGCAATGGACCGCGGTGGCCAAAGACTTGCCGCTCAAAGTCGTCGTTCATGTCGGCAGCAATTGCCTCGGCGATGCGCAGGCGCTCGCGCGGCATGCCGAACAGTGCGGCGCGGCGGCGATCTCGGCG
>JBGSSS010000121.1:0-17102 GCA_041736895.1 Pirellulales bacterium
GCTTGAGTGGCAAATTCCTTGGCCAATTGCTCCGCGCGTGCTTGTAAGATAGCATCCATGCTAGTGACTCCAGTGTTCAGGAAAGGGATAGGAAAAATCTAACCGTTCCTGCTAGCTGACACAAGAATTTTTACAGGGCCAATGGAAAATGAGATGCGCGTCTTGGACAGACTTGGTCCATAAGCTTTCCTGGCTTATGTATGTTGAACATAGTGAAGATTTTATAAAACATGCTGTGAAACTTCATGGAAAAAGAAGGATCTATTTTTCCACAAATGGATCACTTCTGAGAAAACCAAGGTATTTGGGAACATCTGGTTATGCCGTTGACACCATGTTGTCTGCAAATAATTCACATTCATTGTGCTTAAGATTAGCGCAACTTTTTGGATACGTTTCAAATGAAGTACAGGAGTTTCAAGTTTCTGCATCAAAAGTTTTCCACAAAAACCTTTCCTGAAACTCCTGCGGCGTATTCACATTCCGCAAAGACCGCAGCCCCGAATTAATCTCGCGCAGCGAATCCGCCGGCACAACCAACAGATTGACGGTGCGCAGCCAATGCTGCGGCGAGCGTTCGCCGGCAGCGAGAGCCGTTTGCAATTGCGGCAGCAAATCGACGCGATAGAACGCATGCAGCGGTTGCCAGTAGCCGTCGTGTTCGACAACCAATGACTCGTGATCACCCAGAAACTGGGCCAAGTACGAGATCAAGTCAGGCGAAAGCTCCGGCATGTCGCAGCCGCAGACAAACGCCAGGTCCGCGCGGCCGGTCAACGCCGACAAGCCGGCTTCGAGCCCCCGTAACGGACCCTCGCCAGCAACAGCGTCGCGCATGATGAGAACATCAGCCGGAAGTGTCGGCAGCTCTTGCTCCGGCGCAGCAACCACGACCACCGGCGAAGCGAGCGGAGCGAGAGTCGCAACGATATGCTCCAACAACGTTCGGCCCTGCCAAGGCAGCAATGCCTTGGCCTGGCCCATTCGGCGGCTTTCGCCGCCGCAGAGGATGATCGCAGCGAAGGGGATGGCGGTGGACATAAAACGGCCCCTCGATCCCTAAAGGATCAAGGGGCTGGAATTAAACTTGGGTTTGTCACAAAGCCGCCGATGGTATCGGCGGGCATTCGGGCACGGCAATTTACTTGACCAATGGCTTCAATGCAGCGAGCGCTGCTTCATAGTTCGGTTCGTTGGCGACTTCCTTGACTTGCTCGGCATACACCACCTGACCATCCGCATCGAGGACAAACGTCCCGCGGGCGAGGATCATCAGTTCCTTGATCAGCATGCCCCAGTTCTTGCCAAACTCGCGGTCCATGTAATCGCTGCCGTTACGCAAGCCCTTGATGTTCTCGGCACCGCAGAAACGGTTCATCGCGAACGGCAAGTCGAGGCTCACCGTCAGGGCGTTGATTTTGTCGCCGTAGATGCCGAGTTGTTCGTTGAACTTCTTGGTTTGAATTTGGCAGACCGGCGTGTCCAGCGATGGGACGACGCTGATGATCGTGGGCTTCCCCTTGAGCGACGCATTGTCGATCGTTTGCATCCCGCCATGCTCGTAGGCGCGCAGATGAAACTCTGGCGCGGGCTGGCCGGCTTTCACTTCGGGTCCAACCAACGTCATGGGATTGCCCTTAAAAGTCACAGCACCGGCGCGTTCCATGGAAAAGCTTTCTGGTAAAGTTCACTGAGCGTTGAGCGGGATAATTGCCATCAATAACATCATCTGCTAAGCCATTTCGGCATGCCGATGGCACAAAATCCCAAAGACGTTAAGGTCGTAATTATGCCAGTTTTCGGCTTGAATTTCAAATGCTATCACGGAACGGCGGGATTCCCTTGCAAGTGCCGTGGCTTCCTGATTGCAGGTTCCAGGCACGAGCTCTAAGATGAACTCGGCGGAGATTTTCAGGAAGGACCTTGTTTGGCGCGCGACGCCTAACCGCGCGTCAGGAGAGATGTGACCATGTTGGAGACCCTCACACACTGGCAGATGGATGTGCAGCGCGGCCCAGATTGGCTTTTTGTCCGGCTCGTCCCGCCCGACCAACAGGGCTTGGCAGTCGATGCCGACGGCGTCGCGGAAATGGTTTGGGAAGTGGTTCAACAACACTTCTGCTACCGAGTGGTATTGGAGTTGGATCGAGTGGACTTGCTGTACAGCTCGCTCCTCGGACAAATGATTTTGCTCAGCAAGCGGATTTACTCGCATCAAGGGATACTGCGCATGAGCGGCGTGTCGGAACACAACCTCGACGTGCTGCGTACATGTCGATTGGAAGCCGCCTTGCCGAGTTACCACAATCGCGGCGACGCGGTCATGGGGCACAATCCCCAAAAGCCGCGCTAACGTACGTCAGGCAGCGCGGGATACTCGTTAAAGTCGGAGTGATCGGGGATTTCATGACCTGCATCATTTCTCCCACTTCGCCTGTCCGATACAACCCGTGAAACAAAGCCATGCACGGCGAGCCACCGGTGAACGGAGTATGAATTTACTACAACGAATTGCAACGCGATCGAATCCCGCGCCCATCCTGAGCGCGGGTTCGATCGCGTTGTCGTTGTTGGTAATCAGCACGACTATGCTTGTGGGCTGCGGTTGGGAACAGACGCCGGTACCTGCTCCGCGCGTGGTCCAAACGGTTCCGCCGTTGGTGATCGTTGCGACGGGCGATACTGGCGGGCGGTTGACTGCGACTAACTGCGGGGTAGCGCGTGCCGGCGGTGTGCCGAGCCGCGCGGCCTTGCTCGAAGCGCTTCCCGCCGGCAGCAAACCCATTTTGCTCGAGGTCGGCGGCGCTGCCAGCGGCGATCTGCCAGCTGACCGCGTGACCTGGGAATACTTGCTGCGGGCGGAGCAATCGCTTGGCACGACAGCTCATAACTTGGGCCGTGAAGAGATCGCGCTCCCTCCGGAACGACTCGCCGAATTATCCAAAAAGACGCAAATCCCCTGGGTTTCTAGCAATACCAAGAAGGTCACGCCGAGTCAGTCGAACGAGCGTTATCTCAGTGAACCCTTGCGCGTGGTTAAGCGCGGTTCGGCCACCGTCGTCATTCTCGGAGTGGTTTCGCCGCGTGCTGCGACGGAGGGGGTCAAAATCGTCGACCCTGTGCAGGCGGTGCAAACGGTGCTCGCTGATTATGGGTGGCAACAAAAACGCCCCACGGCGCTCGTGGTGCTCGCCGATCTTGACGCCGATGAAATTGTTTCGCTGCGCGCGAGCCTGCCGCCATATGCCTTGCTCATCAATCGCGGGGCCTTGCCTAAAGAAATATTGAATCCTGCCGAGAACAAGTCGGCTGGCAGCGCCCTGGCATGCGTGCCCGCTGCCGGAGAAGGGGCCGTGGTGGCTGAACTCGATTTGAATGGCCCCTCGTCGAAGGACGCGACGGCACACTGGAACATCACCACGCCGCAACTCACAGTGCGCGGAGGCAATCCCGAGTTCACCCCGCTGCTGGCCGCGTATCAACGCGCGTTGGCTCAGGGAGAATTCACCGCCCAGGACAGTCATTGGTCCGCGTGTCGCACCTTAGCGTCGCCTCCACTCAAACCGACGATGGCCGCGCGAACCGACGCGTTTGCCTATGCCGGCAGTCAACATTGCCGCGACTGCCACACCACAACCTCGATGCACTGCGACAGCTCACCGCATGCCGCAGCGTGGCAAGCCCTCGTCGATCGCGGCCAGCATCACGAAGCGCGCTGTCAACGCTGTCACACCACGGGTTTCAATATCGGCGATCAACCGGGCTTGGCCCAGGGCTTTGTCTCGGCGCATCGCACACCGCAACACCGCGCGGTGAACTGCGAGGCGTGCCACGGACCTTGCGCAGCGCATACGCTCGAACCCATGATCCCCACCCCGTGGATCGCCAAGGAAAGCTGTGCCCAGTGCCATGACGCCGAACATAGCCCCGGCTTCGAAACGGAACCGGCTTGGCAGCGCATCAAGCATCCGCAACAACCAGCGACAGAGGGGTCACAATTGGGATTTGGCGGTCCGAGATTCTAATGCCAACGGAACGATCCAGGCGATGCCGGGGAATGTTTCGTCTGAACTACCAACACTCTCTCATTTCCCGGGAAAAGCGTATATTCGTTTAAAATAGTAGGAATAATGACGAAAATTCCTGACATCTGGGTCATCCGGCTTTAGCGTGCGCCGGTTTTGGGGTGGATTTTTTTAAGGCATAACTCCGGTGTCCAATGGTAGTTGCAGCCGACCCTGTCGCAGGATTGTGCTGAAGCGCCTGGAAAAACGGAGTTTGGCTCGGCTCTTAAGCAACAAGACAAGGGATATTCAGGCCGATGGTGCGCCAATGTTACATCCGGTCTCTGTGACTTTCACCAGGAAGCGCTTGTGATTTCGGGCCCTTTGGACACTGGAGCCATGCCTCCGAACATCCAAAACGACATCTTCTTCAAGTGCAACGAGTCACGAAAAAGTACGCTTCAGTCGGATGAGCCTTACTTTTTGACATTCTCCCCGATGCTGCAATGGCCCGGGCGCGGTTTAACGCCCGGCCGCGGCTTTGATCGTCAGAAAGCGTTCTTCAGGCATGACCATGCTCGTGATGCGGAGGCCGAATTTGTCGCCGACTTTGACAGCTTCGCCTTGCGCGATGACTTGATTCTCGACATGCAGTTCGAGCAAGTCTTCGCACGGTTTCGTGAACTGAATGATCGAACCGGGGCCAAGTTCCATGATCGCCGCGAGCGATTGCTTCTTCTCCGCCAAGACGACGCGCAGTGGCACGTCAATTTTGAGCAAGCTGCGCGTATACTTTGGCAAGCGGTCGTAGGTTGGGATCACTCGCCCGCGCGAGGGCGACGCCGATTGCGCTGCACCCTCGTGCGCGGCACGCGCCGCGGCGTGAATCGCGGGTGTCCCGGCGGTAAAGATTTTGCTCGCGTCCTGCACGGGCAAGACCAACAACCCCGAGCATTGGCCATCGCTCGATTTTAGAGTGAACGGCAAGCACCCTGTTTGTTCGGTGACACCCGCGGCTTCGAGCGCGGTTTGCAAATCGTCCGCCGCCGCGGCATGGAACTGCGTCAGGTCCCATTCCTCGGGCAACAGCAGCATCCCCAACTCTTGCGCCAGTTCGATGAGGTGCTTCCGCTGGCTTTGATCCGGCGAGGTGAACCAATCGGGCAAGTATCCGCCGACGCCGCCGATCAGCAGCGCCGCTTGTTGCGTCTTGCCAGCCAGTTGCATGACCAAGCCTTGGCCGGCAAACTCTTCGCCCAAGGGTCCATTTGTCCAAGCGTGAGCGTCACCCCATTGGATCGCCGTGTCGGCAATGGCCAGAGTCCGCTCGAGCGCGGCGACAACTTCGGCCAGCTTGTCGGCGGCGCGTTGCTTGATTTGCGTTCCCAACGCGTTGTCAAAGGCAGCCATGCCGAGAACCTTGCAAAGAAGATGAGGATGCCACTGGCTCGGCCAGTGTTCTATTTGACATATTCATCGGCCGCGAGCGCCGGAAAACTTTGCCTGGACGGCGCACTTTCAATGCTAGCATCGAGTTGAGTGATTACCCATGTTCGCCAACTTGTTCATCGCTATGATGTAGGGTTGTTGCTATCAGTTTCAAGAGATTTGATCGCAGATAGAAGCAGGGGGCTCCACACCTTTTCCCTTCCTCCTTGAAATTCAAAAACTGACCCGTTCCCAATCAAAAGCTGCCATGCCGATGAATCTTGATCGCCGCGCTATCCTCGGTCTCCTCGCGTGGCTCGTGTTGGTCTTTGCCGCTGCGTGGATCGGCTCGAGCGCGACGATGCCCGAAATTAAGGGCTGGTACACGACGATTCAGAAGCCGCCGTTCAATCCGCCGGATTGGATCTTTGGTCCGGTTTGGACAACGCTCTTTGCACTGATGGCGATCTCGGCATGGATCATCTGGCGGCCGGCCGGGTTTCGCGGCGCGGCGGTTCCGCTGGCGGTGTTCTTCCTACAACTCGCGCTGAACACACTGTGGTCGATTCTCTTTTTTGGTCAACACGCCATCGGCGCGGCGTTCGTCGACATCGTGCTGCTTTGGGTGGCGATCGCGCTCCTGATCGTGCTCTTCTATCGCCGCCATCGGCTGGCCGGATTGTTGCAGGTTCCGTACCTTGCCTGGGTCAGCTTCGCGTCGGTCCTGAATTACGAAATCTGGCGGCTGAACGGGTGAGGGGCGGAAAAAGAATGAAGGAGGAAGGAGGAAGGGAAAATGAAGTAGGCACTCCCTTTTTCCTTTTCCCTTCCTCCTTTCTCGCACAAAATGCTCCCAGGGGATGAACCCCTGGGCTTTGCGGGGTGTCGTTTGGATTAGCAACTTGTTCCCCTTATCCCCCCAATCCCTGCCTGCGGGGCCTTGTCCCCCGGCGGGCAGTTTTCTAAGATGATCGGTTCGCCAATTTGCGGATGTGGCGGAATTGGCAGACGCGCTAGATTCAGGCTCTAGTGACAGCAATGTCGTGGAGGTTCAACTCCTCTCATCCGCACTCGAAAACGGTTCGCATCCCGCTGGGGGCGAACCGTTTTTTGTTTTAAATGTCACGCTTTCTTAAAAATGTTTCGTTAAGCTGGACACTCTTCGGTACCTCGTGGGTTGCCTTTCAGTCACCTATTCTCGCAAAAATTCGCTACGATGAAACGACCTTTGCTCGCCGCTCTTTTCAGCTTCCTCATGCTCGGCCAACTTCCTGCCGTCGAGATCATCGCTCATCGCGGCGCGTCGTATGATGCGCCGGAAAATACGGTGGCCGCGATCAAGCTCGCCTGGGAACAAGGGGCCGATGGGTCCGAGTTCGATGTCTACCTGAGCAGCGATCAGCAAATCGTCGTCATTCACGACAAAGACACGAAACGCACAGGCGGCGGCGTCGAAAAACTCGTCGCCAACTCGACGCTCGCCGAGTTGCAACAACTCGATTACGGCAGTTGGAAAGATCCTAAATTTCGCGGCGAGCGGATTCCCACGATCGCCGACATGTTCGCCACCGTGCCCGCGGGCAAGAAGCTGTTCGTCGAGGTCAAATGCGGACCCGAGATCGTGCCCGCGCTCGACAAAGCGCTCACCGCATCGAAACTCAAACCGGAACAGACGCCGGTCATCGCCTTCGACGCTCGCGTGATCGCCGAGTTGAAAAAGGTTCGCCCCGACGTGCCGGCGTATTGGCTTGTCAGCCTGAACAAAAAAGATACCCCGCCGCCAAGCGTTGAATCGGTGATTGCCAAGGCGCGCGAGATCAAAGCCGATGGGCTCGACCTCAGCGCGACCGAAGCGCTCGACGAAGCTTATGCAAAAGCGATCCACGATGCCAAACTGCCACTCTACGTCTGGACGGTCAACAAGCCCGAGCTTGCGCGGCGGATGATCCAACTCGGCGTCGCCGGCATCACGACGGACCGACCCCAGTGGCTTCGCGAGCAATTAGCGAAGTAGCACGGAATTTAGCCCACGAGACGTTGCATGTCAGCGAAACAGAATTGCCGCTGGCATTTTGGGAGGCGTGATAGGGGGGAATTTAGACGATTACAGCACATTTCCATGAGTATAGCCTTCGGGTTTTAATACGCTCACCGCAGTAAACGCTCCAAATTCCAGCCAGATTTCCAGGGATTTGTTGGACCACTATCCGAATATTCCGAATATCTCTCTCCGGAAGCGCTCTTTCCTCGATTTCGCCTCTCTCGCTGGAATGTTCCAAGCTCGGCACGCCGCCGGAGATTCACTTCGGTTGGTCCAAAGAAAGCCCCATGGCGGCAAGCTTCAGCTTCTTGTTTTTCGGCGAAAGGAACGTGCCGTGGATTGTGCAAGAACTGATCCGCAAGGCCGAACCGGATCCGCTGCGCCAGCCGCAGGTGTTTATCGGGTAAACCCGACGTTCCCCAGCATGGCGTAATGTCAAAAAATCTGCTGGTGATCGTGTTCCCTGTTTTAGAGCGCGTTCAAGTTATCTGTAGCGTTCTGACGGGCTGCGGCGGCGCGGTGCTTCGTCGAGCTGCATCGACGAATCTTAGGATTCGTCTGCTTCGCTCTCCTTGCCCCGCTTGCCTCGTCTGCGTCATCGACGCTACAGCTATCTTGAACCCGCTCTAAGTAAACAGTTCCGCTAGGGGTTGCTGCTGCTGTGCGGTTGGCAATTTTAGGTCCAACTCACCAAAGCTTTTTCGCTCATAGCCGGCCGCAGCGAGAAGCGAAAGATAGAAACTACCCAGCGTGCGGTTGCCGTCTTGTTCGTAACTAGGGTAGTTGAGGAAGCGCCCCGTTTTCAATTTGCCTCCCGCGTTGCCGACCAACACCAAGGGGAAGCTTTGGTAGTTGGCGTGGTGTTGTTGGCCCGAATCGCTCAACAGCACGATGAGCGTATTGTCCAGCATGTTCCCCTTCCCCTCGGGAACAGCATGGAGTTTTTTGGCCAAGCCCGCGATTAGGTCGAGTTGAAACTTGCGAATGATGTTCCGCGCCTCGACGCCATCCGTGCCGTCGGCAAAGTTGCTGTCACGTCCGACTTTGAAGTCATCTGCCAGATGTCCGATTCCATGGAGCGATTTTTCGCCCAATCCGAGCCCCGAGTAATGGCCCTCCAGATCGTCGGCGTCAAAGGTGACCACGTTGGTCAAGCCAGCGATCAACGCGGCAGCAGCAAGGTCGAAGTGAGCTTCCAGGCGATGCGTCTCCACGGGCGATGAATATTTGTCCGTGATCGAAGGGATATGAAACCGCACACTATCGTCGAGCGTGGCCAGCTTGACTTGCCGGTCGCGGAGCGCCTCGAAGCCTTGGAGATAATGGTCGAGCTTTTCTCTTTCCGTTGCTGAGAGTCCCTTTTTCACGCGTTTGACATCGTCCACCATAAAGTCGAGCAACTCTTTATCGAGTTGGCTGGCAGCTTGGAGTTCCTCGTTTTTGGCAAGGCTGCCAAAGAGTTCTTTGTAGGCGAGCATGGGCGAACAATAAAACGGCAGCGTCTTGCCGCGGCCAGCCGCGGAGACACGCGGATGGGCCATTAGCTCTGCGGCGGTACCCATCTTGAAACCAAGATGCGTAAAAACGCTCGGTATTGCCTTGGCCAAGGCCGCATCAATGGTTTCACCCATCGGCGGCGCGCCGCCAGCACTGCGGTACATTCCCAGCGTGCCAAAGTTGGCCCCGTGCGGATCACTAACCGCGGCAGCCCGGCCCGAAAGATTATTGACGATTGTGACATATTTCTTGAGCGGTTCGAGCGAGGCAAAAGACGGATGCAGTTTTCGGTCAGCCAGCGAGTATTCGGCGAACGATTCTTGCCGATGGTTATTCTCGCCCAACGCTTCCAAACCCTCGGGCACAATGCCCCACGGCCGCAGGCCATTGGCGCGCACCACAAACACAAACCGTTTGGGGAGTTTGGTTTCATCGCCCGCAGCCTGCGCTTGAAGCTGTTGCAAGATCGGCGCTAGCAAGGCCCCGCCCGTGGTGAGAGAAAGCGATTTCAGTATTTCGCGGCGATTGAACATGATTAGTATTCTTCTTTCCTCATCAAAAAGGAGTCGGAAGTGAGCAGCGAGACCAGCAGTTCTTTGAAACTGCCGCCGCTGCGCACATACGCTGCGTCGGCGGCGATTAGCGTGGGGGAATCGTTCAAGGTCTCGTTGCGCCCCATCCAATATCGGAACGCATGCCGCACAAAAGATTGTCTCACCCGTTCGCTTTTCGCGAGTCGCTGCAAGAGCTCTTCCGCGTTGTTGACAGGACCATCGAGTTCCGCGCAGCCGCTGCCAGCCAACGCGCCGCGCGTATCCACGAGCTCGGTCGTGAAATTCGGTTCCGGAAGTTTTCGCTGCTTGGCCGATTTGAGTTTAGCTTCGCGTTCGAAATGAGTGCCGGCGATTTCCCCGTTTTTGTCGTAATACATGCGCTCTCGAAAGCGGCCAAAGTCGTCGTAGGCTTCAAACGGCAAGCCCAGCGGATTCATCTTTTTATGACAGCGCCAGCACTCGGCACGAGTCGTCTTTTCTAGTTTCTCGCGGAGCGTCTTGTGGGGGTCTTCGACCAGCGCGGCATCGACCCCGATGGGAATTTCGGGAATTGTGTCCGCCAGCAGATGTTCACGAATCCACTTGCCGCGGCGTATTGGATCGTTGTCAAAATTGCCGCTATGAGCAACCAGCCAAGCGGGATGCGTCAACATGCCGAAACGGTGTTCCACCGGGAATGGCTGCTTAATTGGATAGTCCCACGTCTCTTTCTCGAACCCATAGACTGTGTAATACTGCCCGCCATGATAGTTGCCGAGGACCGGCGTGATTCCAGCGTTGAGGAGCTTGAGATCGGTGCCCTTTTTGTCCTTGCCGTCACGAATCTGCTGCAGTTTTCGCTCCGCTTGCTGCGGCGAAACGTAATGCACCGCATAGCGATTAGACGTTAGCAAATTCTGCAAAACCTGGTTGTCTTCGGCCAGAATGCTGAGCACAAAGAGATCCGCATCTTTGAAGAGAAATTGCGGCTTGTGGTGGGGATTGCGCGATTCGTCCTTGAAGACGTCAAACACGCGATCGTAGCCAAAGAACTCGCGAAAAAAGCGTAGCACGCGCGGATTGGGCGAGGCTTCGCGATGACTCTCAAAGGTGTGGTTGACTTCATAACCCCAATACTCCTGGGTACTGACCGCCAACATTCGCCGGACTTCTCGTTCGACATCGGCGCGCGTGGTGAGTTTTCCCGCGGCAACAGCCTGCTGCAAGAGTGCATCAGGCGGCGCATCCGTAAGCGCGTAAGCAATCGCAAAAGCCAGTTCGGGCGAAGAGAGCTTACGTCGGCCATCCGCCTGTACAGCGCCGAGACCGATTTCTTGCCGATAGATAAACTCGGGAGAAAGCATAATCGCGGTGATCAGGTTTTCCAGCCCTTTGCGCCCGCCGCCGAGCTTAATGGACTTGCGGAGAAACTGACTGTAGCGCTCGGACTCGGCACTGTTTGGTTGACGATAGACGAGCAGTTCAAAAGCCCGCGACACGGCTGCGGTTATAGTTGCCGATGTTGGCTCAGTGTTCAGTTCTCGCAGCTCATTGAATTCGCGGTAGCGGCTTTTCCCTTCGCGCACTGCCTTGCTGATATCGCGTTTAGCATCCTGGCCGCGGAGAGTTGCCACTCGTCCATCCAATATTTCGGCAGCGTAGTTGCTGGCGTTGATCCGCATCGCAATGATGGTCGCTTCGCTGGCCAAGAGGATGTCATAATCTTGAAACCCGGTGTCGCCTTTGGGATTGAAAGGGCTGGTCCCCTGCGGCAAGCGCAGACTCAGCTCAAAGCTGCGGTGGATGTGCGGCGTCTTGCGCCACAATCGCGATGGAGAAAACGCCGGCCCGCCGAACTTGCCGCTGAACAGATCTTCGTGATCAACTCGGTTGCCAAACTCGGGCCGTTCCAAGCGCGCATCGTCGGGACCCCGGCCAATCTTCTTCAACTCGGCGGTCATCCAAGCGGTGACTGCGCGGCGTTCCACTTTGCTAGGCTGCTTGTCGGACGTGTCGGGCGGCATGTCGCCGATGTCCAACATCTCGAGCGCCTTTTCCCAACGTTCGAGATCCTTGCCAGCGGTAACCAAACCGTCGATGTTATCCAGACGAAAGTCTGCTTCGGCAGCGTCTTTACTGTGACACTCAACGCAGTACTTGATGAAAAATGGTTTGATGCGGCTGGTAAACTCGGCCGCGTTCGTCGGCAAAACTGTTGGCGCAGCATCAACCTCGCCTGCGACGACGCCAGAAGCGATGATCCCGATCCCCAGATACAAGACCATAAAGCTATTGAAAGCGAAGGACATAAAATCGCAAGCAGGTGGGAGGGAGCTGCGCAGGCGGGAGAATTAATTATACTTTACAAGAAATTTTACCCTCGAACAACAAAATTTGTTTACTCGCCTCCTCCATCTAACGGCTTTGCGAGCATGAAGTCGATGGCGGGAGCGTTTCGCTAGCGATTTTTTCTGCTCTTGCCAACTTTTCCACATGCTATTTACAATCCGCGGCCTTGATCGTTTGGAGCGCTGCGCTTCGGCGATTCATTTCCCCGTGCGAGTCCGTGCGACGTGAAACGCGAGACCCAAACTAAACGAGCCTTCCTTGCCCTTGGGCTGAGCAGTGCGCTGCTGCTGCCCGTGGGCTGTGCTTCGTCGCGCAATGCAGATCATATCGAGCTGCTGCACAATGAGCTGCGGCTGTTGGAAGATGTCGTCTATGAACTTGAGGGCGAGGTTAAAGACAAAGAGCAGCAGGTCAACGCGGCCAAGCGCGAGAACGAACTCTACAAAGAAGAACTCAAGGCGCTCAACGAACAGCGGCAGCGAGCCACGCGCGAAGCGGAACTCGATGTGCTGCCTCCTGCGCCCGGCAGCATGCCGCGTCGAACGCCGCCAAAGCCCGAGGACATGGGGCCGATCGTCGAGCCCAAGGTCGAAGCGCCGGCGTTGCCGATGTTCAATCAAGGCGGCGCGGCCGAGCGCGCTTCGCCCGTTCGCCAGGCTCAATACACCGAAGCCGAGCAGATGCAGGTCGCGCAAGGCCCAGCGCTCGCGAACCAAGACGCCAACGATGCGACACCACAGCGAAACTTGCTGGAGAATCATTGGAAGGCGGCAACCGTCGCGCCGCCATCGGCCGTCGATCACATCACGATTCATCCGCGGCTCAGCGGCGGCCATGCCAGCGACCGTAAGCCCGGCCACGACGGTCTGCAAGTCGTCTTCGCTCCGCGCGATGCCCAGGACCAGCCGCTGCAAGTCCGCGGCGCGATCTCGGTCGTGCTGGTTGATCCGGAACTCAAGGCCCGCTCGGCGCGCTGGGAGTATTCGATCGACGAGTCGCAGCAATTTTTCAAGAAGTCACTGCTCGCCGGCGAGGCGTATCATCTCGATCTGCGCTGGCCGCTGAATCCGCCGACGAACGCGGACCAGGAACTTCACGTCCGCTTCACCACGGCCGATGGGCAGCGGCACGAGGCTTCGACCAAGATCATCTTGCAGCTTCCCGGGTCGAAAGTCGCCGCCCCGCCACAAGCGCCGGCACATCGCGCCGCTGTTCCGCAGCATGAAACTCCGCCGCGCGTAACTGGCTCGCCCACACTCGCGCCGCCGCAATACCTGGCCAATGACCCGCCGCCCGTTTGGAACGGTCCGGCGAATTCCACCCAAGGGTCCGGGCCAAATCTGGCCCCGCCGCAGATCACGGCCAGCCAAAACTACGTCCCGCCGCCAAACGGCGAGCCCTCGATCAATATCACCGTGCCCGATGTCGGCAGTGTGCCGTCGATTGGTCAGGACAACCAGCGGCTCACGATCGCCCAGCGCCTGCAACAGCGCCGCGCCGCGCGGATGCGTGGGGCATCGCCCGAAGAGACAGGTAACCTTGCGCTGCCGAATGTCGAAGCCCCCGCGCTTCCGGGGATGAGTGCGCAGAACATCAGCGTGCCGAACTTGAATGTGCCCGGTTCGGTTCCGGCACAGCCGCAACCAGCCAAGTCTTCGGGGTGGAGATCATGGTTTAGCAAAACCCCAGAGCCGACGACCACGGCCCCGGCATTCGGAGCGCCGGCCGCTGGCGCTCCGGCGACTTCTGCGATTCCCGCAGCGCGGCCCGAGGGGTTTGTGATCGTGCCGGCGAATCCGGCAGCGAGTTCAACCGCACCGTTGAATAATGTGCCGGGTGTTTCTCCGACGCTCATGACGCCGCCGCCGCAACTCGCCGCGCCGCAGTTCCCCAACAACGATGCCAGTCGCACGGCAACGAAGCCGGAGTGGAAGCCGTATCGGTAGCTCGAGACCGTGCTTCGAGTGAATCAAAACGCTCCTCTTCGAGTCGCCGCTAAACGGTGAAATGTTGCTCTGCTATTGATTGCTTCTTGCGCGCAATACCGCTGCACGGCTCAGCAGATGCTCGCGCCAGCTATCCGCGAGTAGTTCCACCGACCCGAGCGCTTCGCTTGCGTCGGCGTCGTGTTTGCCGCGGTAGAAGATCTCGTTTGCCCGCGCGATTGACCAGTCGGGCAATGGCCGCGCGGCGAGTTTCAGTTCTTCGCCAGCTTGCACCGTGCCGGGCTGCAGCACGCGCAGGTACCAACCCGTGCGGCCGGTTTCGATCACCACGGCCGGCAGTTCCTTGATCCGCCAACGCCGCGCGAGTTTCCAGCATGGCTGACGCGGCTGCGAGACTTCGACCGTCGCCGTGCCGATCGTGTATTGATCGCCGAGACAGATCGTCTCTTCGTTTACGCCGTCGAGCGTAAAGTTCTCCCCGAATGCGCCGTAAGGCAAGTCCGGCAACGCCAGCGCCTCGCGCCAACTCGGATAATGTTCCGCCGCGTAGCAGCAGATCGCCTTGTCGCGTCCGCCATGATTCTCGAGATCGGCTTGCTCATCGCCATCGAGATTGAAGGACAAGAGCGTGACCGGCGTCGTTACCGGATCCTTGTAGAAGCCCGAGACCCAGGGTTTGTCCATCGGCTCGCGGGAGCCGGGCACGCCGAGTTCCAGTGGCCGGCCGACTTGGAGTGAGAGGAGCGTGGGCATTGGGGAAGGAGGAAGGAGACAGGAGGAAGAATGAAGAAGGCATTCCTATTCGAAAAAGCTTGTAGTGATTATTCGGCGCTGCGCGAAAGAAGACAACCTTCAGCGCCAACTCAAGCCCCCTGATCCCTTAGGATCGGGGGGAGTTCCTGCCTGAATTAAGCTTCTACAACAAATCGGCTTTCGAATACGCTTCGCGTTCGAACGGATTATCCCGGTAGATGTTCTGGCCGCGGGCCATCGCCAGCAGCGAGCCTAAGAAATACAGCGGCAGAAACAACGGACCCCAACGTTCGCACTGGCCGACGTGGACCCGTTCGTGTTCGCGAGTGTAATCGAGACTCTCTTGATCGCGTCCCCACACAACATGGCCGAGCGTCATTGCCATCGCGGAAACGCCCAGCGGAAATCGCCGCGACAAGATTCCCGTGATCATCCCGCCCTGCGCTTCGATGACGCCGCGCACGACCCGGGCGCGGCCTCCTTGCAAAAGCGCAAACGGAATGAACGTCAGCCCGATCAACGTGTTCGGCGACGCCCAGAGATAGAGCAGCGGTTGATACCAGCGTTTCAAGGATGGTTCCCCGTAGCGAGAATGCCCGCCGATACCATCGGCGGCTTTGTGGTGTGCTCAGGCGCTGATCCACAAAAACGGCTTGCCGTTCTCGTCGACGCGGATTTCGTAATGACAGCGGACTTTGCCCAGGATTTCGGTGAGCAACTTTGCATAAAGCCGCTTGCCGGCGGGTAGGGTGATCGGGGTGTCGAGCTTGACCTTTTTCAGGGCCAAGCTGTTGTGGTCCCAGAGGAACGGAATCTCGACGCGCTCGCGGATCGCATCGAGCGCTTCGGCCGCGGTGACGCCGTCGATTTCGGCGCTCAGCGTCTCGAGCAGCTTCGGGGCGAGCTTGCTCGTGTCTTCCTGCGTCGGCCAGCCGATCGGCCAAAGCTCGGCACTCGACTTGCCATCAAGCAGCGCGAGTTCGAGGTCTGCCCGCGCCGGCTTGCGAGGCACAAGCACGCCGCCGGCAGGGCGAAGCATCACGGCCAGCGCCATCCCGCGTGAGAAGCCTTGCAGTTCATCGCGCACTGGTTCGTCGGCGGCGAGACCTTTTTCCAAATCGGGATCGATCACCAGCGGAAATTTTCCCCGGGCGAGCTTGCGCATCAGATCGATCGGTTTCATCCCCTTAGTCGCGAACGTCACCGGCGCGCTCAAGTCATCATGCACCGCGACCAGTTGCTGCTCGTTGAGTCCAAACGCACTTTTCTTTTCGGTCAGCGCCGCCGCGCCATGATCGCCGAGTTTGCCCATCCAGGCGGAGAGTGCCGGCATGTCGCCGACCTTGAAACGTCCGCCAGGAACGACGATTTGGCCTTGCTCGGTCAACTCGCCCACGACGCGATAGATTTCATTCCCCGGCGCGCCGGCCGTAACGATGCCCTGTTGATCGGCCGGTCGGGCCGCGCGGATCTTGAGATTCTTCACACCGAGTTTGGTCAGCGCCGCGTACCAGGCTTGCGTCGCTTGTGCCGAGGGCCGGCCCGTTTGAAAGAGTTCCAGTTCCACCTGCGCGCCCGGCTGCTGCGCCATGATTTGCGCGTGGCAGAGCAGGGTGACGGCAAACGCGGCCAAAAGCATCCAGGGGCGAGAGAGGAACCGCATCGTATCACCGCTTGAAGAAGTCCAGCGCGAGGGGAAGCCCAGGAGTCTGGGGCGATCTTGATTATAGCGAGTCAGCCCTAGCCGGATGGCTCTAAGTAGCAAGCGGAGCAGAACAGCTGCCAAGAAACAGGGCCATTTGTAGCAGTTGTATTGGGTACCGCTGGCTCTGTGTCCGTTATTCGCCCAGCGTCACCTTGGAGACGAGGCCGATGACGACCAGCAGGAGGGCACTGATAATCAACATGCTGAGCAACGCGGACATGAGCGAAATCACGGTAAAGTGAGAGGGATTTGCCAGGTTCCGACAGCCGCCGGAAAATGATATCATGCCTCGAAAACCTCGTAGTAGCAAGCCTACTTAACAAATCAAACGATGCCCCAGCTCGACCAAAATGAGCCAATCGAATCACGGCAAATTTGCCTGGATCAGTTCCTGAAACTGCACGGACTGGTCAAGACCGGCGGCGAGGCCAAGCTCATGATCCAAGGGGGCCAAGTACGGCTCAATGGAGCCGTCGAAACCCGCCGGCGTAAGAAACTCGCCAGCGGCGACATGGTGGAATTCCAGGGCAACTCGCATCAGGTTCCTTGATTGAACAAATGGGAACTCATGTGATGCACATTCGTGGATGCATCGCCAACGAGTCCTTCCACTAAAACGCACGATTCAAATGTGAAGCTCTCAAGGCAGTTCTACTTTTTAAAATTTATTTTGCTTTATTGTCCGATAATTAATACGATGACAAGTAGTTAGTCGTCCCTGAAAAACGCTTTTCACGGCGGTTTTACGATTAGGCGGCGTAAGCGTGGGTTGTTTGTTTTTGCCGAAGCGCGGTGCGGACGATATTTTGCACGTCGAGCAGGGCCAACAGCCGACTCAACAGACAC
>JBGSSS010000012.1:0-17567 GCA_041736895.1 Pirellulales bacterium
CAACAAGGCCTGGCTCTGCAAACGTATCCTCTGGCGTCTGCAATCGCAGGCCGAGGGTGATCTATCGGAGCGTGCCCGCCAACGGGCGGCCGAGTTGGCTAACGATGCCGACGTGCGAATGTCGCCTCCCAAGGTCAAGCCGATTGAGGCGGCAGATGTCGTGCAAACGAAACCTGTCGCACTCGCGATGAAAGGGGACGATCGGCTGCCGGTTCCTGGCACACTGCTCACCCGCGAGTACAAAGGCCAGACCTGTCTGGTGAAAGTGCTGCCGAGCGGATTTGAATTTGAGGGGGACATTTACAAATCGCTCAGCGCCGTGGCGAAGGCGATCACCGGCCAGCATTGCAACGG
Organism: Pirellulales bacterium; assembly: GCA_041736895.1. Lineage (GTDB taxonomy): Bacteria > Planctomycetota > Planctomycetia > Pirellulales > JALHPA01 > JANRLT01. Next base: position 355 of record JBGSSS010000012.1, read on the forward strand.
GTACTACTTCTTCCGCCTCGGAAAGGAGACCGCCCAATGAGTAAGGTCAAGCCAACCAAGACCACCATTCGCTGCGCCATCTACACCCGAAAATCGACCGAAGAAGGCTTGGAGAAGGAATTTAACTCACTCGATGCCCAGCGTCTGTCGGGCGAGAACTACATCAAGGCCCAGATCGAAGAAGGTTGGGAATGCCTGCCTGATCGCTACGACGATGGCGGGTTCTCCGGTGGCAACATGGAAAGGCCGGCGCTGAAGCGGCTCTTGGCCGATATTGAGGCGGGCAAAGTCGATAGCGTCATCGTGTATAAGGTCGACCGACTCAGCCGCAGCCTGCTCGATTTCGCCAAGATGGTCGAGACGTTCGACCGGCGCAAAGTCTCCTTCGTCAGCGTGACGCAGCTCATCAACACGTCCACGTCGATGGGGCGGTTGATGCTCAATGTGCTCTTGTCTTTTGCCCAGTTCGAACGCGAGATCATCTCGGAACGGACCCGCGACAAAATCGCTGCCGCGCGTCGCAAGGGAAAGTGGTCGGGCGGCATGCCGCTCCTGGGCTACGATGTTGATCCGCGCGGATCGAAGTTGGTTGTCAACGAAGACGAGGCTACTCGTGTCCGCACGATCTTCGAGTTGTACCTTGAATACCAATCCCTGATCGCGACCATCGCGGAACTCGACCGTCGCGGTTGGCTCAACAAACGCTGGATCACCCGCAAGGGAACTGAACGCGGCGGTCGGCCATTCAACAAGGATTCGTTGCACTGCCTGCTGACGAACGTCACATACCTTGGCAAACTGCGATACAAACACGAGATCAACGATGGTGAGCACGCCGCCATTGTCAGCGCCGAAACTTGGCAACGGGTGCAGGCGTGGTTGGGGCGTAATGGTCGCGCCGGCGGAGCCGACGTGCGAAACAAGTTCGGCGCGTTGCTAAAAGGAATTCTGCGCTGCGTACCCTGTGGCTGCGCCATGACGCCAACGCACGCCACGAAAGACGGCAATAAACGCTATCGCTACTACGTTTGCAGCAGCGCCCAGAAACGTGGCTGGCACACTTGCCCTTCGAAGTCGATTCCCGCGGGCGAAATTGAACGGTTCGTCGTCGAGCAGATCAAGGGTATCGGCCGCGATCCAGAGTTTCTCAAAGCGACCATCGCCCAGGCCCGCAAACTCGGGCATTCGCAAGTCGAGGCGTTGGAGGCGGAACGTGGGCGTTTGGAACGCGAACTGCGCGACTGGGATAGCGAGATCCGAGAATTGCTCCAACGGATCGGTCCTGGCGATGGCAATACGCCGTCGACGGCGAGGTTGGCCGACCTGCAGGATCGTATCCGTTCGGCCGAACGCCGAGCCACCGAGGTTCGCGAGCAGGTAATCGCTTTGTCCCGCACCATCGTGGACGAACAGGAAGTGGCTAAGGCCATGTCGGTTTTCGATCCGGTGTGGGACTCGCTCACGGCGCGCGAACAAACCCGCGTGGTGCAGTTGCTCGTGGAGCGGGTGGATTACAACGGCGCAACGGGCAAGGTTTCAATCACGTTTCACCCCAGCGGAATTAAAACGCTGGCCAACGAACTGTCAGATAACAATTCCGGAGACGCCGCATGACCATCCCCATCACCATCGAAAGCACGATTCACTTCAAGCAAAGTAGTCGTGGTGCTCGCAAACGCATTCACGAAGGAGAAGCCCCTGCACCGACGCTACGCCCTTCTGGCCGAATTCCGCGCGTAGCCCGTTTCATGGCGCTGGCGATCCGATTCGACCAACTCATCCGCGAAGGCCATGTGGCCGACTACGCCGAGCTCGCCCGCCTCGCCCACGTCACCCGCGCCCGCATGACGCAGATCATGAATCTGCTCATGCTCGCCCCAGACATCCAAGAAGCCATCCTATTCCTGGCCCGTGTCGAAGGCGGGCATGACCCGATTCACCTCGGCCAGCTCCAGCCCATCGCCCTGGTGCCCGATTGGCGGAAACAGCGGCGACTCTGGGCGGAAATCACATCAACTTAAAATCCGCCTTGAGCCCCTCCAGTAACGCGTTGATCTTTGCCACGAATTCCGGCGTGGGCGTTTGAACGCCGTCACCAAACTCAACTCGCACACGGAAAACTAGCGGCGTGTTGGACTTGTTCTTGATTTCCAACAATTGCGGCATCAAGTCGCCGAAGTCCTGGACCTCGGACGGTTCCAGTTCTGCCTGCGCCACAAGTGTCTTTGATCCGGCGGCAGGCCCACCGCCGAAACCGCCACCGGTGCCACCGCCCGTAGCGCCGGCCCCACCACCGGCGGCCGCAGTAGCGACCTTGATCTTCACCGTTTGTGCCGCCGGCATTTCGCACGGCCATGCGGCAGAGCCTTCATCGAGTGCGATGACGCGCGCTTGAAGCGAGCCACCAATGACATCTCGCACTGTCTTCCACGGCAACGTAAGTCCCGCCTGCTGAGATAGCGCCGTGGCGATAGCCAAAGCGTTTGACGTTTCATCCTTCCACGCATTCGGCAAGGTTTCAGGTAGGATCGCGGCGGCGATGATGTTCGCCGGTGGTATCCGCAATTTGGCTGTTGGGGTCAACACGCCCGCAGGGATGGGCTCGGCCAATAAGCTCGCCGGTCCCGAAAGCAGCCAGACTTTGCCGTCGGCGACGGCTTCGCCGATGGCCGTTTCGACCACCTGGGCTGACGCCTTGGGAATCGGCACCGGCTCGCTGAACCCACCTTTGTCGACCTGGACCACCTTGGTGCCGTTGAAATAGTCCATCACATTTTGGGCGGTGATCTCGTCCGCAGGCCAGAGGTCAGGGAGCGCTTTCGACGCGAGGAGGTCGCCCGCGATTTCCCCAAGTTCGGCAGCCTCGGGCAGTACGAGTTCCATCGCCGGGTCGTTCAGGGCGGCCGTGTCGGGCCGCGTGCGCCACCAGGTACGGAACGTGCGGTCGGGACGGGTGAGCTTGAGGACGAATGTCCCCTGCACGCAACCTTCGACCAGCGTTTCCACAATGGCTTGGGATTTGAGCATCTTGGGCAAGTGCGGCAATTGCGCGAATGCCCCGGCCAAATCCTTCACGCGGCGACTGGTTTCGCCCCCTTTCCACAGGCTATACGGGCCACCTGGCAAAAGTGCTTCCGCCGTTATCGCTGTGTCCTGCACTCGCGAACTTGTGTTCTTCTTAACCGTCTCGAAGTGCGGTTCGTCGCTAATAGAGATTTTGAATGCATGCACATCGTCATCCTTCGAAACGGTGACGACGATGCAGTACGCTTGGCGAATCGAGTCGGGTACGCGCTTTTGGGCCTTGTCAATATACATCCTCAGCGTCTGGAGCCTCTGAACATCCACACCCCCGCGCTGCATCCTTTCCTCGTCATTCTTTGGCGTCAAATCGTCCAGTACCTTCTCCCACGCCATGTGGTCGAGTACGCGGGCCTCTGCTGCGCTGAGCCCATCTTTCGATGGCGCGAGCAGCAAGACCGCGTTGCGGAACACTCGCGGCTTATCGGGTCCGCTCGTTTCGTCGAGGATTCGTTTCGCTTCGGGACTCGGTTTGCCGGAATCCGAAGCGGCGCTGGGCAGAAGCACGCCGTAGTGAAACAGCCCATCATCTTCGATATCCTTCGGCTTCGTTGGCAGCGTGTGAACGCGCACGCCCGATGCCGAAGCGCCGCTGGTCAACGTTTTTAACTTGCCAATCTCTTCAATCAACCTCGCTTTCACCACGTCGGCCTGAATGTGCGACGCGGCGGCCGACTGCATCTGATTCAAGTTCGGTCGATTACCGAGCCGCCACTCCGGTCGCAGCTGATTTTCCTTCTCCGGCTTGTGTTCATCATCCAGCCACGAGCTATTATTCGACCACCGAACAAGGCCTTTCTCCAACTCAATCTTGTCCGGTCGGCAAGGACCGATCAGTAGAAATAGATCCCGAGTCTTCGCGCTGCGGCCAGTAGGCTGCGAGTGCAAGAAGGTCGCCATAACTGCTTGTTCGATCTCACGCAGCTTGAGCCCCACCGATTCCGTTTGTACCTGCCGCGCCGTGGCCAGCTCGCTTTCCACGATGCCGGTCCAGCGCGTCGCATGACCATCGGAGACAATCGTATCGGCGATGGATACCAACTCGCGGGCCGCTTCAGATAGGCCGTCCTGCTTCGGCGCGTTCAGAAACACTGCGGGACCAACCAACGGACTTTCGTCCCATTTCTCGGCCTCGCGCAATGCCAAGGCAAATGTGCGCAGGACGCCGCGCGTCTTCTGGAAACGCTCGATGCCCGACGCCCACTTCGTATAAAACACTTCGGTCAGTTCGGGGTGAAACGGAAAACTATTGCGATACCTTTCCTCTGCTGACGCACCCAACTTTTCCGTTTGATCGTCGAGGGCATTGATTCCCTTCAGTGCCGCGATCACATGGGTCGGCCACGTTCCGCGATTCTTCACGGAATCAGAGTCAAACAGGCGACGCCTGAGCACTTCGGCCACGTCCTGCTTTTCAACAGGTTGCACCGCTGCTTCACGTTGTCGCTGAAAGATGTCGTACAACTCGGAAACGATCTTCTGGCCCAACGCGTCGGCCTGGTCCTTGGGCTCGCTCGATAGTAGTGACGCAACGATGCAGCATTTTTCCACCTTGGCGGCGGCTTGTGTCAGGTACTGAAAGAACGAGGTCAAAATGTCGAGCCAACCTGGATCGGAGCGAACCTTGACCTTGGCGTACAGCAGCACTTCGTCGATCAGCAGCAGCGTGCCCATTTTGGCCTTCAGCGGCAACGACAGCAGATCGGTTAGCGTATTCTCCGCGGGCGGCGTGTTGCGTTCTTCGGCCTTGCCTTCGGAGTGCATCAGCTTCAAACCATCGTCGCCGGCGATCTGAAACGCCAGCACGCTCCACGGCTGTTTGAGACGGCGCACTGCACCGTCGGGGCTGCGCACATCCATCCCCGTGTCAACTTCGAGCTTGTCGAAGCACAGCGCCGCCACGCGGGCCTGCGGCGGCGTCTGGCCAATCGTTTCCGTGAATTCGCTCACCGCCGGCAGATCGGGGAGGTTGGCCGGATCGTGAACCAGATGGCGCATGGTGATAAGCGTGTGGGTCTTGCCGCCACCGTAGGTCAACTCAAGCTGTCGGACGGCCTTGTCGTTCTTTCCCGCCAGGCGGAGCACCACCTCACGCACAAGATTGCGCAGGTTGTGCGTGGGGAACGTGAGCGCGAAGAACTCCTCGGGCTTCTCGTAAATCGGCCGTTTACCGTTCTGCATCATGACCTCGTAGAGGTCGGCCGCGAACATGTGCAGCGGCAGTTCGCCCGATTTCAAATCGTCGCGCAACTTCACGACTTGATGCCAAGGTTTCCAAGTGAGCTTCGCCATGATGATGTCCTCAATATGAGCTGTCGACGGCTGCCGGCAGCGACCTGTGTGGGTGGAATATTTATTCGTCTTCGCCAAACGGCAATGCGGGGCCACGATCTCGGATCGCTCCCTTGGCACCAATATGATTGCTTATGCTTTCGAGTAGCGAACGTTCGTTGTCCGACGAAAGCTCAATGAGCGATTGCACAACTCGTTTGAACAGCTCGTTGCGGCGTAGCGCGTGCTGGTCGAGGAATTCATCGACCTTCTGCACATCACCATCCTTCCAGAGATGCATCACGCGGTGAATTCGGTCGATCAGTGGCACCGCTTTGCCTGCTGGGGCTTCATGACCCATGTTCTTGCCGCGGCGTTGGTTCCAGGCTTTCAGCTTGACCTTGCTTCCGCCCCCAGTCTCATCTGCCGCTTCGGCATCACCTTCGGAGTCGTCTGCGTCGTCGCCATCGCTAAGCTCATCGAGCGAGGATTCGTCGCTGCCAGCGTGTGCCAAGATGTCCCACGTCTTGTCCAGCTCCGCATCCGACAGGCCGCAAGCGGTGGCGTAAAGAATGCACGCGCCGACAGGCGCATCTTCCAAGCCGAAATCGTGCCGGTGCAGCAGGTAATAGGCCGAAACTTCATCCAGGCGATCGGCCGCAGCCATGTCCGCCCCCTGCTCGCCGCTCAATACTTGGCCGACGATGTAATCGACCACCATGCGGCGGACGTGGTTGAGGAACTCACCCACGCCCATCGTTGCATTCGGTTCGTTGGCCTTGCGCACCACAGGATGCTTGCTATAGGCCTCCATCGCCGGTCCAGTTGCCGCCCAAACGAAGTCCGGGCCGCGAATTCCAGCATCCCAGAACTCCCGTAATTTGACTGCGATATTTGCTCGCATTTCTTCGAGGACGTTATTGTCCCAACCGGGCTTCGCCATCGGAGATCGTTTTTTGCAGACTAGCCAGACCGACGATGCAAGGGCCGCTCCCACCAATGCACGAGTGCGATTTCCCATCTCGGTTTGGATAGGCCAGCTCCCATCGACGACGAAGCCAGCACGAATAATTGCCGATACGAGCGTCTCCCATGCATCGGGCTGCTTATTGGCAAATACGATTACGAGGCGACCTTCTGGTCTGAGTGCCGTAGCGCATTGAGCAAATACACGCGCCATGCCGTCTTCGTAAATCTGCTTACTTTTGACGGCATCATTGCCGTGTCGGCTGGAATCGTCGATAAGTTCGCCGTCGTTGTTTTCGTGATCCCATTTCGGAGCCAGTGGCGCAGAGAAAACTGAATCGGTGGCATCCGATACTCCGCGCAATGACCGGCGCAGCCAGACATAAAAAAAGTCCATCAGGTCAGAATACGGAATGGCATCGTAGTAGGGCGGATCGGTGATGATCGCATCCAGACTACCTTCGTGCTTTTCAATCGCGCTTTGACGTATTACCTGTGGTGAAGGCGCTTGAGCAGTTGCAACCATTGCATGCTCAAAGTATTTGGCCACCCATTCCAAGTTTGCCGCGTAGTTGCCCGTGGTATCGGAGAACGGATTGCCTTCACAGTAATCCCATGTAATCGGAAGAGCAAAACGCGTAAATGTTCCTTGGAGCTTTGTATAGCCCATGTCCCATCGGCAGATCATTGATTGGCGATCAGCAATCCGGTCGACTCCAATGGTCAGACCCGCATAGACGCTCTCGATCCACTCACTGGGGTGATTCAACGCGGACATTTCGTCGCGTGCGGCGCGCGTCGCGGCGACAAAAGTACCCAAGGTCGAAAGTTGACGAGAGGTGAATAAATCTCGCCACTTCATCAGGCCGTAACCTTGAACACTAAACGCTCGGCCTGCACCCGACCCGCCGCCTTTCGGGCTAGGCTCATCAAGCACGCCGAAAGGGATGTCCCGAAAAGCCCTCGCAACCCGTTCTTCGTCCGGCGCTGCGGAAGTCAATTCATGGTCAGTGGGCAGGCGATATGATTTAGCATCGGGAATGTCGATAACGACGGATGTCATAACGCTGCCGAGATTTCCGGCCCTGCCTTCGACACGGATATCTTCCATCGTCATGATGGTCGGGCAACAGGGGCATTTAACCCCTGCGCGGCTCATCGTGCCTGCACCAATGCGCTTGTCATGTTCGCGTTTCTGGGCTGTATTGCCGCCCTGCGAAGGGACTTCCGATTGAACGCCAAAGGCGACGCCCGTGCGCTCCGCATTGGGTTCCATCGTCAGCAACACACGCTTATTGGCCTTCTTGCATAACCAGCGAGTCTTGAGCAGCGGGACCGTCGCGCGGCAGTTTTTGCATGTGACTGTCCGTGCCCACAAGTAAGCGACGGTCGGTTTCGCAACCCAGCGTGGGTTGCGTTTGTCGTCCAAGTATTCTTGAGTGAATTCCGCATTCAACCCGTGGATGTCCGCAGTGCCATCCTCCTTGCAAGGCACCAACCGCATCGGCTGATGTTCGTAGGCGATGAGGTCCTTGGTCACCGGCTCGAAGTCGGCATAGGTCGGATAATACTGCGAGAGGCCTCGCCGAGCGCGGTCGAGAACCCATTGACCCCAAGCCCGAACATGCCAGGCCAAGTCCGCCTGGAGCTCATTCGCCTCGTCCCCTTCTCGCTGAAATTGAAAGCTCGTCTGATCGAACTTTTGGTTCCACTTCGGCTTCTTTTCCAACTGCTGGTGCAACCGTTTGAGCGCCGCCTTGATATCTGCCTTGCCGTATCCCTTGGACTTCTTGAAAAACTCGGCCATGAAGGAGTCGTCGTGCAGAATGAACTCGGGCAGAGGGCGAGTTTGCCCGGCCAGCTTCTGCGGGTACTCCAGCGTACATTTGAGTATGAACCAGGCGACTGGGTTGATATCGACCGCCGTGACCTCGCAGCCCAACCGCATTGCCTCCAGCGGAATCGCGCCGCCGCCGGCGAACGGATCGAGCACCTTGGGAGCGCGGCCGCCATAGGCTTTGCGGATTTCGTCGCGGAACCACTGGAGCGTCTCGGCGTTTTCCGTTTCCCGCCCCCAGTGCAGAATGCCCCCGACCGTCTCCTCCTTGATCCGTTCCACAATCTGGCCATTGGGCATCTTCTTTTTCTCCGTCTTTTTGACGAGAGTGCCCGCGATCTTTTCACATAGTTCCTTGCGTCCCTCAGGGGTTCCGGGATCGGGCAACAGCGTAGCGATCAACGCCGCACGGCACGCCGCCAACGGCCGCCGCGCTGGCCAAATGTGTAACGTGGAAATGTGCCCGTGGCGGACGTTCTTCTCATGGACCGAGTCCAAGGAAGTTTCCTTGAGCGGAAAAGCGTGTTCGATGAGTCGGGAAAAGTCAGTCAAGTCGTTCTCTCCAATCGGAATGGCGTTCAAGTTGCCAGACTATTTGCTCTCGATGTCTGTAATCAAAACCTTCTTTGGGGATGCGTCGAGTGGCACAGGCAACTGCAAGAATTGAACAAACAGTTCGCGCGCGTAATGCCTTCCGAAACGATGCATCCGATAGAGCGCTGCAAGTGAAGCGATTGCGAGGCCGACGGCGTATGGCCATTTGGTGTAGTCGTCAATCAGAGTGACGACCGCCACGGCCAAAAGAGACGATCCCAAACCCCGGTTTAAGCCATAGTTACCATTGAAGATATCAATTCGCTCTGCTCGGCCAGCAGCGGCGACTGCAGCATATGCCTGGCGAGTCAAATTAAACCAAGCCTTTGCATCGACCGCGGCAAACGAAAAGTCCGAATGAAGCCCCAGCTTGCCTGGGATTTGCTTTTCAAGAGCCTTTCGTTGATCTGCAGAAAGCAGATGACCACGATCAGTTCGAACCCAGTCCGATGGCATACCGGCAAAGTACCACCACAAAAATTCAACGAAGTTGCCCACGGTTTGGACTAAATGTCCGGCGGCGTAGGAGAGAATCAGGAACACGCCCAGCGTTCCTAGCGTCATGTCCGTGGACGGAACAAACGCGGCCAGATGAGGAAGCGCTTGTCCCAGTCCTACAAGTAGTATCGCGCCGGGCATCACAATTCCAGCAAACTCATAGAAGTTTAATTGCTTGTCAGCTGTCATGGGTTGTATTCCGAGTCGATCGATGCGCGGCCATCGTCGCCAATGGTTAGAGTGATAGCGCCACGCCAACGCGTCGACCAAACATGGTCGCTATACTGCCGATATTTGTTGCTGGCATCGGTCGAGGGTTTCTTACCCACGGACACAATAGTGTATTGGGGGCTCATTGCCTTAACCGCTTCTTGGTGATAGCCAGAATCGCGGCCGTGATGGCTGGCCTTGAGGACGTGGCACTTGAGGTTGTTACCGTAGTGCTTAAAAAGGTCTTGCCAAACGGCCTCTTCCGCATCGCCACCCAGTACAACTTTAATCCCTTGGTATTGCAGCCAAATCACATAGCTTAAGTTATTACTGTTCCCCGTCTCGTTTGCGGTCGCGGTTAATTCCGGGGTAGGGGCCAGAATGTGAATCCCATCACCTCCGTCGATGCCTTCTGCGGTCTGGTTGTAGAACTGGCCCTTGGAGGTTCGAAAGAGCCGAAGAACGGTTGGTTGTGAACCATTCCACTTTCCGGCCTGAAGATCTTCGTACACGCCCCAGTCCGATTCATCACCGTCGCTTTGGAATTCCGTTTCTTTGGCGTGGTGTGTATCCCAGAAATTCCAGATTGAAACACCTGCATCCCGCAATGCCGTGAGCCCCCGCATATGATCCAGATCGGGGTGCGACTGGATATAGCGAAAAAGTGGTCTTCCCTGGTAGTTATCGGCAAGGAATTGGACAGGGTTGGTGAGCCGCACGTCGTAACCAGCGGTCGCAAGAATGCTGGCGCGTTTCGTGCCCGTCGCCTCGGCAAACGGAAGCATCAAGTCGTCATAGACAGACGCTGTCTCCTCCGAAACCTCCGCTGCCGAAGTAGAGTCGAGGTCGTCGCCGTTATTGATGTCGATCATCGTAAGATTGCCGCCAGCATGCTCGAAGATTGTGCAGTCCCCGTGACCGACATTGAGAAAATGGATTTTCATGGGTTCGCTCATTGCACTCCCGATGCTGCGATTGCAATTTCCGCTGCCGAAATCAACACGCTTCCCTTGGCCTTCGCCAACAGATTGCCGAACGGGTCTTGCACGCGAACCAATCGCTGCTTGGGAGTCGCGCAGTTGTAAACCACATAGAGCCAATAGCCGTCGCGCAAGTTGGCGGCTCTGGCCCATTCATTCGAGGACACTTCCACGTCGCCCGAGTTGGCGCGGCCTTTGACCTCAATGGCTCGTCGGCCCCGCGGGTCACCCTTTGGATAGATCGCCAACAGATCGAAACCTGGATTGTCGGTGAGGCCGGCGGCGCGGGCCAGTTCGGGCGTGTGGACGTCCTTCACGACGGCCCCCTCGGCTTCTTCAAACGCGCGAACGAATTCCATTGCAATCCGCTCGACCTCGGCATCGTGCCGAGCTAGCTCTTCGGCGTTTGTCGAAGGGACGATCAATGCGTGGGCGAAAAACGTCATGTTGCCGGCCGCGATCAATTCCGGTTCGCGGCGGATCGTCGCCAGCGCCGTGGCGCGACGCTCGGCCAAAGAACGCTGCTGCTCCTTGATCTCCTTGAGCGCTTTGATGGCGGCGGCGTTTCCGCTGCGCGCTCTTTCCGACTGCTTGACTCGCGCGGTGGCGAGCTCCGTCTCTTGGTAGTTAAAACCGCTCTGGATGAACTGTTCGCGCTCGGGCAGTGTGGCCAGCAAGGCATCGCGATGTTCGACCGCTATCCCGCGAGCCACTCGCTCGATCAAAAATGCCGATGCCTGTTCCTTGAGCTTTTCAGCCGTGGCCGCCAACCGCTGGGCAGCGGGCGGTAGGCCGCGACCGCCGTTGAGCAGCAACAGGTGTTCGACAGGGCAAAGGGTTAGGTCGATTCCTTCGGACTGCTTGACGCCAACCAGCTTGCAGTCGAGCACGTCGTCGGCAGCCAAATCGGCCAGCTCCGGATCGGCCTCGCGCACTACGCTGACGAGCGCGAGATGAAACAGGTAGGGCTTCTCCGTGGTCGGGTCCACGAACACTGCGCCGCGCAGGGCTTGGTCACTCAACCGGTCGCTCACGGTGGCACGAAATTGTTCAAACACCGGTTCGCCTGGATGCACCCAAATCGCCGCGTCGGTCTGTTGCGGGCGAACGACGGTTAGGCACTCGCGTTGCTGCGGCGTGTACATCTCCAGCGTGTAAAGTAGCGGATCAGGCGCACCCTTGACCGCCGGCCGCAGGGAGAAACAGTTATCCAAGTCGCCGTTGATCTCAATTGCCGCCAGCGGCGATGCGCTTTGGATGTATTGACGAACATAACCCGGCAGCAGGCGACAATAGGCCTCCTGCGCGAGGTCTTCGCGCAGACGCGGAAGTTGGCGTTTGACATCGCCGCCGTCGCCATAAAGCATCCGGTCCTTGGCGGCGAGGGCTTCGACCTGCTCCGGCGTCAGCCGCCCTTCCAGGTCGTGTGCCACGGAGCCGGCGTCTTCAACAACGGCCCGTTCCATATACGTCTTGAGCGAAAGCCCGTCGAACAACCGACCGATCGAGTCGAATACTTTTTCACGGCCCAGGCTGTTGCGGATGGTTTCCAGCTTCTTGAGCAGGGTCTCGATGACAAGTCCCTCGCGCGTCTTCGGGGCGACGAGGTTGACGATCTGCACGGGATCGTGCTTTTGGCCGTACCGGTGAATGCGGCCCATGCGCTGTTCGAGGCGTGCCGGGTTCCAGGGCACATCGAAGTTGATCATGATCCAGCAAAATTGCAGGTTGATACCTTCGGCGGCGGCGTCGGTGCAGAGCATGAACCTCGCGCCGCCTTCCTCATGCGACATTCGGAATCGCTCGACCTGCTTGGTGCGATCGGTGTAGTACATGCCGCCATGTATTTGGGCGATCTGGCCGGTGTAGCCCATGCCGCCCAAGCGCTGGACCAAATAGTTGAGCGTGTCGCGATGCTCGGTGAAGACGATGAACTTTTCGCCGGCGAAACGCGGTTCGGTGAGAACCTCGCGGAGCTTATCGAATTTGGACTCGGCCCCTTCTTCGTAGACTTTGCGGGCGAGGTCGCGGAGCGCGACGACCTGTTCGCGTTCGACCACCAGATCGGCAAGCGACGTGGCAATAACGCCGGCCATCAAGCGATCTTCGGAAATTTCGTTTTCTTCGCGACCATTGATGGGTCCGCCTTCTTCGTCGGCGGTCTTGGTGTCGAGCACATCGTCGTCTTCCGCGAGGCGGCGTTGGAGAACGACGAGCTGCTCTTCAGTCAGCTTCCCTTCTTGAACATCACGAATTAACTGCGTGAGTTTTTCGATGCGCCGCTCGAAGGATCGCAAGAGCGCATAGGTGGAACTCGCCAAGCGGCGCTGCAGCACGCTCATCGCGAGCCGCGCGGCCGAACGGTTAAGCAGTTTGGCCCGGTTGTAGACGACCCGCATGTACTCGGTCGTTTGATCGTAGAGGGCCTGCTCACTGACTGGGCCTTGGGTCAGATCGTAACCGAGCGTGTCGGAGATGCGTTTCGGATAAAGAGGCTTGCCGCTGAGGTGGACCATCTCCTCTTTGGTTCGGCGGATGAAGCGCGCTTGCCGCTGCGCCGCCGGAAATTGATCGAACGCCTCGGGCGTCGAAAGCACATCGGGTTCGAGCAGACGCCACAGTCCGTAATACGGATAGTCTTTGCCTTGGTGCGGCGTGGCCGTGAGCAACATGAGGTGATGCGGCGTCCAAGGCAGCCGCCACGCCGGGTCCAATCCGCGAATTCCGGCCAACGCCTCGGCAAGTTTGTAACGGTCGGTTTTGCGGACCCGCAGGTCGTTGCCGCGATCCACCGAAAGTTTGTGGGCTTCGTCGAAGACTACCAGGTCATAGGGTTCGACCTGTTCTTCTCGCAGCCGCGCGAAAACTCGCTCCCCAGCCAACGTGTCGACGCTGACGATGGCCCGGTCGCTGCCCGGCCCCACGAACGGGTTTGCGTTCTTGGCATCGGCACCAGCGATCACGTTGAACGACAGGTTGAAGAGCACCTGCATTTCACGTTGCCAGTTGCCGATCAACCCAGCCGGTGGGACAATGAGCACCCTCCGAAGGAGGCGGCGAGAAAGCATCTCGCGAACGTAAAGCCCCGTCATGATCGTCTTGCCGGCACCAGCATCGTCGGCCAGCAAGAATCGTAGCCGAGGCTGCTTCAACATGTGGTCATAAACGGCAATTCGCTGGTGCGGGAGGGGGTCGATGTTGGAGGTTTCGGTAGCAAAGGCAGGATTGGCAAGGTGGCCGAACGAAAGGCGTTCCCCTTCAACCACCGCTCGAACGATCTCCGGGCTCGCCGTGAACTCGAGCATCGGCGGGCCAGCGGTCGCAGCGGGGGTTTCTGCGACAGCGGCTTCTTCGTCGAGTTCGCCAGAGATTTCCAGTAGGCGGTTCCAAGACAACTGCGACGGAACGGATTTGCTGTTCTCCCAACGGTTTACGGTCGGGAACGACACGCCCAGTCGCTCCGCTAGCATGACTTGGGTGAGCCCCAATCGTGCTCGCAGTTGTTTAATCTGCTCGGCAAAGTTCTCGCCCGGCGTGCGATCCATTTCGGCTGGCTCCAGGTCTAAATTCGTATCAACGCGGCTTCACTATAGCGTTTGATATATTGACGGTCAATCACTCACGCGATATGCTTATCCGAGTTCGGCCCGAATTAGCCATTCGTGGCGCAACAATCAGGGTATAAGGCGGCTCGGAGTTGAGCTGCTGCCCTCGTTCATACCGAGAGCCTCAGGCAACGGAGTGAAGTCATGGCCACGTTCCGCCTTCGTCATTTTTCCAGTCCCAGCGTGTTGCGGGCCATCGCTCCCGAGCGACTACTCGCCTTCTTAAATCCTTACCGGGATTTTTTTGCCGGTCGGGGTTACGATCTTCCGGCGGCCGACGCCGAGGAAGAAATTGAGTACCAGCGACTGATCAACGTCTTCATGTCGCCCAGCGAGGTCACGCCGCGGGAATTGCTGGACGCGCTGTTCTTGGTGGACGAGATGTCGACTCACGAGGGCATGGACGCCCTGATCGAAGCGGCAACCCGTGAAGGTCTCTCGCTGGATAATGGCGATGAACATTCGTCCGCCGACATCGCCATTCAAGTTTGGCTCCAAAACAGTGACATTCTTGAACGCAAGCATGCCGAGCAGTTTGTGTTCAAACCTAAGTCGTTCGAATATTACCAAACCGATCATGACGAGCCGCCGGTTTTTGCTTCGCTGCCGGTTGCGACTCGACAGCGGCTGGAGCGTGAACTTGATGACTGGTTCGAGGAAAAACGTCGTGGCCGCGGCGCGAGGGTGTTTGCCTATCCTGATCAACACGAAGTTCGCTTCCTTGTCCGGCACGGCGAGCCGTTTAAGCGAGAAGAGAGTCTCGCCGGTGTGGATGTCAGCAGCGTATGTTACCGACCACTCAAGTACGACGTCGTTGTGTATGACCGGCAATTGGGCGAGTTGCGTATCAACGCGCGGCTCGCGGGCGAAAAGAAGCTGTATCGGCAACTCTTCGGCAAGCACTTGTTTGGCGATGAAAACTGTTTTCCGGGCACCGCGAAATACACACTGGAGCCGTTGCGCGAGTTGGGCGTAGACTCCTTGGCATGCGGAGATATCGATGGCATCGAGTCCATCGTGTTGACTGAAGTCCAATTCTTTTGGGGCGGAGCGCAGGGCGAAGTAGAAATTCGCAAGGCGGCGGATGTATTCGCCGCACTGGAAGCGCGTGGGCGGCAAATGCCCGAGCGGGCCCGCATTATCAAAGCAATTTTCAAGGTGAAGTTCGCGGACTCCAATACCCCGCGTTCGGTGAAACTCCGCCCATCCAACATCGCTGAATACACTCGCGACAGCGACGCCTTACTGCTCGAACAATGGCTGCAACTCCGCGGGTTCATCATCAATGAGGAGGCCGGAACGCATGGCACCGTTGCACAGGCTGTGGCCGGCTCTTGAAGACGTTCCAGGTGGAGAAGCCGTTCTTGCTGAATGGCGATTCCGCCTGGGGTCCGATTTTGATTCAGTCCAATCGTTGCTTCGCCAGACGGATCGCGAGGCAGGTTGCTACCCTGCCTTGAGCCAGAGCCTGCCTTGTCGCGTCGTGAAACATGGACCGGATGATTTTGCTGGCGTTCCTGCTGACGGTGGAGAAACCATTTACATGCGGCGCGGCGATGTCTTGATCCACCGCATTGACCACCGGAGATTGGCGAAGGACATTGCCGCTGCTTTTGGACTTTTATTGGAGTTCGCGGAATTCCCTGGGGCACCTGCAATATGGCGAATTGGTTCAATTGAAAAACAGGGCGGTATCCACTTGCCGGTGCATCTTGTGTTGCCGATGGAGCCAAGTGAGCTTCAGGCTGCAATTGAGGCTATCGTCGCCCAGATCGGCGCAATAGGGATATTGATCGCCCCAACTCGTCGCTTCTTCAAGCCAGCAAGCGAATCGCTCGTTCGACTCAATCAAGGCCATTTTATTTCGCTTGGCCATTCCTTACTCAGCCGTAATCGCGAGAAGTGGTTCGTTAATCCCGATGCGAGCAAATTGTTGCTGGCATTCCTGAATCCCGCCACAACCGCTACTGACGAACCTTTGAACGAGCGAAGCCAGTTGGTGCTTGTCGCCATGCTGGAGTTAACCGCATTCGATTCAGATCAACGCCAATCAACCGAAGAAATCGCTGCCAAGGCTATTGGTGACGGGGCAGATCCTAATTCGTTAAAAGGAGTCATGGCAGACCTCAAGACTCGTGGACTGGTCGATAGTAAGACCGGTCGGAATGGTGGTTGCTGGCTAACTGAAAAAGGCCGCGTTCGCGCGGAGAAACTCCACAGGGTCTAAACTCCGCAACCGTTTCGGCACCGTTTGCGCACCGAATAAAACAGCCGAATTCGCAAAACTTCTCTTCGTTGGCATCACCGCGTGGTGAGCCTTTCTTCAACGAAGGAGAAGTTCGATGGTTGCAACTGCAGCAGCGCCCGATGGGGGGCGCAACAATCCCCCACATCTCTTCAAGAAGCATCTCTCGCCGGCCCGCGTGCGGCTGCTCGAGTTGATGCAAACCGCCAACTTCGGGCGAATCGAAGGTCTCAAGTTTGTGGCCGGCGAGCCCGTCCTCGATCCCCGTCCAGTACTCGTGCGCGAGCACAAGTTCGGCGGCGAGAACGGCCCGCGGGCGGAACTCGCGACGGACGACTTCCTGCTTAAGCAGCAGGTGGTCGAGCTGTTCGCTTTCTTCGACCAACTTCGCGACGGCGAAATCGAAGTGCTGGAAATCAAGCACGGTTTGCCGTTCCGCATGATCGTGCGGGAGGTGGCTGCCTAAGCACTGGGTTAGGCACCCGCTTCGTGACGTTTTCTTTTTTTCCGTTTATTCACCTGACATTTTAGCCGGCCGCAAAGCGGAGGCAGATGTGGGCGACGCCGATCCTGGCGCGACTCGCATTGCCTCCGCTTTTTCGTTGGCCTGCATCCATTCGCCAGTCGTCGTTGGCCCACGCCAACCGCTCCTCGCCGGCGAGGAGTTGTATCCCAGTGTTTACTGAAGAATTTAACCAGAAGTTGGATCGTTTTACTCATGGCATCGTGCGGCGGAAGGTCAAGCAATTGATCGGTCGCGTCGGTTTTACTCAGCAAGATCGCGAAGACCTCGAGCAGGAACTGCTGCTGCGTGTGCTGCAAAGCCTGCCGTCGTTCGATCCCAAGCAGGCGCACCGCAACAAGTTCGTCACCGCCGTCGTCGAGCGGCACGTGGCGACCATCTTGCGGAACAAGCAAGCTGAAAA
>JBGSSS010000141.1:0-6304 GCA_041736895.1 Pirellulales bacterium
TGCGAGCGCACGGCATTGGCCGCCGACGCCGGCGTAGCGGCCCGCGCTGCCGCCGAGGGCGAGTCGGCCGTGGCTTGGCCTTCGGCGGCTTGCTTGAGCACCAATTGATCCAGGGGAATCTTGTCGAGCGCCGGCAGCGCGCTGGTCAACTGCGGCCAGATCGTTTGTTGCCAGTTATGCACATAACTGTTCGCCATCTGCCGCGAGTAACTCAACCCCGAGTCAACCAGCACCGGCACCGGTCCCGTGTTCAAGCTCCAGACGCCAGTGCCGCTGAAGACTTCGCTGCTCTTGGGCAAACGAAGATCCGGCACTGTTGACGCCGCGGATTTCTCGACCGCCGCTTGAGAACGCAGGCTCGAGTTTTTTTGGTTCAACGCCACCGTCGTGTCCGGCGTCGTCGTTTTCACCGGCTGCATCCAACGCGGACGTTCCTGGCGTTCCGGAGGGCGGTCGAAAATCTGCCAGAACATCAGGCCCAACAGACAAATCCCCAGCGGCACCACCCAGGGCAATTGGCGTTGCCAAGGCGTCAGTTTCTTGACCGGCGCCAGAGTCAACACTGGGCGAGACGAGTGCTGCTGCGGCAAGTTCAACTTGTGCATCAGCCGATGCGTGTCCTCAAGCAACGCGTGCGCCGTTTGATAGCGCTGCGTTGGCTGTTTGGCCATGAGCTTGCTGAGGATCGTCATCAAATCCGCTGGCAACTCGGGCCGCCACTTGCGCGGATCGGCCGGCTCGTCGGCCTGATGTTGCAAGAGCTTTTGCAGCACGGTCCCCGTGGGAAACGGCGGCTGCCCCGTCAGCATGTAGTACAGTGTGCAACCCAAGGAATACAGATCGCTGCGCACATCGGCAATCCGCGGATCGCGGGCTTGTTCCGGCGAGATGTAATCAAACGTCCCGAGCGTCACGCCGCTTTGCGTCAGGTCTTCTTGCGGCGCTTCGACCTGATGCAGGCGAGCCAAGCCCATGTCGACCAGCTTCGCGCGGCCTTCGGGTGTGATAATGACATTCGACGGTTTGATGTCGCGATGCACAACTTCACGGCCGCTGGCGTGATCGAGGGCCGTGCCGAGTTGGTCGAGGTACTTGAGTGTATCGGGGATCGAGAGCGGCCCTTGTTGATCGACAAGATCGCGCAGGTTCTCGCCCTCGATGAATTCAAAGACGATGTAATGCCAGCCGCGGTCTTCACCGACGTAGTGGACCCGGCCGATGTGCTCGTGGTCGAGCCGCGCGGCGGATTGCGCTTCGTTTTGAAATCGACGGAGCGTGTCTTCGTCGCGCGATTGATTCGGCGCGAGCACTTTGACCGCGACGGTGCGATTCAGGCTCGTATCATGAGCGCGAAAGACGGCCCCCATCCCGCCGCCGCCGACGAAATCTTCGAGCGCATAATTGCCGAGGGTCTGGCCGGCGAGGATGCGGCCCATCTCGCGCGGCGTGACCGAACCGAGGTTCGGCGGCGCGCCCCAGGGCTGGCGCGAGATGACGGTTTGCTGACTGACGAGGTCGGCCTCATCGTCAGCGCGCTGCAGTCTGCTAGAACCGCGGCTTTGATCTTGCTGGCGGCGAATTGCCGTCGAGCCGCTCGCCGGAATTTCTTGGCCCGCGGTCGTAATCGACGAACTGCTGCTGCGCCTCGGCAATGGCACCGTGTTATGCAGCAACCCCTCGGGCCGCGGCATGATCACGGTCCCGGCGACCGTTTGTTCCGCCGCGCGCTGCAAGGGCACCGGACTTTCGCCCGTGCTTTGCTCCGCAGATGGAGATCGTTCGGTCGAACCGGCGGACGCATCGCCGGGCAAGCCCTGCCGGTCGCCATCATCAAGCGCAGGTTGTTCCGACTCGGCCATGAAACGCCGCAAGGGAAGAGAGCAAACAGGAGGCGAGACACACGGATAAGACTCTGCTCGCCACGGAAAAGTTCCAAAGCTCTATTATACCTGAGGCCGCCGGAAATGCCCGAAATCGGCCGCAAATAGATGGGAAGCAAGGATTTGCGGTATTTCGTACGTCAGACATTCTTGTCTGACTTTGCAGTAATCAGACATTCTTGTCTGAGGTGAATCCTTACGCAACGCGAGGCCAGGCAAAAATGCCTAACGTACGTTGAGCTACTCTTTGACCGTGAAATGCACCGGCACACTGGTGGCCTCGGC
Source organism: Pirellulales bacterium (assembly GCA_041736895.1). Lineage (GTDB taxonomy): Bacteria > Planctomycetota > Planctomycetia > Pirellulales > JALHPA01 > JANRLT01. Next base: position 2,166 of record JBGSSS010000141.1, read on the forward strand.
CGCCGGATCGACTTTGATCGGAGCGGTCCAGACGACGCTGCCGAATTTGCATTCGCCCTCGGGTCCCCCTTTGCAATAGTAGTAGTTCATCGAGACGGTCAGCGTTTCGCTGCCCGCCTGCCCGCTGACTTTGAGCGGGATCAGGAACGACTCCTTGCCGTCTTCGTTCTTGCCCGTGACGTTGAGCGCCGTGCGATCGATGGGCCCTTCCTTGGCATTCGACTCGACGTAGTAAACCGTCGGGGCGAGGGGATTGATTTTCCACCCCTCGGGCAAGGTCAACTTCACGTCGAGCGTTGCCGCGCCGTGGACTGGTTTGACGGAGACTTCTTTGAGTTCTACCAGCGTCGGCTTGCGGAACGATGGCTTCTTGTTCGCCGTCGCTTGTGGTGCAACCGGCGCGGGCGGAGTTGGCGGCGCGAGTCCAGCGAAGGTCAGCGTCGTGACTTCGTTCGTCTTGAGATCGAGCGTGCGAATCGCGTGGTTGTTCGTGTCGGCGATATAGAGCTTGCCGCCGGCGAAGCAGATGCCCGCGGGTTCATCGAACTGCGCTTGCGCGCCGTCTTTCAGGCCCGGCTTGTCGCTGCCGGCGATGGTCGTAACTTTTTGCGCGGTGAGATCGATCACCTTGATCTTGTTGTTGTAGGTATCGCTCACATAGACCTTGCCATCATGATGAGCCACGCCTAAGCAATGCTGCATCCGCGCTGCCTTGAGCGGCCCGTCGGTGTCGCCGAAATTGAAGAGTGCCCCGGGAACATTCGGTGTGCCGATCAATGTGCTCACGGTGCTCGTGGGATCGCCATCGAGCGGCACCGCGCGGACAGCGCTCCCCTCGGAATCGGCCACAAACAGCGATTTTCCGTCGCTCGATAGCCCGCTCGGTTGGGCAAACGCGCTGTATTGTTTGTCGTAGGGCCGCGGCGGCAAGAGCTCGCCGTCGGTGATGTGCTCGCGGCCGTTTCCGGCAAACGGGCCGATCTCGGTCTCGGCCAAATCCATCTTCCAAATCTGGTGAAACCCGGCCATCGCGATGTACAGCGACTTGCCGTGAACCCACAAATCCCAAGGGCTGTTCAGGCCCGTCGTCTTCGGCTTGCCCACGAAGCGTTCCGGCAATTTGGTCAGCGGATTGAACGGCGAAGCCTCGGGATCGAGCCCGGGCCAGCCATCGCGGCTTTGCGCGCCGCTGCCCGAAATCGTCGTCACGGTTTTTGCGCGGAGATCGACTTTGCGCAACAGGTGGTTCTCGGTATCGGCGACGTAAAGCGTTTCGCCATGCAAGGCCATGCCTTGCGGATGATCGAACTGCGCTGTGGTGTAGTTGCCATCGCTGCGGCCGGCAACGCCGGTGCCGATGATGTCTTGAACTTGGCCGCTGAGCGAGCTGACGACGATGCGATTGTGATTGCTATCCGCGATGAAGAGGCGTTGGCTCTTTTCGTCCGCCAGCACCTTGCCGGGAAAGCGGAGTGGTGTCTTCGCGGCTTTGCTCGCTTCGAGATCGAACTTGATCGGCTTCTCGTCAAGAAGTTTGTTTTCGCGATAATACGGCAGCACCGATTTGAAAAATCCATCGAGCACGTCGAACTCCACCTCGCCGCCATGAATCGCAACCAGGTTTCCTTCGGGATCGATGATCCGCAAACTCGGCCAGCTATTGACGAAATACTTGTCCCAAATCTTGTGCTCGGGATCGTTCACCACCGGGTGCTCGATCTCGTAGCGCAAGATCGCCGCGCGAATATTGTCGAGATCTTTCTCTTCGTCGAACTTGGCCGAATGAACGCCAATGACGACGACATTGTCGGGATAAGCCTTTTCGAGTTTCTTCAACTCCGGCAGCACATGGATGCAATTGATACAGCAATACGTCCAGAAATCGAGGACCACAAACTTGCCGCGCAGATCGCGCAGGTCGATCGGCCCGGCCGTGTTCAACCAACCCGCGTTCCCCTCTAATGAGGCAGCCGGTTGACGCTTGGCAAAGGGATGGGGTTTGGCTGGCGGAACAGGAGCGGGTGCTGGAGCAGCAGCAGGAGGTGGAACCTGAGCCGGGGCAGCCGGGGCTTTTGCTGGTTCCTCGGCGGACGAAGTCAGCACCGCCAAAACACAAACCAGGGCCACCCCGAGTCCCACGAAGACTCGCCAATTCCCCAAAAATCGCGTGGACAACACCATGTCGAACTCCCGAGGCGTGACGAGCGGGCAAAAAACCACTACTGACAATGAGTCCGCATTATAGCCATTTTGTTCTGGTAGGAAGACAACCAAGTCGATATTCGCGGAACCACGAGAAACCTTACGGCCTACAGCGGTCATGAGTGCGAACTTGAGGAAAATTCCGCAGATTCTCTAAGAAACCCAGGATTCTGATCTTTTCCAATCCCACCAGATTGCGAACAATTGCGCTATTGGCATTGATCTTGCCAACCATTCTACCGGTTTTCTCAAAGAAGTCGGTTGTTTTTGGGCAGATTCCCTTCGCTAACAACGTTCACTTGGTCGATGCAGCGGAAGTGGTTCATTGTGCGACAATTTGTGACGGCCGTGTTCGCGTTGACACACGATTTCGAATTGCGATAGATTGCGTTATGAGCCGTTTGCGTCTGCCGTTTAAGTTGAATTCCTAGAAAATCTTGCGGATGTCATCGGCAACTTCGCCGGTCATCCAACGCGACTTTGACCATCGCCAACGAGGGCGTACTTTCGGAGACTCGGCCCGTGCGTGCTGGAATTTTGTCTGCTATCTGTCTATTGGCCCTGTCCGTTCCCGCCTCGGCGCAGGAATGGGCGAAAAAACTCTTCACCGTCACGGCCCATGATTTCGGGACCGTGGCGAACGGAGCGAAAACCGAATTTCGCTTCCCGATCAAAAATGTGTATGTCGAGGAACTGCACATCAAAGAGATTCGCAGCTCTTGCGGTTGCACCACCCCCACGCTCGTCAAGAAGGGCGAGAGCAAAGGCCAAGAAGGAGGCGGCCTCACCCTGAAAACCTATGAACAGGGCGAAGTCCTGGCGCAGTTCAACACCCACATCATGACGGGTTACAAGCGCGCAACGCTGACCCTCACGATCGACAAGCCGTACTTCGCCGAAGTTCAGCTCACCGTCCAGGGGAACATCATCACCGACATCCAAGTCACACCCAATCACATCGATTTATCGACGGTGAGCCAGGGTGAATCGGTCGAAAAGACGATCACGTTGACCCGCACCGGCCGCCGCGATTGGAAGATCATGGACATCCGCTGCGCGAACACGAACTTCGAAGTCGAACCGCTGGAAAAAGCCCGGACGCTGTCGTCGGTCACGTATGAACTCAAGGTCAAGCTCCGCGACACGGCCCCCGCCGGCGCGATCAACGACCAATTGGTGCTCGTCACCAACGATGATCGGATGCCGCAATTTCCAATCCAAGTCCAAGGCGAAGTGCGTCCCGAGTTGAGCATCACGCCGAGTCTTTGGATGGCTGGTTCGTTAATGCCTGGCGAGATGGCCAAGAAAACGCTGGTGATCCGCAACAACAACGCCAAGCCGTTCAAAATCGTCAACATCGTGAGCGACGATCCAGCGATCCAATTCAAACCGATCGATCCCGCGGCCCCGGCCAAGCCGTTGCACGTCCTGCCGATCACTCTGATCGCCTCGGACAACCCCGGCCGCGTGGTCAAATCGCTGAAGATCGAAACCGATCTCGGCACCACACTCATGCCGGAAATGGCCGTGCAGTACCTAGTCAAAGGACCGCCGAAAAGCATCACCACTGCGCCCGCGGCCGGCGTCCAACCGTCCGGGAACAGCACCACGGCGAAGCAACCCGAAATCAACGTCCTCAAACCGAAAACCACCCCGCCCGTCTCGACGGTCTTGGTGCCGAAGAAGTAGCAAGAAACAAATGACAGCAATTCAGAAAGCACCGGCCGATCGGCCGGTGCTTTTTTATTGGTGTGCATGGAACAAACGAGTCGTTCTATTTCGGCTTTCTGTCTGGCCCCCTCCCCCTTGCGGGGACAATACTGTTCGGCACAAGATTTGCGCATGGTATTCTGGCAGCTTAGGAGGCTGCCAGAATGGCGCGACAAAAGGGTGACGAGGTACTGCTATTACAAGGCCGACGGCTGCTGGAGCCGGCG
>JBGSSS010000177.1:0-13015 GCA_041736895.1 Pirellulales bacterium
GTGGTCCGCCGCGTCCGCCTGGTCCTCCTGGTTCGCCGCGCCGCGGCGGCGGAGGCGGGGGGATCTCCCACTCCGGCATCGTCGGGTCAACCTCGTGCCGAGGGTAGTCGTCGATCAAGCCAGCAAAGTGATCACCCGCGCTCAACAGCGGCGCGTCGACGCGGGCGAGCATGTTGAGCCGCAACTGACCATATAGATACACCGACAGGCTGCCAATGGCGACGACCATCACGATGGCGTACCACAGTTGCAGGCGCGTGCGCAATGAGTGGAGGCGGAACATGACTAAACCTGCCAATAGCTCAGAAAAGTTTTTGCCACTGATCTACACGGATCTTGATCTGATTTTCACTGATCTGAACCGGATCTATCGAGCAATTTGATATCCCCCTCGCAATTCAGATCAGTGAAAATCAGAAATGCTCTGTGGTAATCAGTGGCAAAATTTGCATTTCTATTTTTTCTATGACGGCGTGTGGATCATGTAGCCCTGTCCGCGGCGGGTTTCGATCATTTCGTGGCCCAGCTTGCGGCGGATGTTCGAGATGTGAACCTCGAGCAAATTCGATAGCGAATCATCGTTCTCGTCGAACAGGTGCTCGTAGATTGTCGTGCGCGAGACAACTTCGCCTTGCCGCATCGCCAACAACTCGATCAGTGCGTACTCGCGCGCGGTCAATGCCACCGGCTGGCCGTTTTGCGTCACCGATTTTTCGAGCGTGTTAAGCACCGTCGGCCCGAGGTTGATTTTCGGCGATGGCTGACCCGCCGCGCGGCGTATCAAGGAGCGCAATCGCGCCAACAGTTCGGCCATCGCAAACGGTTTGACCAGGTAATCGTCCGCGCCGGTGTCGAGCCCGCGCACGCGATCGGCAATCGTGTCGCGCGCGGTGAGCATCAGCACCGGCGTCTTTTTGGTGAGCCGCAAGTCGGCCAGCACTTGCCAGCCATCGAGTTTCGGCAGCATCACGTCGAGAATGATCGCGTCGTAGTCCGTCGCTTTGGCCTTGGCCAAGCCACTCGCGCCGTCGGGTGCATGATCGACGGCGTAACCTTTCTCGCGCAGCAACTGCGTGACGGCCAGGGCCAATTCGAGTTCATCTTCGACCAACAAAATCCGCATGATGTCCCTGTTCCAAGAAGAGAAGCCTTGCTTCATTTCAAGAATAACATCGCGCAACGGGGCAGGCGAAGAGCAGAGAACCTTAAGTTTTGATGAAGAGGAAGCGTTAAAAGCCCGCGGCGTAAGCCAGGGCGTCAAGCATGGATCCCTACAATTTTCGCCGCAAGAAAAACAAAGAGAACAAAAATGGGAGCAAATTCCGAAGCTTCCTCTTTGCTCTTTTTGCTTTCTTTGCGGCAAATCGGATTTTGTATTTTTTGTGTCTTCTGCGTTTCTTTGCGGTTCCTTTTTGTCGCCCTCGCTAACGCAAGGGCTACAAAAATGTTGGACCCCCTGGCTAACGCCTCGGGCTTTCAATTACTTAAACCCAAATCCCCGGCCGCCGCCGCCGATTCCCGGGAGCGGTCTGGTCGGCTGCTTTTGCGATCTGGCGTAGAACGGGGCGGCTTCCGCTTGCAGTTCGCGTAGCTGCGAGATGCGTTCCTCGTGGCCAGGATGAGTTGACATAAATTGGGGAACGCCCGGCGCGCCGGCTTGCTCTTTCATCCGTTCCCAAAACGTTACTGCTTCACGCGGATCGTAACCCGCCGCCGCCATCAAGGTGAGACCCATCCGATCTGCTTCGGATTCATCGCGGCGGCTATATGGCAACGTTCCTGCGTAAGTCGCGGCCAAACCAATTGCCGAGAGGACCATCCGCTGTTGATTGGGATCCATGTCCCCAAGTCCCATGCCCACGCTCGCAATTCCCAACTTCTTCACTTCTTCCATGGCCATCCGCTCTGCGCCATGATGCGCCAAGGCGTGCGAGATTTCATGCCCGATGACTGCCGCGAGCGCCGCATCAGTTTGTGCGACCGGCAAGATGCCAGTGTAGACGACCATCTTGCCCCCCGAAATGCAAAAAGCATTAACCTGGGGATCGTCGAGCACTTCGACTTCCCATTTGAAGTTGTCCGGTTCGAGTTTCATGATGGCTAAAACTTCGTCCGTTCGCGCGGCGTTGATGAGTCGCGTGGTAATCTCCCGGATTTTTGTCACTATGGGCGTGCTGTGATGGACAACTGCCCCCTTGCGCTGGCTATCGCTAATGACTTGGGCAAAAGCTTGCGCCCCGAGTTCTTTTTCTTGTTCGTTAGTAATATGACGAAGTTGATATCTGCCATACGGTCCGTTGGTGCAACTGCTCATCATAAAGACCACGACCCCAATCAAACCGATGGCAACGGGGAGGAGTCGAGCGGCCACAGGAGTGCCGCGGCGTTGTTGAGGAAATTCCATGAGTTAACTCCGGGACCACAGTGGCGAGTGCGACAATTCGGCGCTGGCGACGCGACAATTTGTCTTAATCAAAATAAATCAAGAAATCGAGTCCTGCTATGCCGTCTTTACTATAGTTCCTCATGCAAGAATCATCCACAATATACCTCAAGCCGCAACGAGTCTCATGTCAAAGAGATCATCCGTGGCTAAAGCCGCTCTAATCGATGGGTCAAACATGTTTCGGATACTTTGTTGCAGCAGCCTTTGCATTAACAGGCCAAGGCATCTGCTCGGTTTCTTGCTGCTGCTTGGATTGGCGAGTCTGTATCCGAATCCTTCGCTGCACGGCAAAGAGACGCTCAGTGATAGTGAATTCGACGCCAAGTTAGATCTTGCCTGGACCACGACACTGCAACCGCAATTGCTCGACGCGATCAAGCGCGGCGACTTGCCCGGCGGCGTGCTTTGCGTTGGCCGCAAATCGGGCAAGCCCTGGATTCACGCCGTGGGCAATCGGCAAGTGCAGCCGAAAGAAGCCGCCGCGACGACCGAGACGGTTTACGATCTGGCGTCGCTGACCAAGCCGCTGGTCACCGCGACGCTGATCATGAAGCTGCACGGCGAGGGAAAGCTCGACATCGAAAAACCGGCGGCCAAGTACCTGCCCGAGTTCGCCGCGAATGGCAAGGAGCAAATCACGCTGCGGCACTTGCTACTGCACACCAGCGGACTCATCGCCGACAACGCGCTGGCCGATTATCAACAGGGCCAACCCGCGGCGATCGAAAAACTGCTCGCGCTCAAGCCGATTCGCCCCGCCGGCGAGTGCTTTGTCTACAGCGACGTCGGGTTCCTCGTGCTGGGGCAAGTCATCGAGCGTGTCACGGGCAAGCCGTTGGATGTCGCCGCGCGCGAGTTGCTCTTCGAGCCGCTGGACATGGATCAAACGACATACAATCCCGGCAAGACGCTCCGCGAGACGGCCGCACCATGCGACAAACGGGGCGAGGAGTGGCTGCGCGGTTCGGTTCACGATCCGCGCGCCGCGGCGCTGGGCGGAGTTGCAGGCCACGCCGGCTTATTTTCCACGGCCGAGGACCTGTCGCATTTTGCTGCGATGATTCTCAACGAAGGACGTTTCGAGAGCAAGCAAGTCCTCAGCCCCAAGACGGTGCGATTGATGCTCGACCCCAACGAGGTCCCGCTGATGCCCAAAGAGAACAAACCGCGCACCGCGACGCGCGCGCTGGGCTGGGATCATCAAACGCCGTATTCGAGCAATCGCGGCACGAAGCTCTCGGAAAGCGCCGTCGGCCACGGCGGCTTTACCGGGACGACAATCTGGATCGATCCCGAAAAGAATCTCTATGTGATCTTCCTCAGCAATCGCCTGCATCCCGATGGCCAGGGGAGTGTCAATTCGCTGGTCGGCAAGCTGACCGACGACATCGTCACGGCGCTTGAGCTGGAGTAGGGCCGAATTTCATTTCATATCACGCGCTCTATTTCTTAGAGCGTGATTTTAAGAAATCACCTGTCTGGCTCCCTCCCCCTTGCGGGGAGGGCTGGGGAGGGGGTTCTGTGCGAGAATAAAACCTAGCCATGATAAATACTACTCACGGAAGAAAGCGCGATTTGGTAGTGCATCGTCAACACTAGCCCCCCACCCTATCCCTCCCCCACAGCGGGGGGAGGGGACCAAACGGTTTTGTTATGAAGATTGACTTCGCTCTCACCGAGCCAACGCCAGCCCCGGCGTCGCTTGCATCTCCGGTGCTGCAACTCGCGCCCCCTTCTTCGCCGGCTTGCTTTCATCACTCGCCGCATTGCTGAACGGCTTTTCGACCAGGTGATAAAACACCCGCGAAGCCAGCACCGACAACACCATACACGCCGGAACCACGACCAACAGAGTGAACCACGGATTGTGATAGCCCTCGCGGAAGAGTTGGTAACTCAGGCCCTTGGTAACCAGCGGATGAATTAGGTAGACGCTGTAACTCATCCCGCCGACCCAGGCGAACGCCTTCGCGACGGCGGTGGACATCAACTGCCGATCCCAGCGATACGCGAGCGAAATCAGCAGCGCGAAACTGAAGCCAGCGAAGCGTTCGAGATCCTTCGTCGGTTCCCAATCGAGCATTCTCCCCGGACCAAAAAAGTTGGCGGCGATACCCGCGAGCAGCGCGAGATGAATCAGGTGCGCTTGCCATGGCGTGGCGTAGTTCACCCGATAGTAAACAGCGATTCCGGCGGCGAGAATCAGCCAGCGCCCGTCGAGGAACGTGCCAAAGAGATCGATGCCCGCCCGATGAGCGAGGGCCTTGACGACGACGGTCGCGACGGTCACCAGACTGAGCGAGAGGAAAATCCGCCGCGGCGCGAGCCAGAGAACGAGACCCGCGACGAGATAGAACTGCTCTTCGTAGCAAAGCGTCCAAGTATTGGGGAGCAGGTTTGCCATCTTGTCTTCGGTGACTAATGGCCGCCAAGACTCGGTCAGCGTCAAGTTGCCGATCCATTGATCGAGGCTCATCTCCCATGGGTTCGGCACCGTGAACCGGCCGCCGTTGAACATGCCCGGCGCGCCGTACGATTCGCTCAGCCAAATCGCGATCACCGAAACGGCGAGCGCGATCCAATACGGCGGGTAGATACGCCAGAACCGGCGCGAGACATACTCGCCGAGTCCTTGCGCGCCGCGGCGGCGGCGCGAATCGAGCGTCGCCATGATGCAGTAGCCGCTGATGACAAAGAAGATCGGCACACCGATCCACGTCCGCGCCGTGGCCATGATTAGCGTCTGGCCCGCGCGGCCGACGCTGTCGGTTTCCGGCGGCACGGTCTGATACCAAGCCGTCATCTGCATCGTCGCGTGAAACACGACCATCAACAAACACGCCACGCCACGCCACATGTCGAGCGTTTGATAGCGCGGCGCTTTCGGCGAGTAACCGGCGGTGTTCGAAGTTTCGGGATTCATGTTGGTGAACAATGAACAGGGGACGGTAGATGCAGTTCTTATTCGCACTGTTTAGCGGCGACTCGAAGAGGAGCGTTCGGGCGCACGTTCGGAATACTTGCAACCGGAATACCGCACACGGAATTTCGTCGCTTTACGCAAAGAAAGTCGCTTTTCCGGCGGAATACCGCGATCTTCGTTTTTTTCGCCGGTTCCGCCGTGTCGCGAAAAATCCCCGCGTTTTCTGCGGTGTTGCGTTTCGGCAACGCGATTCCGGGAGGAAAACGAGCGGAAAATATTCCTGCGCCGAGACTTGATTTTGTGCCGCAGGAATGTGTTCAATTGTACATGTGTCGTGTTTGTCCGGAAAATCGCTCCTCTTCGAGTCGCCGCTAAACGGATGCACTTGAATGGAGAGATTACTCACGCTCATCCGGGGACTTACGTCCCCGGCTCAGTTTCTGTCCTCCTGTCCTCCCGAACCCCCAACCCCGCTCCCCCATGTCCCCCGAAATTGCCAACGAAGAACTCGCCGCGACGCTCGATCGTGTGGCCGAAGAAATTCTCGATCGCGCCGATGTCATCGCGCCGCCGATCAACGCCCTGCAACTCGCCGTGCGGCTCGGGTACGAGATTGCTTGGAGCGCCGGCGAGCGCGGCCGCGCGCGGATCGTGCAAACGCCGCGCTCCGATTCGCTCGGCCGCGGCACGATCCTACTCCATCCCGAACCGCGCATGGAACGCCGCCAATGGGCCGTCGCGCACGAACTCGGCGAAGCGTCGGCGTATCAAGTCTTTGAACGCCTCGACCAAGACCCGCGCACCGTGCGCGCCAACGTCCGCGAGCAGGTTGCGAACTGGCTCGCGGGCCGGCTGCTGATTCCCTCGCGCTGGTGGCATTCGAGCGGCGACGACGCGGACTGGGACCTGCTCGTCCTCAAGCAGCGTTTCAGCACGGCGAGCCACGAGCTTCTAGCGCGGCGGATGCTCGACGCCGAACCGCCGGTCGTGATCACGATCTTCGACCAAGGAAGCATCACGTTCCGCCAAGGGAACCACGGCTTCCGCCTGCCGCGCTGGTCCGACGCCGAAGACCGCTGCCGGATGCAATCCAGCGACGAAGCCCGCCCGATCGACCACGAGGGCCCGCCCCGCATCCGCTCCTGGCCGATTCATGAACAGAAGTGGCTGCGGGAGATTGTGCGGACGGAGTACGCGGAGGAATAAGCCCGTTTAGCGGCGACTCGAAGAGGAGCGTTATGCATGGCTCGGCAAATCGACTTGGACGTTTTGCTCGACCACGCGCACCGGAAACGTCCCGTGCGAATAGATCTTGTTCAGTTGATGCACTCCCGTTTTGACATCGAACTGCCAGCCGTGCCAGGGACACGTCACGATGCAACCGGTGAGCTTTCCTTTGCCCAACGGGCCGCCGGCGTGAGGGCAGACGCCGTCGAGCGCGTAGAACACGCCGTCGATGTTGTAGACCGCGAGCAATTGCTCGCCGGCGACGAGCTCGCGCCCTTCACCGGGGGGAATGTCGGCGGTTTGACAGACGGTGGTCCACATAAATTAGGATGATCGCAGAGGAGAATTTTTGCCACAGATGAGACTGATTGTTTTCTGATTTTCACTGATCAGCAGGAAGAGAATTTGAATTAGAATGCAAAACTCTTCTGGATGATCTGTGAGAATCAGTCTTCATCAGTGTGAATCAGTGGCAAAAATGAATTGTGTTAAGAAGCGATTGGTTGCGCCACTTGCTTCTTCTTCCGCACCGGCGGTTCGCCTTTCCAGCGGCGGTGGAGCCACCAGTATTGCGTCGGGTCGCGGCGGATGAAGTCCTCGAACTCGTGCGTGAACCAGCGCGTGACGTCTGTCACGTCCATTCGTTCGGTTTGCTGCTGGGGGTCGAATTGGCCTTGGAACACGATCTCGTATTGCAGCGGCGCACCGAGGCGACGCGAGTAACTCACGCCGAGCGGCGCTTCGTTGCCGAGCACAAACAGCCCAATCGACTTGTGCGTCGAGGCCGGTTTGCCGAAGAAATCGACCCAGCACCCTTTCTGACCCGCGTGCTGATCACCCAATAAAATCAGCGTGCTGTGGCGTTCCAACAGCAGCGCGATCTCAACGGCCGAGCCATCTTTTTCGACCAAGTGCTGCCCATGCACGGCGCGAAAGTCATTTAGAAACTTGTCCAGGTACGGATTGTCGAGCGTCCGCGCCACGGCATATGTCTCGAACCCAAAGAGGCCAATGGCATAGGCCGCGAGTTCGAAGTTGCCGTAATGGGCCGAGACGATGACCTTGGGCCGCGGCTCCCACATGAGGGTCATCATCTGGCCCATGTTGACGGATTTCAGATGGTCGCGCCAATTGGTCCGATGCAGCTTGCGCCGCGAGAGGGCCATCTCGCCGAGCATCAGGAACAGATGCTCCCACATCGCGCGGATGCAGACATCTTGCTGCGCGTCGGTCCACTCGGGAAACGCCGTGCGCAGGTTCTCCCGCAGGACTTTGCGGCGTACGGGAATCACGCGGGTGACCAGCCACGCAAGTCCCCGCGCCATCGTATCACACGCCGCGAGACTCATCGTCTGCAACACGCACACCACGCAGCGCACGATCAAGTAAACCGCATAGTCGCGGGCATTGATCCACCAAGAACGAGAAGCAGCGCGAGCCATGCCAGCCATGCCGGCCACGGCCGACGTTTGAAGCAATCAACGATTCAATAAAAAGACTCGCGTCATTGTCCTGAAAGCGGGTCGAGTTGCAAAGAGGCAAAGTCGTTCATTAGCCCCCGGTCAATGACCGGGGGAGCAGGACACCGCGCTTGTGTTGGCGCTGAATTGCGCTTGACTGCGCACCTTGAAATTGAAAATCGAGCTTCGCTTTACCCGCTGTTCCCCCCCCGTCATTGACGGGGAGCTAATGGAGTCGCTATTACTCCGGCAAGAACTGCGGCTGCGGCGGCAGGGGAGTTTGCGGGGCCTGGATTTGTGGCAGTGGTTGGAATTGTTGCTGCGGCAAAGGCGCAGCCGTTTCCGGCGGCGGCAGGCAGCGCGATTCAAAGACCGGCCGCGTCGGGACTGGATGGAACTTGGGCCACGGCGCATCGACGCCGGGTCCGGCGAGCGGCACGGCGTGATGATGCTGCGTTAGCCGCGGCCCGCGCGGCGGTTCGCCAGGAATTGACGCGTCGTGATGGCCCCGCGCATGACCTTGGTAGTCATGCGGGTCGCTAGCACATTCTTGCGCGTTCCGGTCTTCGCAATCGTCGGTCACGCAAAACGGGCCGGGCGCATGCAACTCGCCATGCGGCAGAATATCGAGTCGATCGAGATGGACCGGATCCCACCGCAACGGTCCACGCGGCAACTCGCAGCCAGCGCACAACAATGCCGCGCTGGCCAAAAGACAAACCGTGAACCGCGAAGATCGGGGCATCTGCTAGCATCCGTGCGGGTGCGACACCGGCGCGACAACGCCGGACTTCATCAATTGTTATCGAATGCCAGCGGCCGGAACTTTTGCCTAATCGGCAAAGTCGATGGAATTTTAGTTCCCCGCAATTCACGTTCCTCTGCGAGTCGCCGCTAAACAGTGGGGCGATCCGGCTTTACCGACTTGCGATTCGGCTTCACCGTCAGCTTGATGAACAATTGCAGCCCCAGATACGCCGCCGACATGACCACCAGCACGAAGGGCCAGGACTTGTTCATAAAGTTTGCCGCCTGGTTCCAACCGGCGGCGCGGAAGATCACCGCGCTGAGAATGCAGAGGCCCATGAGGAAGAGGCCGAACATCAGGATGCCGCAGCCGACACTGGCCATGATGCCTTTGAAGTTGCCGATGTCGTCGGCCTCTTCGACGCGGACTTCGATCTTGCGGCCGCGTCGCAGGCTGCGTTCCACAGCGTCGGTCAATTCGATCGAGCGCGCGGCGTCGTTCCAGCTTGGCCGGAGCGGTTCGCGCGCGAGAGCTTGCGCGAGGAACGATTCGGCGGCCGCGGCGTAGCTCCAATCGTCGTGGCTAACCGTAGTTTCTTTGCCGCCGGAGTGCAAATGACAAATGCCATGATCGCCGAACGTTGGCAGCAGCCAGTTGATGCGGCCTTCGCTGCCGTGCAGTTGCAACTCCGCGCGGTCGGCACCATCGGCCGGCTCGATGCCCCAACGCACCAGGAGCGGCAACTCGAGCGAGATCTGCAATCCCAGCGCGGCGTAGCTCCGTTCGCTCTGCTCGGTCGTGGCAATGCCATTGCCAACGGCGAGGACGCCGTTGACTTCGCCGGCGATCGCGCGGATCAAGTCGAGGTCCCGCGCGACATCGCCGATGACCGCGTTGCGCGAGCGATCCATTTCCGCGCGCGAGATGACCAGGCGATCGATCTTGCCGATCGGCGAAAGGCGTTCGTCCTTGATCCAAGCCGCGAATTTTTCCACCAGCGGATGATTCCGCAGCGGCATCCACGGAGCAAGGTACGCTTGCCGCTCGCGCTGGAACATCTCAAGCTCATACGCCGCGAGAAGCGACTCGAGGGCCGGATGCGCCGTGAGGATGGGTTGGCCCTGGCGAGCGAGTCGCCGCAGCGCCCGTTCTTGCTCGTCGGCGCGGAGCGATCGCCCCAGCAGCAACGCGTCCCACGCGCCGCCGGTCGCCGCAGGTTCCAAGAGTTGCTCCCAAGAATCCAGCAGCGCGGCCGTGGGGAAAAGCTTTTGCAGCGACGACAGCGAAGCCCCGGGGACGCCGGCGATCGCCGCCAGTTCGTGTTCCGGATGCCGGGCGATCCACGCCAAGAGCGGACTTAATTCGGGATCGGTCCCAAGCAACACCAACCGCATCGTGCCGGACTTCCTTTCAATTTCATTGCAAGTCTACTGCCAATTGCGGCAGATTCCTGCTCCGATTAAGTTAATCACTCATCATAGAAGGGGAGTTGAATGGGGAGAAGCCCGTCGGTGCGGCTGTGCCGCACAAAGAGCAGACTCCCCAACTCATGACTGTTACAGACAACGCCGTTTGGCTTGCAGGATTGAATCAATTGGCTGCGTCTACTCACTGCCCGGCACAGCCGGGCCTACAATACAGGAACGTCATGTCCAACACACGCAACGCAAAATACACCACGGCTCTCGAATTCGGCGAGCGGCAGGTCAAAGCCCTGACCGAGAAGCACCCCGATTACTTTCCGATCTACACGACCGGCGGAAAGTGGCATCATGGCGGCGAACTCTGGACCGATTGGACCGGCGGGTTTCTTGCCGGAATGATGTGGCAGTTTCAGAAACGGACCGGCAGCGCTTTTTGGCAAACCACGGCCGAACGCTACTCGAAACTCCTCGAACATCGCCAGCACGATCGTGCGGTGCACGACCTGGGCTTCATCTTCTTAAGCACCTACCTGCCGTGGTACTTGCAAACGCATGAGGAGCACCTGCACAACGTCCTGATCCAAGCCGGCAGAACGTTGGCGATGCGGTTCATGGACAAGGGGCAATACTTGCGTTCGTTTGTTGCACCAGAGTCGTTGTTCATCGACATCATGATGAACGTGCCGATCATTTTTTACGCCGCGCGCGAAACGGGTGACATCGACTTGAAGCGCATCGCCGAGACACATTGCCGCACAACGCGCGAGACGATTGTCCGTAAGGATGGCTCGACCGCGCATGAAGGAATCTTTGATCTCGAGACGGGCCAGTTCCTGCGGCAGACGACGCATCAGGGTCTGCGGCCCGACAGCGCATGGGCTCGCGGCTTGGCCTGGTCGTTGTATGGCTATAGCAAGGTTTTTGGGCTGACCGGGCAGCAGGAATTCCTCGACGTCGCGGAGCGGAACGCGGCGTATTGGTTGGCGCATCTGCCGGCGGACAAGGTTCCGTACTGGGACTTCGACGCCGATTTGTCGCTGCCAGCGCCGTGGGGAGCCCAGCGCGAAACGAGTGCTGCCGCGATCGCGGCGAGCGGGTTATTGGACCTGGCCACGCAAACGAAAGATGCCGCGCGGGCGAAACAGTATCAAGAGACGGCCCTCGCGATGCTCGACGCGCTCGTTGAACCGGAATATCTGGCGATCAGCACGCCGGGTTGGGAAGGCATCCTCAAACACGGCGTCTATCACACGGCCAAGGGCCTCGGCGTGGACGAGTCTGTGATGTGGGGCGAGTTCTTCTTCGTCGAGGCGCTGACGAAGGCCGTCACGGGTCAAGTGACGCAGTGGAGCTAGTGACGCAATTGAACGAATACCCGTTTAGCGGCGACTCGAAGAGGAGCGTTTTTGTAAAACTTGTCAAACGCGTGCCAATCATCGAGAATGCTCCCAGGGGGTAAACCCCTGGGCTTTGCCTGCTATAATCCTTTTGATCGCTAGCCCCGCCGAAATTCCCTCCAGCCGGTTGCCTACCCGTGTCTGAATCGCTGCAAGAAATCTTGTTCCTCTTCGGTTCTCCGGCTGCCGGCAATCCGACGCAATACATCGTTGAAAAGGCGCTCGCCGAAGTCGGCCTTGATTGGCGCTATCTGACGCTTGAGGTCTCGCCCGAGCAACTCGGCGATGCGACACGCGGCGCGCGGGCGATGAACTTCCGCGGCGGCAACATCACGATGCCGCACAAGGTCGCGGTCATCGAATATCTAGACGAGTTGAGCCAAGCCGCGCGGCTGATGGGGGCGGTGAATTGCATCCACAACGTCAACGGCAAGCTGCACGGTGAAAACACCGATGGCAAGGGCTTCCTTGAATCGCTGCGTAGTGTGATCGATCCGGCGGGGAAGAAAATTGTCTTGCTGGGAGCGGGGGGCGCAGCCCGCGCGATCGCGGTCGAGTTAGCACTCGCGCAGGTTGGCAACATGACGATCGTGAACCGCGATCTGACGAAGGCCGAAGAACTCGCGGCGCTGTTGCGCGACAAGACGCATGTCGCAGCAACGGCGGTGGCCTGGTCCGGCGACTACGCGATTCCTGACAATGCCGAAGTGCTGATCAATGCGACAAGTATCGGCATGTTCGACGACAAGGTTCGCGTGCCGGTAAAGAAAGACACGTTCCGCCAGGGGCTGATCGTCGCCGATGTCGTCTTCAGCCCCCCGATGACCAAGTTCCTCAGCGAAGCGAAAGCCGCCGGCGGCACGGTGCTTGATGGTCTCGGGATGCTCGTCAATCAAGCGGTGATCGGGTTCCGGCTCTGGACCGGCAAAACGCCGAATGCCGTGATGATGCGCGAGGCGTTGGAAGAGTATTTGAGTGTGTGATAATTAAAGCCCGAGGCGTAAGCCAGGGAGTGCAATTTGAAACACGCCCTGGCTTACGCCGCGGGCTTCCAACTTCTCACGCCGTGCGCGGCTGCTTCTCTGTGTTCAGCGTCTGAAACGCGCGCGGCAAGTACTTCAACAAGTCGCTCGCGATCATGGAAACCTGCCCGAGTTCGTCGGCCGCCATGTCTCCGGCGAGACCATGCACATGGCAGCCGAGTTGCGCTGCGGCGTGTGGGGCGAGGCCTTGGCCGAGCAAGGCGGCGATGACGCCGGTCAGGACATCGCCGGTGCCGCCGGTGGCCATGCCGGGGTTGCCCGTCTCGTTGAGTTCGTTCTGATCGCCGTTGGTGATGAGCGAGCGATGGCCTTTGAGAACGACAATGCAACGGTAGCGCGCGGCGAAC
>JBGSSS010000010.1:0-50947 GCA_041736895.1 Pirellulales bacterium
CGATTGCGGATGTCGAAGCACAAGCCAAGGCCTGGCTCGGCGTCGCGCAAGCGGCCCAGCAAATCGGCGACACCGCCGAAGTTTCCGCGGCCCTCGCGCAAGCTCGCGAAGCGGCGGGCAAGGCCGAGAGTCTCAGCACGCAAGCCGAGTTGCTGTTAGCTCTCGCGAAGACCGAGCGCGAGTTGAATTTGGCCGCAGGTTCGGAGATGACGTTCGCCGCGGCGCTCGCGACGATCGAGAAGATTCCAGAGCCGCTCGCCCGCGGATACGCGTTGCTTGAAGCCGCGAGCACACGCATCCAAATGGGCGACGCCGACCAAGCCAAGACGCTGCTCGAGCAACTCGAAAAGTCCTTGGAGTCGATTCCGGAAAAAGATCAGGTCAAGCAGTTGCAGGACAAGATCAAGACGGAGCGGGGACAGCTGGCGAAGCTTAAGAAGTGATCGTATTTCATAATTGACAAGAGACAATTGATAATGCAAATGTGGTCGGCGTTTCCGGTTAACGACACCAAATAAAAATTGGTTTGGCTCCCTCCCCCTTGCGCACGAGGGTTGGGGAGGGGGTTCTGAGCGATGTACCGCGACGAAGAACAGCGCGACTTTGCGCGTCGACTACGCAAAGAATCGACTGAAGCCGAAAAGAGTCTCTGGTATTTCTTGCGGGGCAATAAACTCGGCGTCAAATTTCGTCGCCAAGCTGCAATCGGCGCATACGTCGTCGACTTTGTTTGCTTCTCACATCAGCTCATCGTCGAGCTTGATGGACCGCAGCATGTCACGGAAGAAGGAAAAGCCGGTGACGAGCGGCGCACAGCTTTCCTCGAGTCACGAGGCTTTCGTGTCATTCGCTTTCGCAATCAAATGCTAGATGATCGAATCGCGCAAGTAGTCGACGAAATTAGGCACGTATTGCAAGAACAGATTCCTGCGACTGAAGAACCCCCTCCCTAACCCTCCCCGCAAGGGGGAGGGGACCAGACAGGTCTTTATCTTTGAACGAGTTGTCTCGCTTCACGTCACGGGCTACGCTACCTCCGCCAGCCCCAACTCTTGCCACGCGTTCTCAATCGTCTCGGCGTCGATGCGTTGCACGTTGCGGCCGGCACCGGCGAGCAGTGCCAGGTTCGCCAACTGCGTGATGCGGCGCGGGACGCCGCCACAGAGTTGATGCAGCCGGCGCACGGCGTCGGTATTGAATGGCGTGTCTTGCCGCCCGGCTTGGCGCAGCGAATTGAACAGGTAATTCGCCGTGTCGCTCTCTTCCCAGGTGTCGAGATTGATCCGCAGTTCGGCCTGCGCGAGCAGCCGCGGCGTAAGCCGGCGGAGTTGTCCTTGGGTCGCGGCGAGGATGAACGTCACGGCCGAATTCGCGCCGCGTTCCATCTCGATCAACCGCGCGACGGTTTCCATCGCCAGCGGATCGGCTTCGTCGACGTCGTCGAGCAGCATCACGGTCGAAACACCGTGCATCCGATTCGTTGCCAGGCAGTCGGTGATCATGCGCCAAAGTTGAAACTCGCTCGCTGTGCGATCGGGATTCGCGCCGAGATCGGCCGCGACGCACCAGAGCAGTTCATGCGTATCAACGCCGAGCAGGCTCAGTTGCACGACCTGCGCGCCGTTGCGGCGCACCTGACGGGCGAAGACTTCGAGCAAGAGCGACTTGCCGCCGCCGTCGATGCCAAGGATTAGGCCCAGCTTGCGTTGTTCGTCAACCAGGTAGTGCAAGCGCGCCAGCGCTTCCTCATGCGCAGGGCTTTCGTAAAAGAACCGGCTGTCCACGCCGCCGCGGAACGGAATCTCGCGCAAACCCCAATGAGTACGATACATGAACGTCCTTGAACCCTTCGAACCGGAAAAACGTAGGTCAGGCTTTCTAGCCTGACGTGACTGATGGTGGTGTCAGGCTGGAAAGCCTGACCTACGGCGAATACGTTTCCAAGCGTCAATGCTTCGAAAACGTTTCCGCAGCGACAACCTTAGTACCCAGCGAGACTGGTCCGCGTCACCGGACAGCTCCGACAAAAAATCGGCGACCGAAATTTCGCTCAATGCATGGTCGGTAACTATATCTAGATCGGTCATCCGGTTGGTGACGCTTGAATCGATTGTGACGATTCGTGCTAGCAAGCGTCGTGTGCTAGCGAGATGGTAGAGTGCTAGCTAGGATGAGGGCGAGCTGTACAACGGACTTCCAGTCCGTCGAAATTCGGGAAATCTTGCGACGGACTGGAAGTCCGTCGTACATGAGACTTGGCACCGACTTCAACTGACAACGAGCTACCCTCTTTTCGCATTAGGACAACACCCTTGTTCGAAGAATCGCCGTTCGAACTCGCTGCCTTCTCGGGCAAGGTTCGGCTCTTTCCGCTGCCGAATCTGGTCGTGTTTCCGCATGTGATGCAACCGCTGCACATCTTTGAGCCGCGCTATCGGGCGCTGCTCGAAGACGCGCTCGCCAGCGATGGGTTGATTGCGCTGGCGGTGCTTGCGCCGGGTTGGGAAAACGACTACGAAGGCCGGCCGCTGCTGCAGCCCGCGGCGTGCCTTTGCCGCGTGATGAAGTGGGAAAAGACGGCTGAGGGGACGTACAACGTGCTGCTTGTCGGAATCCGTCGGATTCGGTTGCTCGAGGAACTGCCGCCGGAACGGCTCTTTCGCGAAGCGCGAGTCGAACTCCTGAAAGACGAGTATTCGCAGTCAGCGTCCGGCGAGCGAGCGGAGCGGCAGAAGGCGCTCGTGGACCAGTTCCGGTCGATCCTGCCCAACTTGACCGATTCGGCCGAACCATTGCAGCAGCTTCTCGGTCAGCAAATCTCGCTGGGGATGCTGACCGACATCATGGGTTACACGTTGGAGTTGGGATTGGAGTTGAAGCTGCAGCTTCTCGGCGAACCAGGGGTTGATCGACGGGCCGAACTCTTGAGCGAAGCGGCACAACGTCTCTCGGGCCAGCGGCAATCGGGGAAGGCGAAAAACGAGTCATTGCGAGATTTTCCGCCAAAGTTCAGTTTGAATTAAATTTCATCCACGGGGATCAGCCTGCCTAGCCCAATTCCCAGTCTGTAGCAGGGTGTTTCAAGGCAGAAAATGAAGAACTTTTTCGCGTAAACGGCGTCAAAAGCAACGAATCGGCGAAACCTTGCCTATCTTACGGGGTTGGGAGCGTGCCGGATTCTCTGTTAGTTTGCAGATTCGCGTTGGCCGGGGTATTCTCGAAGTGTATCGTTTTGTCATAACCCGTATCAGAGAACGAGTTTTAATTGTTCGTGTGACGAATTCTTCGATCCTATTAGGACAATGGCTGGAATAAAAACTGGCACTTGGATCGAGTGCGCAAGTAGCGTTCACGGCTTCTTTCAGTTCGAGTGTCCTGCCTCACCGGCACATTAGTAATCGAAGATACGCAGCAACCAGCGCGTCGAGAGCCGCGCTTAGAATGGGCCAGCACGATGAATAATACGACGAATGCCAACGGCGCGAACTTCGATCCCTACCTGACGTGGTTGGGGATTCGCGATCCGCAGCGCCCGCCGAATCATTATCGCTTGCTGGGGTTGGAATTGTTCGAGAGCGACTCCGAAGTCATTGCCGCCGCGGCGGATCGGCAAATGACTTATGTGCGGACGTATCAGGCGGGGCAGCAGGGCGAACACTCGCAGCGTATTCTCAACGAGCTGACCACCGCGAAGCTCTGCTTGCTCAAGCCCGAGCGGAAGCGCGATTACGATGATCGTTTGCGCGCGGCGCAGAAGCCGGCCCCGCTGCCGCCGATGCAGGCTGCGCCGGCTTATCTTCCGCAAGCGCCGGCATTCCCGCCGCCTGTCGCACACCCCATGAATCCGGCAGCCGGCGCGCGTCCGGCGATAATGCGGCCGCTGCAAGCGGCTGCTCCGGTGAATGCCTTTGCAGAGAACACGCGATTTGGTTCGCCCCCGGTTTCGGCACGCAGTGCCGCAGCACGGCCGCCGAAGAACAACGCTGTGATGCAGTGGTCGATCGTCGGCGGTTTGGTTTTGGCGACGATCATCTTGGTCGTGATCTTGGCCAACCGCACTCCGGAAACGCCAGTCGCGGAAAACAATTCAAAGACGCCGCCCGCCAAGGTCGCGCCGATCGCGACGAAGACACCCGCGAACAATCCCAAGACAATTCCTGCGTCGGTGACAAATCCTGTCGAGAAGAATCCGGGGACGGAACCAGCGCCGGAAAGCCCCGTAGCCAAAACACCGGTCGCGGCCAAGGCCCCGAAGAACCCCGACGAAGTGCGCCCCGGTCCGGTGAAGAACCCGCTGCCGAATATTCCGCTCCCTGGCATCGAAGAAGCAAACAATCCGCCGTCGAATCCCGCGCCGATGAATCCGGCAACCGCGGTGAACCCGAGCAATCCAGCGACGCCCATGTCGCCGGCAGTGGCGATGACCAGCAGCGATCCGCTGAATAGCTTGCCGACATCGCCGGGCAATAAGCCGACGGAACCGCCGCCGGCCGGCACGCCCGCGACGCCGGCGGAGCCGTTCAATCCGTTGGCGATGCCGAATCCGTTGGATCCCAAGCCAGCGCCGGGCGAAGCCCCGAAGCCCACCGCGCCGCGCCGGCCTGTTCCGAGCGCCAAGGAAATCGCCGAGAATCGCGCGAATGTGCGCGAGGTGTTCAAGAACGAGTACACATCCCGCGATGCCGCGGCCCTGGCAGCGCTGGGCAAGCGCTTGCTCAAACTGGCACAGGAATCGGCCGAGAAGCCAGCGATGATGTATACGACCTATGACGAAGCTCGGAACGTCAGTGCCCAGGTCAACGATCTCGAGACGACCTTTACCGCGCACGACGAGTTGGCGCGCGAGTTTGCCGTCGATCGCGACAAAGATCTAGTGGAAACGCTCAAGGTCGTTGCCAAAAGCGCGGCCACGATGAATGCCGAAAATGCCGGGTCGGTGCTTGATTTGCTGAACGAGTCCGTGACGGCCGCAATTTTGGAAACACGCTTGGATACCGCGGAGCAATTGCTGCGCTTCGTCGGCAACTTCACCGGCCGGGTTCCCGACAAAGCGGCCCGCGAAGTTGGGTTTCGTGATTTGCAGAAGAGGCTCGGCGAGCACAAAGCCTTTGCCCCGAAAGCCAAGGAATACAAAGAGACGCTGGCCAAGAACCCTAATGATGGGGATGCCAATCTCGAAATGGGAAAATTCTGGGCCTTTCAGCAAGGCAATTTCGAGCAAGGGCTAAGTTACCTAGCCAAAGCAAGCGACACGGAGATTCGCGACGCGGCCAGCCGTGAATTGTCCCTGAAGCCCGATGCGCCCGACTTTGTGAAAGTGGCCGATGGCTGGTGGGAAGTTGCCAACAAATTGCCGACCGATCCACGCTCGACCGTGAAGATTCACGCAGCCTACTCCTATGCCCGAGTTCTGCCGAATCTCAAGGCGCTGGATCGCGGCCTGGCCGAATCGCGTATCAACGAAGCCTACAAGTTGTTCAAGCCGAACAACCGCGAGGTGAAAGAGTTGATGAAGTTGCTGCTCACGCGAGGGAACTGGAAGATGGAGTGGAAGGGCCGCACTCCGAATGATGCGACTCTCGGCTTTAATCCCTCGGGAGCGGTCACTTCATACGAGTACCCAAATTGGAAGTTGTTGGATAATGGTTACGTCGTTTGTTATCGCGATCGGAGCGACCGGCCCGGCCCTCCATCGCCGTTCAGCCGCTTCGGGGGCTTTGGCCGGGGGCGCGGCAATGACAACAATGACAATAACAACGGCCCGAAACCGCCGGATTTCACGAAGAATGTGATGCATGTTGCCGTCACGGCGAATCGCATCGAAGTTCGTGTCTTGGGATATGACGGGGAGCTGCGCGGAACGGGCACCGGGATTCCCGAATAAATCGCAGCTTGTTGATAGAGCTGTTTCCCCGCCAGTGGTTTTCTATTTCACTGGTTTGAAATCTTCGCGCAGCGTGCATAATAAAGACTTGCACGCCGGAATTCAGCGCACGATTAGTTCGTCGAATGCTGAGTGCAATCAGCTGTTGCCGCTCCTTCGCGCAGCGGCGCTCGCAGAATTAACTGCGTAACGAACCTTCATTGTTTTGCTCGTGCAGCACTTGGAACTGATTGCAACAAATGGATCTCGACCTCAACGACAGCGGGAACAAGCTGAAGAAAAAACTGTTGCTCGTGACCCCGTGCATTTCTCCCGTCCCATTTGCCACTTCGTTTATCGTGAAAAACTTTCTCCGGGAATTCGCCCCGGAGGAATTCGTGGTCGCGGCGGAACAATGGCCGGAAAACTCGTCCGAGCAAACGCAATTGGAAAGCGGCCAACCCGTGGAGTTCGTTTCGCAGCGTTGGACTTGGCCGAAGCGCGGCCAGCGGTTCTTGCATTGGACCAAGTGGTTCACGCTCGGCGGAGTGACCAAGCGCTTGCTGCGGCTGATTCGCCAGCATGACTGCGGCGGCATTCTTTGTCTGTTTCCAAACGAGCAATTGCTTTATTCGTCCTATCGCGCGAGCGTGAAAACGGGCTTGCCGCTGTTCACGCATTTTCACAATGTCTACCGCGAGAATCGCCACGGGTTCGCCAAGCGGATTGCCGATTATTTGCAGCCGCGCGTTTTTGCCCGCTCGAAGATTGTCTTTGTCATGAGCAGCGGCATGCAGCGGGGCTGGGAAAAAGTTTATCCCGGGGTCAAGTTTGTGCCGCTGACGCACACCAACAGCGACCCGATCCCGGAATACACGCCGGCGCCGGACTGGCCCGCGGACAAAATACGTCTTGGGTTTCTGGGGAGTGTGAACGATAGCAATCTGGACGCGTTGCAGCGTATCCGCGAATTGGTGCGGCAATCTCCAGACCTGAGCTTGAATATTTACTCGAGTGCGAAGACTTGGTTCTTGGACAAATTGGGGCTGACCGGAGAACGGGTGACGCACACCTCGCCGAGCGACGCCGACTTGCTCGGCGAGTTGCGGAAAAATGATCTGGTCGTGTTGGCGCATGGCTTTGCCGGAGGGCTGGCGCCGATCGAATACGAAACGATCTTTCCGACGCGCACGATTCCGTATTTGTTGTCGCTGCGGCCGATTCTGGCGCATAGCCCGGCCCACAGTTTTTTGAATCATTGGCTGCGCGAACATGACTGTGCCGAGGTGGTGGATGTCGCCGATCTCGCCGCTCTGCGCGAGAAGCTGGAGTGGCTGCGGCATCATCCCGAACGGCGCGAGGCGCTGGTTCGGCATGCTTTGCAGGCAGTGGTGCAATTTGATGCGAAGCGCGTGGCCCAAAATTTTCGATTCCAGGTCAATTCCGAGTTAGAGTAGACTAGCGAATCGTGTTTCTCCTCCCCCCCGCATGTCAGCGATCGTGTCCGCCGATGCCGCCCAAAAAAGTATTATTTTTGATCAACTCCTTGGGGACCGGAGGAACCGAGCGAAATGTGACGATGTTCTGCCGCCACATCGATCGGACGCGCTATCTGCCCGAAGTTTGGATCTTGAATGACTCGGGCACGTCGGAGCAGGCGGTGCGCGACAGTGGAATCGTGGTGCGCAATTTAAAACGGCGCTGGCCGCGCAGTCCGACATTCGCGATTCGCACCGCCTGGAAGATCGCGCGGGCGAAGTTCGATTTGGTTCATGCGTTTCTGCCGACGATTGCCAGTTATGCGGTGCTGGGACGGTACTTATTTGGCTTTAAGATGCCCTTCTTTCTCTCGATTCCCACGACCAAATTTCCTAATCCGATGTTGGAGAAACTCATTAGCAGGTATTTCACGGGCAGCGTCGACCAGGTGTTGGTCAATTCGCCCTCCGTGGGAAAATACGCGGTGGAATTGGGATTCGACGCGCAGCGGATGCATCTGGTGCCGAATGGGCATTACATCGCTCCGTATCAGCAAGTCTACGATCGCGCGGCGTTGCGCGCGGAATATCGCGTCGGCCCGCGGGATAAGTTTTTGCTGTGTGTCGGCAGAATCATTCCGACGAAACGAATGATCGATCTCGTGGCGGCGCTCCGAATTGTGCGCCAACGATACCCCCAGTGGCGCTTGGTGATCGTCGGCGACGGGCCGCTCCTCGAACAACTCCAAGGGCAGATTGCCGAAGCCGGATTGAGCGACGAGATTTTCTTGGCCGGACGAGGGCGGAATCTCGTGCCGCTCTTGTGCTCCGCCGATCTCTTTGTGTTTCCCTCCGAGGTCGAAGGGCTGCCCAATGCCGTGATCGAAGCGGGCTTGGCCGGCTTGCCGATCGTCGCCTGTTATGCGCCGGGTGTTAAAGATGTGATCCAACATGAAGAGACGGGACTGCTCGTCGAGACGCGAAATTCCGAAGCATTCGCCGCGGCCATTATTGATCTATTCGAGCATCCGGAAAAAGCAATACGGCTAGCAAGATTAGCTCAGCAACGGATGATCGCCGAATACTCGACCGAAGCTTCGTTGGAGAGCCTGTACCGCGCGTATGACCTTGGTCTCCAGCAAGTCACCGCTAGTGACATTGCCGCGGCAGCCGTTTGAAATTGTCCGTATGAACCTTGCGGCAGCCGACTGGCTTTGACATGGGAGTGATACCCATTCGATAGCGCGGCTCTGGGAAGAACTCGTTCCGGGGGATTACTCCGTTCGACCCCGGCCATTGAGGATCCATTGATATCACGCCTGCAGCGTCTCACATAATCGTCAAGAACGCTTTCTCCGGTATAATGCGGTTTGCCCAACGGGGCTAGCGGACAAGTTTGCGGCCCAGGATTAGCAAAATCCTCGCATTTAGGCTTATAGTTAAGGGATTGCGGGAGTGCTGTTTCCGCTTGGCATTTGATAGGGGATCCGCGGTAGAATGACTTCCGACTTGCAATCCACCGCTGTGCATTCGACCGCTGCACAATCTAACGCTGTGCAATCGACCGCTGTGTCCTCCGAAGCCGTTTGCGCCGGTCAGGGTCAGGAATCGGCCGGCGGGGTTTTGGCCTGGAATCAGCCAGGTTTTGCCAATTTATGGGGCTTAGCGACGGCGAAAGACTCGCTGCGGTATTGGCTGAAGCGCAAATCCTTTAGCAGTTTTATTCTCACGCGCTGGCTGTTCGCGGTTTATTTTGTCCTGGCGGCGCTGAATGGCTTCGTAGTTTTCAATCGCCTCGCTTTTTCCGATGGCGGTGCCGAGCGACCTACCTATCCCTTTGTGACGTTGATCGTGTTGCTCGTGGTGCTGGGGACCACGAAAGAGCGCTCGCAAGGGCTGTATTTCTGGGCCGCTTGGAGTTTCTGGATCACCATCAACCTGATCGGGTTCGTGAACGCAACCAGCGTCAGTTCGGAAAATTTTCGCTTAGTCGTTCAGGTGGTGGTGAAGTCCTGGATCAGCTTGATCGGGATTCCCTGGATGGCGTTTCGGATCATCTCTCCGGACAAACTTCAGCGCTATACCAAGCTGCTAGTGCTCACGGCCGCCGTGGGCAGCGTCATGTGTCTGGTGCAGACGGCCAATCCGGCGCTATTTTACTTCATCCGCGATGCGGACACGATGCGCGGAGCCGGAACGTGGGATAATGCTAACGCCGCCGGCGTTGTCTTGATGCTGACGTTGTTTCTCACGCGCTTGGTCCATTGGCGTTCGCGGGTCATGAAATGGACCGTCTATGTGATTTTATTGGCGGGCTTTATTGGGACATTTTCACGCGGAGCCCTCGCCGGATTTTTATTCGGAGAGCTCGTTTATATCTTGATCGTGCGGAATTATAAACGGATGTTCTTTTCCGGCTTGTTTTTGCTGCTCTTTTTGGGCTCCTGGATCACGGTCGGGTTTATGATTCAGAACAACTCGGTCACGGTTGAAAGCAAAGAAGTTCGTGATCGCTTGCAAACCGTGTCCAATCTGTTCACTGGCAAGGGAACTCAAGAACTCGAAAGGGGCCGGCTCTATCTTTGGAGAGCTGCCGTTCAGGAAGTGCTCGACGAAGGAAGCTTGCTCTTCGGCGTCGGACATGTGGGGTTGATCAAATCCAAAACGCTGGGGCTTGCTCCCCATAACGAATATATCCAGACTTTTGCCGATGGCGGATTGTTTGGCGTCGTCGTGTTTCTCAGTTTCTTGGGCGTGTTCGCTGTTATCTTTTTTCGCTGCAAAGACCGAGTGATCCGCGCGAGCCTGATGAGTATGATCGCGGGGTATTCCGTCTACTGCATGACCGCGGACAAAATTTTCTTCTTACAAATGATCGGGCCGTATATTGCAATTTTTGTGATGTGGGCACACTATTCCAGGGAATATCCCGGGATCGAAGATGTTCAGAAGTTGAGAAAATCACTGGCACGAAACCTGGCACTTGCCAATCCGCAGAAAGCAAATCCTGAGTAGTTCAAGCACGAACCTTTCGCTGTTCCTTCATTCATCCTCGTCCCCAAGCATTCCGCGGCGGGATTCATTTCGTTTGGGTCTTTATGTGCGGCATCTTTGGCGTTGTTAGCTGGGTCGACCAAGAGATCGATTCAGCCGCCGTCATCCATGCCCGAGACAAACTCCGGCATCGCGGCCCGGATGATGCGGGGATCTACCAGCGCGGCGGCGTGGCCCTGGCCCATCGCCGGCTTTCGGTCATCGATCTTTCGCCGCAAGGCCGGCAGCCGATGGCCAACGAAGACGGCACGATCTGGACCGTTTTCAATGGGGAAATCTATAACTTCCAGGAATTGCGCGAAGATCTCCAGGCTCTCGGACATCAGTTCGCCAGCCGGACCGATACCGAAGTCATCGTCCATGCGTACGAAGAATGGGGCACGGGCTGCTTCACGAAATTCGACGGCATGTTCGCGCTGGGGATCTGGGACGAAACTCGCCGCGAATTGGTTCTGGCACGCGGCTGCCATGGCAAGAAACCGCTCTTCTATTATCACGCGCCGGGCAAGGAAGTCGTCTTTGCTTCGACCTTGAGTCCGTTGCTGGATTGGCCGTCGGTGCCGCGCACGCTCAACGTGCCGGGCATCTACGACTATATTCGCCGAGGTTTTTTTCACGCACCCGAATCGATCATGCAGGATGTCCACAAGGTCCTGCCCGGCAGCTTCGTCGTGTTTCGCGAGAATCAGCCCGAGCAAGTCCAACTTTATTGGGATATCCTCGAGATCGTCAAAAAACCGCGGCTGCAATTCGCCAACGAACGGGAGTATCTCAAAGAACTGTCGCGGCTGATTCGGCACGCGATCAAAAAACGCCTGGTCTCGGATGTGCCGCTGGGGCTCTTGCTTTCGGGGGGCGTGGATTCGAGTTTGATCGCCGCGCTCCTGGCCGAGGTCTCGAACCAGCCGTTGCAGACATTTTCGCTCGGCTTTACCAGCGAGAAGTTCGACGAAAGCTCGTACGGCGAGCAGGTCGCGCGGCATCTCGGCTTGTCCAATGTGGTCTTTCGGATGTCGGGCAAATCGATGCTCGATTTGGTGCCGGACATTACGCGGTTGTACGACGAGCCGAACGTCGATTTCTCGCTCTTTCCCACGATGGCGTTAGCACGGCTCGCGCGGAGCGAAGTCACCGTCGCGCTCTCGGGCGATGGCGGCGATGAACTCTTCGGCGGCTACGATCGCTACTTGGCCATGTCGTACTATCAGCGCTATTTCTCGCACCTCCCGCAAGGTGCGCGCCACTTTATCTCGCGGGCTTCGCGCTTGTTGCCGTCACAGCGCGCCGGCCGGTTTGCGAAACTGCTCGGGGCGCCGGACGCCGCCTCCTTTGGCGGATCGTATTACAACGTCTTGCGTTACATCGATCTCTCCACACTGATTCCCGATGACATCTCAGTCGGGTGGGATGCGGATGCCGTCACGAAATTCATCCGGCAACATCGGACGGAAAGTCCGATCGAAGCCGCGATGCTCTATGATACGACCCACGCCATGATCGATGGAATTCTCGTCAAAGTCGACCGCGCGACGATGGCCTACGGCGTCGAGGCGCGGAACCCTCTGCTTGATAAAGCGCTGACCGAGTTCGCGCTGCGTTCGCCGTTGGACATGAAGATACGCGGCGGGGAATTGAAGTACGCGCTGCGGCAGCTATTGCTCAAATATCTCCCGGCGAAATTGGTTTATCGGCGCAAAATGGGGCTCTCCCCGCCGCTCGGAGAATGGTTCCGCAAAGAACTCCGCGAGATGCTCCTCGATACGCTTTCCGAGGACTCGGTCCGCCGCCGCGGCTTGTTCAAACCGGCGGGTGTCGCGAATCTGGTGCAGCAGCATCTCAAACAAGAAATGAACCACGAGTATGTGCTCTGGTCGCTGATGCTGCTGGAAATGTGGATGCGCGAGTACTTGGACAAGCAGCCGCTGCACTTCGGTTCTGCTTTTGCGATGAATTGAAACGCCAGCGTGTTTTCAGCTGTACCACTTCCACTCTTGCGTCCACCGCTTGGGTTTTCCTTGGGGAATGCAACCATAGCCGGAAGTTGGTTCTGTAATGCCAAAACCTGGATACCAGCTTGCTTGGTGCACCAATCCATGAGCATCCGTCAGCTTGCACGACAGCTCACGGTATAAGTGCTGCCAAGCAGGATTCTGATGATCAAGAACCGAATATTTCCAAGATGGCCCTAGCTTGAAGTAACTCACGGCGAAGGGATTGCTGCCGGTCACTTCGTCTTCGATCAGCAAGCGCCGCGGCTCCAACGTCCACCAGCGCCGATGGACGATCGATTTGTGCAGCCGGCGATAGCCGTCATGCGCGGCGCGAATGCGAAAACGCTCGCGGCTCGATTCTTCGATTTCAAATTCAATGATCGACGCGCGGCGAGCAACGCGAAAGCCGGACCAGACTTCGCTCGAATCCGCTTCGTTCACGACGACGGTGTTATGAGCCGCGGTGCCGCGCTGAGCCAAACGCTCGGCACTGATTCCATAGCAGGAAATACCGGAGTTCACCAAAGCTCGGACGCCGCCAATGCTCAATTCGAAACTCAAGGTGTCCGCATGCGCGTGGCCCGGCAGATATTTGGGCCCGATTTCGCCGGCATCCAAGATCAGCACCGCGTCGCCGAGTTGGCAGCGTACGTACCCACTCGCGAGGAGCGGCACTAGGCCATCGCCGAGCGGCGGTAATGAAGCGAATCCCAACCGTGCGGCATAGTCCTCCAACTCGCGCGTCGTCGCGGACTGACCTTGGGTGCAATCGTTGAAGTGCGCCAACGTTCCATCGGGATGCGTCATTGCGGCCAGCCACTGCCGCATGCGCTGAATCACGCCGTCCCAACCGTAAACCTCTTGCCGAAACTCCGGCAGCACTTCACCTGCCGCCTGGGCTAAGTTCCAGACGTCGAGCAAATCTTCGAGAATGATCGCATGGTACATCGGGCTCAGTTCGAAGTGCCCGCCATCGCTCAGGATTTGCTCCGGCAATTGCTCGCGATAGATTTCCAACCCCGTGCGCAGCCAGCGGTCGCCTTCGTCGCCGCCAAAGGCCGCGCCGGCAAAAACCAACGCCTTGGCATTGGCCAAGAGATGATTGCCGAGTAAGTGATACTCAAGATCCTGCGCTAGCCAGCGCGTTTGCACGGCCAAGCTTTGCCAGGCTTCGTCACTCAAGGGCCCGCCCTGCCACGCCCACTTCAGCCAATTGACGATTCGCAAACTCGTCGGATAGGGATCCCAAGCGTCGGGAGTTCCGGGCGGACATTGCTCGAGCCAATCGGCAATCCAGTTTCGTTGCCAGGTCGTACGCGATGCCGCATCCGCGGCGCGCAGATCGTCAAAGTACTGGACATGATAGCGCCAAAGGTGGCTGATCGCTGGGTCGATTGCGGCAAGCGAACGGAGCTCATGTTCTTCGTTGAGCAAGCGCCAGCAATTTGGTTTCAGCAACGAGACGGGCGCGGCGATGCCGGGTTGCCAACGAGCTTGTTCCCAGCCGCGCCGCGGCGGCGCGGGGCGCAGATCAGCAGTGGGCCGTACGAACTTGCGTTTCAAGCGCGCGATCCATTGCCGAGCCTTGAGATGCCGGAGCGTATGCCAGTAGCGAGACCAGCGGAGGGGGAGAAACATCAAAGTATGCCGATCATTTTGGCGCGCACAAATGGATCATCACCACTCTTCAATATCGTGAATCAATCGTCGTGGTAATGCGAGGGTTCTCGGCGAAACAAGCCCCTTTCTGCTTGCATTGTAGCGTCTTGGCCCAACTGGCCGCGACAATCAAATCCATAAGCACATTTCACTCAATCGTTACGATCCGATAACGCTAGCGACGTACACTTGATTTAACTTTCTGTGCTTCACGCGGATTCGTTGACGAAGGGGTTCCCGCATGTTTGAATGGAATGATCGAGTTGATTCTCGACCCATTCGCAGGGGCGAACGTACTTGCTGTGTCACCCGTCCGCAAGCATTGGCTGTTGTCTTTCCCGCTGCGATCTTGATCCCCTAGGCCATCCGTATGCTTGTCATCTTCAGCGTTTTTGCCTTGGCTCTGACGGCCTCGCTTGTTTTGACATATGCCGTACGATCTTTGGCACGGCGTTGGAATTTTGTCGATCGTCCCGACGGCCTGCGCAAGATGCAACGTGAACCGGTCGCCTTGGGCGGCGGCGTTGCGATTTATGCCGCGTGCTTCTTCACGCTGTCGTGTTTAGCGCTATTTCATGCCTATGGGATTGAGCAAGATTTTTGGGATAAGCTGCAGGCCTATTTCAAGCTGCCAAGCTATTCTCCGCCGCTCTTGAATTTCTTTCAAATCGGCAACTTGTTTGCGGCGGCCGGTATGCTCTGCTTGGTCGGTTTGTATGACGATCGGTTTCATCTCCGCGGCCGGACGAAATTGCTATGGCAGTTTCTCGCGTGTGCCATCATTGTCTATGCTCCGGGCGAAGGCCACCTTGTTTTTCGTCAGATCAATTTCTTCGGCGAATCGATCCATCTGGGTCAAGTCGGCCCGTTGATCACCATGGCGTGGCTGATCCTTTCGATCAATTCGTTCAATCTGATTGACGGCGTCGATGGTCTGGCCGGGACCTTGGGTGTGCTATTTAGCGCCACGTTTGGCATCATGTCCCTGATGATGGGCAATGTCGTCGATGGCTTGGTGGCATTTACCCTGGCGGGGGCGATTCTCGGTTTCCTGCGCTACAATGCAAACCCGGCCAGCATCTACATGGGCGATGCCGGCAGCATGTTTATCGGGTTGGTCCTGGGCACGCTGGCGATTCGCAGTTCGCTCAAGGGGCAAGCCGTTTCGCTGTATGCCGCGCCGTTGGCCGTGTGGACGATTCCCTTGCTCGATTCGCTCATGGCCGTGTTGCGGCGGAAGCTGACCGGCCGCAGTATCTACGCCACGGATCGCGGGCATATCCATCATCGCATGCTCACCCACGGCATGACAGCGCGGCAAACCGTCGGGCTGATCGGCGGGTTGTGTTTGATCACGTCGCTGGGGGCTGTGCTCAGTTTGTACTTTCAACGCGAGTGGCTCGGTTGGGCGGGGATCTTCGTCGTCTTAGGGTTGCTTGTCGGCTCGCGGTTGTTTGGCCATGTCGAGCTGCTGTTGCTCAATTCCAAAGTCATGGGTTTTGGGAAAGCGATGGTGAAATGGGGCGGTGTCCGCCGCGTGAATCAGTCATCGCACCAATTGCAAGGCAAGCTGCAATGGGAAGAGAAGATCTGGATCGCGCTGGTCGAATCGGCGGAACGTTTTAGCATCACGCAATTGAAGTTGAATCTCTATCTGCCGCAGTTGCATGAAGATTTTCATGCTTCGTGGAAATCTGCCCAGCACGACAGTTCCCAGCAGCAATGGCGCTTGCATTTGCCGTTGACCACGAGCGACATGGTCGTTGGGACGCTCCAGGTCGTGGGGACTCAAAACCCCAATCGCGCGGCGAGCGCTCAGTTGACCGAGTTCCTGGATTTCCTGGAACCGCTCGAAGCGCAATTGGCTTCGTTGCTGGCTCGACCCACTCCCGTCGCGGCAGCTACGCGCGCCGCGGCGCTTCCCGCCCCGATCTCGGGCGGGATCGGCTCGCTGAATTTTTCGGTCGCCAACGAAGGGGGCTGAGTGCCGCTCGGGGAAGAGACTTCGGAGTGTAGCGATTGAGGGGACTGGAGCGTGCATTTCCCGTCCTTCCACTCGCTTTCTTGCGCAAATTGCAGCCGACTTGCGTGCCAGCCGAAGTACCATAAGAAGACGCCCCGATTCTCTGAACCTCGGCCGTGGAACGCTCATGCGGATTCTGTTTTTCGCCGACAACTTCAAGCCCGAGACCAACGCGCCGGCGACGCACATCTACGAACGCTGCCGCTGCTGGGTGAGTTGGGGGCATCAA
Source organism: Pirellulales bacterium (assembly GCA_041736895.1). Lineage (GTDB taxonomy): Bacteria > Planctomycetota > Planctomycetia > Pirellulales > JALHPA01 > JANRLT01. The sequence goes on from JBGSSS010000010.1 coordinate 16,298, forward strand.
GTCACGGTTGTCACCGGCGCGCCGAATTTTCCCGAAGGCCGCGTCTACCCCGGCTACAAGAATCGCCTCCGCAGCGTCGAAACAATCGACGGTATTCGCGTGATCCGCGGCTGGACCTACATCACGGCCAACGAAGGAACGCTGCGGCGGACGCTCGACTATGCGTCGTTCGTGCCGAGCGCGCTGCTCAATTCGCTCAGTGAGCAACTGCCCGACGTGGTGATCAGCAGTTCGCCGCAGCTTTTTACAACGCTCGCCGGGGTGATGTATAGCAAGCTGCGCGGCGTGCCGCATGTGTTTGAACTGCGCGATATCTGGCCCGCGTCGATCGCCGCGGTAAGCGGGTTGAAACCGGGCCGGATGATTCGGATGCTGGAGAAGTTGGAACTTTGGCTCTACAAGAACAGCCGCCGGATTCTCTCGTTCACCGAATCGTTCCGGCACGACCTGACACGGCGCGGCATCGTGCCCGAGAAGATCGACGTCGTGATCAACGGCGCGAGCCTTGATCTCTTCTCGCCGCAGCGCACGAAAGATGCGGAATTGGAACAGAAGTTGAACCTGCAAGGCCGGTTCGTCGTCGGCTATCTCGGGACGTGGGGCCTCGCGCATCAGTTGGAGAACGTGATCGAGACGGCGCTGCTGATGCGCGAGGAACCGGTCATGTTCTTGTTCGTCGGCGGCGGCGCGGCGCGCGATCTGTTGACCGAACTCGTCGCCAAGCACAACCTGACCAACGTGTTGCTGATTCCGCGCGTCGATAAGAAAGAACTCTCGCGGTACTGGAGTCTCTGCGATGCGTCGCTGGTGCATCTCAAGGACGATCCGCTGTTTTCGACGGTGATCCCGTCGAAGATCTTCGAATCAATGGCCGTGGGTTTGCCGATGCTCTACGTCGGTCCGCCGGGCGAAGGGGACAAGATCGTGCTGGAGCACAATGCGGGGCTCGTGATTCCGCCGGCGCAGCCCGCGGAGTTAGCCGCCGCGACGCGGCGGCTGCGCGATGATGCGAGGCTACGCGCCGAGCTAGCCAAGAACAGCGAAGCCTCGGCTCCGCTCTACTCCCGCGAACGCCAAGCACGGCGCGGGCTTAATGTCCTCCGCCGCGCACTGGGACAGCGGATCGATCTGGATGATCCGCATGTGGAAGCGTGAGTACGCTCAATTTGAAGAAGCGTGACCACACTTATAGAAATTGGTTTGGTCCCCTCCCCTCGATGGGGAGGGTTAGGGAGGGGTGTTGCGCTAGAGTAGACAATGATTGCAGTGTAAACTTCTTGAGAAGTAGTATTTCAGAAGATCTATTTGTTAATGCGAAGCACCCCCTCCCCAGCCCTCCCCGCAAGGGGGAGGGAGCCAGACAGGTTTTTGTTGTGGCAGGGGTAGCCGATAGGACTGCGATTTCTTTTACTTGAAATCGTTCTTAATCATCAATCTCGGCATCGTAATACCGAATCCGTTCGCTTGGCTCGTGATTCGCGTCGCTTTGCAGTTCGGCGTTCGCTTGATCGACTTCGCTGGCGTCGTGATCTTCGACGATGCGGACGCGGCGGGTGCGGCGAAGCTTGCCGCCGTTGCTTGACAATTGCGATGACTCGCGGCCGATTTCGTGGATCACAGTCCGCACCGGCGATGTGCCGGTCGCGTAGCTCGTGACGCCGGTCGAGTAACGCGCCGTCATCGGCATCTCGGTGACGCCAGCGATTGGCTGCGGCGCTTGCGGGATGTACGTCGATTGGACGACGACCGGCTGTTGGTAGATGCCGTTGGAAGCGACGTGCTGTGCCGCTGCCGCTTCAGCGGCGGCTGCCGCGCGGGCCAGGCGTTGCTGGCGGCGGACTTGGTCGTCGAGTTCGCCTTCGAATTCTTCGGCGTTCCAGCGCTTCCGTTCGGCGATCCATGTGCCGACCACTTGTTGCGGCGGATCGACACGCTGCGGCTGCGGCTGAACACGAGGCGGCGTGAGCGGCACCGGCTGCGGACGGGGCTGCGCGTCGTAATCGCGGAGCGGTTGTTCGTAGACCTTGATCACGCGCGGGGCCGATGTTTCGTAAATCGGCCGCGGCGCTGGCTGCCGTTCGACGTATTCCATCGCTAACGCCGGCGGGTTCACGAAGACCGTCGGAATATCGACGCGCGTGCGCACGGGTTCCGGGGCTTCGACGCGCACGGGCTGTTCGATGACTTGCTCGCGGCCTTTGCGGCGGCGGCGCGGGGCCGGTTCGAGCTTGATCGGTTCTGGCGCCGGCTCGATGTACGTTTCAACCTCGACCGTTTCGGGTTCGCGGGCGACTTCGCGGAAGACTTCCTTGATGACTTCGACCGGCTTGATGATCTCGATGTATTTCGTCTCGGGCTCGCGCAGTTCGAACACCGGCCACTTGTCCGGCGACTCGTGCGCCGGCAGTTGCCGCACATCGACGTCGAGCTGTTTGAAGATCCGCCCAATATGTTCGTGGCAGGTAAACAGCAGCAACTGATGCCCTTCGTTGGCAAAGTCACGCAGCACCGTGGCGGCCGCTTCGGCGCGAATGTTGTCGAAGTTCACCAGCACGTCGTCCAACACCAACGGCATCCGCTTGCCGCGCTTCGCGTACCAACTCGTCAGCGCCAGACGCAGACTTAGGAACAACTGCTCGCGCGTCCCGCGGCTCAGTTGCTCGACCGGCACCGGCTTGCCATCGTGATCGTCGACACAGAGCCGGCCTTCGCCCAGCGGTGTCCAAACGCGTTGGTACTGGCCGCTCGTGAACTTGCTCAGGTACTCCGACGCTTCCTTGAGCGTCTCGGGCTGGCGGTTCCGTTCGTATTCGAGCTTCAGGTTGTCGAGCAACGCGTGCGTCACCGTATAGGTGCGCCACTTCGCGGCGGCATCGGCCAACTTCTGCTCGACGACGTTGAGTTCCAGCTGCTTGTTCGCGAACCGGCGGTCTTCGATCGCGAGCTTTGCTTGTTGCTGCAAGGCTCCGCGCTTCTCGAAGAGTTGACGCAGGCGTTCCTGCACCGCGCCCATCCGCGAACGCATTTCGGGCAAGCGTGTTTCCAGGTTCTCGCGCGAGCCGGGACGGAACCAGCGGATCAGGTCTTCTTCGCTGCAGAAGCCCTTGATCGAGTTATTGATCTCTTGGGCGAAGTTGTCGCGCTTGCGCGTGATTTCGTTGAGTTGCAGGTACTTCTGCACGCGGCTGCGGAAATCGACTTCGTCCACGGCGTTGACCGAGCGCAGGAGCGTCTCGCGTTGCTTCTCGTACTTGCGGATCGTGCGGTCGTACGACTTCACCTTGCGGCGATACTTGAGCAGGTTCGTCTTGAGTTCGTTCTTCTCGACCGTCTTGGCTTCGTGCGTTGCCAATTCCTTGCGGAGCTGGCGAATCTGTTCGAGCAAGATGCTCGTCTCGGGTGTAATGCCCGAGTCGATGAAGAGCTGTTCGACGCGCGCCTTGAGTGACGTGGCTTCGCGTTGGCGGCGGTCTTGGTCGGCTTGCGACGATTCGAATTGCTTGTGGACCTGGCCGACTTCGGCGTACTGCTTGGCGAGGTCGCGGACCTGCGCCGGCGACCAGCTTTCAGGCAGCTTCGCGGCGCTGAGCGCAGCGGTCCAGCGCTTTTGCGCTTTGATGTAATTCAGCCGCGCGGACTTCAAGCGTTCACGGACAGTGAGCGATTCTTGATGCGAGCTCAACCGCAGCGATTCGAGCGGGACGAGCTCTTCGAGACGGGCGAGTTCGTTTTCGGCGATTTCCAAACGCGTCGCGAGCGTGCCGGGCGAGTCGGGAATCTGCTGATCGAGTTCGTCGCGCTCTTCGGTCGCTTGTTCGATTTGACGCGCGATCAAGGTCAACTGCTTCTGGCAGCCATCGGCCTTGCGAGCGCTCGTGTGCTCGAGGTGGCTCTTGATCATCGTCGAGATGCCGGCCGCGATCACGCCAAAGATCACCATCGGGAAGTTACGTCCCCCGGTGAACTCCGCCGGCAAGACCAACCCGCCGAGAACCATCCCGGCGCCAAAGACAAACAGCGCGCCCAAGCCAACCAGGGCCCAAGTCGGAATCATCTGCAGTTCGGCATACTCGCGCAGATCGAACTCGAGATCGGCCTTGCTGCGAGCCATTTGATCGAGGCGATCGTCCAGGTGAATGCGGCGGCGATAGAGACTGACCATCTGGCCCGTCTTATCGAGCGCGCCGGTGAGCGACGTCTCGCCGCGGGCGGCGAGCAGCTCGTCGATCTCGATTTGATTGTCGTCGCGCGTGCCGCGCGAGTTGGCGATGCTCGTCTTGGCGTCCTTGAGGCGAATGGCTGCCTGGCGAAGTGTTTTCGCGACGCTCAGCACGCCGCTGAGTTTGCGGCTCATCGACTCGTGCGTGCTGACTTCGTTGTTCGCGCCGAGTTGCTGTTTGAGGACGGTCAGCTTCTTTTCCAGGTTCGTCGCCTGGTTCTTGGCGTCGCGCGATTGTTGATCGAGCGCGGCGAGCCACGGTTCGTGTTCGGTCAGCGCGAGGATCCGCGGCGCTTGCTTCCAGAGATTCTGATTCAGCGTGATCGCGTCGTAAGCCGCTTTGATCTCGTCGCGTTTCTTGACCGTGCGGCGGCGGCGGAATTTGCCGCGCTTCAAGACTGAAACCGCGTGGTCCATCCGCTCGACCGCGTCGCTCGGGACGTTTTCGATCGGGCCGATGCTGTTGAGTTGATCGTTTAGGTTCGCCCGCGCGCTCCACATGTCGCGCATCGACCAAGCGGCTTCGGCGGAGCGGAGTTCGTTCGTCAGAACGCCCTGCTCTTGCTGGGCGGCGCTGATCGCGCGTTCCAGGTCGAGCCGTTCGTCGCTCAAGCGGCGGCGGCCGCGCCAACCGGCGGTCAATTGATCGAGTTCCGCGCGCAGCCGATCGCGCGCCGAAAGCAAGTCCGTGATTTGACTCGGCTTTTCGCCGTTGGTCATCAAGCGATTGCGGCCGGTTTGCAGCTCGCGCAGCACATCGCCGAGCGACACACGGTCGAGGCCGGCCGACATTTCGTAGAGCAAACGCCCGGCGTCGGTCTCTTGCAGTGTGCTTAGTTCCTGCAACTCTTGCAGGCTCAGCGAAAAGACATTGCTGTAGGTGTTTTCATCGACATCACCGAGCAAGGTGCGCAGTTGCAAGTCGCCATGCTCGTGATCGTCGGGCCCGATCAGCGACAACGCGCCGAGACCCTGCTCGCCGACATCGCTGCGGCGCAGGTTCCAATGCTCGCGCTCTTCGCGGAGCGCCAACCGCCCGCCGGCTTTGCCCCCGTGGACGGGTGGCAAATACTTCGTGCGCCGCGCCGGCGTGAAGCCGTACAACATCGCGCGCATGAACTGCATGATCGTGCTTTTGCCGGCTTCGTTCGGGCCGTAAAAGACGGTCAAGCCTGGTTCAAGATTCGTGATCTCGAGATTCTTCCAAATCCCGAACCCGCCGATTTCCACATCCGTGATATTCATCCCACGACCTCCTCGGTCCCTAATAACCGTGTCCCCAGCCACGCCGCTTCTTGCAGCGTCTGCTGACGTATGGTGGGTTGGTTCCAATCTAAGTACGCACCCAAACTTACTGCGACCGGACCGGTGAGGCCCAGTGTCTCGGCCGACAAACGTTGCTCGTTGTTCGCTTCATGTTGGGCATTGAGCGAGCGGAGAAAATCTCCGAGCAAGCCTTCGGCATCCAACAAGGCCGGCGGAATCGAGCTCGGCAAGAGCCGCAGTTCCGTCGTCCACAGCGGACTGTTCCCGCCGCCAAAATCGCGCCGCAATTGCGCCGTGACATCATGCAGCCATTGTTCCCAGACCAGCGGCGGCAAACGTTCGCCGTCGCAATCGATCGTGAACCGCACGAGCGAGATGACCGTCGGATTTTGTTCATGCACCGATTCGGCACGCTTGCGAATTGCCGCTTCGAATCCTTTGCGTTCCAAGTGCGACGGCAGCGAAATGTTTTCTTCGAGGTATCGCACACAGTCCGCCGCGCACTCGCGGATACGCACCTTGCGCTCGTCGGTGATCGTCACGAGAGAGCAGCCGTAGATGCCGGTCTCGTTGAAGTTGCGGCCCTGGGGCGTGCCGCAATCATGGAACCAGACGTCTTGCACCTCGGGCAGCGGTTGTGCCTTGTTTGCCGTCGCGCCGCCATGCAGACACCAGTAGTCGACATCCCACCGCTTGCCGTCGGGCTGCGCCGGCGGAATCAAGCCGAGGCCAATCGTAAACACCGGCGACTCGGTGATGACGTGATCGTTCAGGTGCCACGCACTCGCCTCGCCCGAGCGGCCAACGAGACGTGCGACCGGCACGCCGTGACGTTCGAACATGACTGTTTCGGCGTGCGTGCGCGGGAAGACGCGAATGTTCTTCGGCCAGTTCACATCGAGGCCTTCGTCCCACACCGGATCGCGCGGGCTGGCGGCCCAATAGAGCGGAATGTTTTTGTCGGTCAGGCGCTGCAACTGTTGTTCGAGGAACAACGCCGCGCGGGGACCGGAGCGGAGCACGTCGCAGGTCTGGCCCGAGAGGACGACGAAGTCGACTTGCTGTTCGATGCCGAGTTCGATCGCGCGTTCGAACGCGCGGAACGGGGCATCGAGGAGCGTCTCGCGAAACGCGTCGGGCACTTCGCTCAAGCCGCCGCACGGCAACTCGAGCCGCAGATCGGCGAGCTGTAAGAATTGAAAAGCTTCGGTAGACATCATGCCTCCATGCGATTGTCATCACCAGCACCAGACGAGATACGCGCCGGCGTCGACTTCATGGCGAACAACCGGCGGACCGCTGCAAGCTCATAGGCCAATTTTTCAATTGGACGGATGAGTGGGTCAAATTCGTGGGCTTGGCTAGACACGCAATTTAGCCGAGTCGGGCGAAATCGCCTATGCCGATTTGTGGATTTTTCGATAGCGGGCAAGTGACGCATGCTAGCATGTTTGCGTAGGTTAGGCTTTCCAGCCTGACATAGTTCGACGTTGAAGTTCCGAAAGCTTTCGCGCGGCGGCTTCACTCCGCTTCAAACGGTCTTGGTTCGCGATGCTCTGCTTCCGCATGGTCAGGCTGGAAAGCCTAACCTACGGGAACTGCTCTATCCCCAACCTGCGCATTCTGGTATTTCCCCCGCTCCTCTCGATTCGCGCGCAGGGTGCTTACTGAATTGGCTGCGCGTGCTGGTTCGCAACGCGAAAGGGATTTCCGCGATGTGGCGTTCACGATTATTGTGCCTCACGGTGTTCGGTCTTTCCTTGGCCGGCGGAGTCTTCGCGCTTCGCCACGGCGATGCGGCGAATCCGACGTATCCCGCCCCGGGCGAATGGACCTATCAACAGCCGCCGCCGAACATGGCGCTGCCCAACCAAGCGCCCGTGAACACGTTGCGTCCGGGAACTAAAACCGCCACACCGACGCGGATCGCTCCGCCCGCCACGGGTCAAGGCGCGACGATGCGCGATCCATTTGTTCGCCCCGCGCAGAATCTCGTCCCCGCTGAACCAGGTCGCTTGCCCGACAACACCGCCGCACGCCCGCTGCGCAACCCAGTGCAAGGCCAAGCGCGCCAGACATCCGACGAAACACCAACGACGGCGGCTCCGTCAGCCGTTGGCAATCTGCTGGCCCCTGCGCCCGCGGGCAACAGCTCGCTGCTGATGCCCGGCACGACGCCGAATAATTCAACACAGGGCAATCTCGCCGCTCCGCCGACGAACTACACAGCTCCATCCGGACCCGCTGCCGCGACGCCAGCGCCCGTCGGTTCGCCGTATTCGATGAACAACACACCGGCTCAGGCAGCGAACCCAGCAACTGCCTCGCGCGAGCCGCGCCCTCTGTCAGCGTTTGACTTGCCGGCCACCACGCCGAATGCTAAGCCCGAAGGATACGCTGCACCGGTTCCGCTGGGTTCTGCTGCTGGATCGCCGAGTCCGTTGAATGCAACTCCCCTGAGTAATGAGCCTGTGCGGATTCCCGGCGGGACTGCCGGCGTGAAACCGATTCCCGTCGCGGGCAATGCCAAGCCGGGCGACAAGCGGCTCGACGGCGCGCAAGCGCCGCAGCTCTCGATCGAAAAAGTATTCCCCGCCGAAGTCATCGTCGGCAAACCGGCCGCGATCCTAATTCGCGTCCGCAACGCCGGCACCGTCACGGCGCAAGATGTCACGCTCACCGATCCGATCCCCGAAGGGATGCAGTTCCACAAGTCACAGCCAGCGACGCAACCCAACGCGCGTGGCGAACTGCAATGGTCGCTCGGCGCGTTAAGCGCCGGTCAAGAATCGACGATCAGCGTCGAATTGATTCCACAAGCCGAAGGCGAACTCGGCAGCGTCGCGAGCGTCGCGTTTCGCTCCGAAGCGAGCGGCCGCACGATCTCGGTCCGTCCGCAATTGACATTGCAAGCCAGCTCGCCGCGTTCGATTTTGGCCGGCGAAGAACTTGTCCTCTCGATCAAGATCACGAACCCCGGCAGCGGCACCGCGACCAACGTCGTCCTCGAAGAACACGTCCCCGCCGCGATGAAACACGCCGGCGGCAGCGAGTTGGAACTCGACATCGGCACGCTCAAGCCGGGCGAATCGCGCGAGTTGGATCTGGCCCTGAAAGCCGAACACGCGGGCCGCGTTTTGAACAACCTGACCGCTCGTGCTGACGGTGGCCTGCGGGCCGAAGCCAAGTGCGAATTCGAAGTCCTCGCCCCGGGCTTGCAAATCGCGCTCGAGGGCCCGGCGAAGCGGTACCTCGAACGCCCAGCGACGTACACGCTCAGCGTGAGCAATCCGGGCACCGCGCCGGCGAAGGAAGTGGAACTGGTTGCGAACTTGCCCCGCGGGGTGAAGTTCGTCAAAGCCGACCACGAAGGAACCTACGACGCCGCGTCGCACAGTGTTTATTGGAGCCTGGAAGAACTGCCGGCCCAAGAAAAAGGGGCCGTCACGATTACAACGCTGCCGATCGAACAAGGCGAGCACAAGCTCAAGGTCGCGGGCAAGACCAAGGCCGGCTTGACCGACAGCAAGGAACAAGCCATCACGATCGAAGGCGTCGCGGCGATCCTGTTCGAGGTGGCGGACCTGGCCGATCCGATCGAACTCCGCGGCGAGACGGCGTACGACATCCGCATCATCAACCAAGGCTCCAAAGCCGCGACCAATGTCCAAATCACGGCCTTCATGCCGGGCGAATTGAAATTCCTCTCGGCCGAAGGGGCGACGCGCTACCGCGTCGATGGCCAGCGGATCGTCTTCGACGCGCTTGGCACGCTGCCGGCGAAGAGCGAGACGGTCTATCGCGTCCGCGCGCAGGGTGTCACCGCCGGCGACGTCCGCCTCAAGGTCCAACTCGTCACCGACGACATCAAAACGCCGATCACCAAGGAAGAAAGCACACGCGTGTATGCGGATGAGTAGAGCACCTCGTTCCCAAGCCCCAGCTTGGGAACGTGAGCGAGAGAAGACTCTGATCTCAGATGCAAAGCCCAGGGGTTTACCCCCTGGGATCTGCAGCGACGCTCCAAGGGGATGAACCCCTTGGCTTTGCGGGCGGCGCTCAAACGCTAATCTTCGAACAACTCGCGAAACGAGCGTTCGGGGCTTTCTAAGAACCCGCGCGTGACGCGGTAGTGTTCCGTCTCTTTGTAGGCTTGCTCCTTGATCCCGTCGGGGCCGAAGTGCAGGATCCGCGCCTGCGGGTACGCCATGAGGATCGGCGAGTGCGTCGCGATGACGAACTGCGCGCCGTTGCTGACGTACTCGTGGATCAAGGCCAAGAACGACAACTGCCGCGTTGGCGACAGCGCGGCCTCGGGTTCGTCGAGAATGTAAATCCCTTCGTAGTTGAAGCGATCCGCGAAGAGCGTGAAGAACGCCTCGCCGTGCGACTGTTCGTGGAATGACTTGTCGCTATAGTTCGCGACGCCAAGCTTCTCCATCTCGGTCGCGACGTTGTAAAACGATTCCGCGCGGAGGAAGTACGCATCGGGCAATGTCCCGGGCGTCTGCGCGAGCCGCAACACCCAATGCAACTGGGAGTGCGTCTCGCGCGACGCGAATTGGATGTTGCGGCTGCCCCCTTCGGGATTCAGGTTCAGTTTGATCGCGAGCGCTTCGAGCAGCGTTGACTTGCCGCTGCCGTTCTCGCCGACGAAGAACGTGACCTGCGGATGAAAGGCGAGCCTCGACAAGTTCTTGATCGCCGGCAATTGGAACGGAAACTCGCGCGGGTCGCGAATCCGGTCGCGCATCAGACCCACGTCGATTAGATACGGACCACGGCGATGAGCGGGCGATTTGGCCATGCTTTCAATGTAGTCCACTTGCCCCGCAAGTGGACATGGCCGCTAGCACGGCAACTCGCAAATACGGACTTGGCTTCCTGAGCAACCTCATTCAAAAACGCCGACTCGCCGCGGCGAGTCGGCTACTTTTTTTGCTGAAAAACCTCCCACGAATTGACAACTCAGGCGATCCGGCATACCACTAAATGCGTAGGACAGACCATTCGTGAATGTACCATCCTGAATTTTACCCCCAGGTCATTATGTTGCTGCAAACTATTCGTCGTTCGCTATTCACTTTTGCCTTGCTGGCATGTTGCCTGTCTGCTCTCGCCCGCGATCCGGCACCCGTGGCGATCCCTGCGACGCCCGATGGCACGATCAAGGCGATCGGCGCGGCACTGGGCGAGGGCAAATTCGAAGTCGTCTGGCAAGCCATGCCCGCGTCGTATCAAGCCGACATCAAGAAATTGATGACCGAGTTCTCCAAGAAGATGGACGCCGAGTTGTGGGATAGTGGCACCAAAACCGCCGGCAAGGTCGCGAAGCTCCTCACCGAGAAAGCCGAGTTCATCGTCGCCACTCCAGCCATCGCCAAGCAACTGGAAGCCAAATCGGTAAAGGCCGAAGATGCCAAGGCCTACATCACGGGCGTTGGGAGCGTACTCGGCGATGTGCAAACGAACGTCGCCACCTTGCCGCAATTGGAAAAGCTCGACGTCGAGAAACTGTTCGCGAACCTCGGCCCGAAGATCAAGGAAATGAACGAAGTCAGTGCCCGCATGGGTATTTTGCCGCCGGGCAACAACATGACCGAATGGTACAAGGTCGATGCCAAACTGGTCAGCTCGGAAAGCGACACCGCTTCAGTGGAGATCACCAAACCCGATGGCAAAAAGGAAAATGTGGATCTCGTCAAGGTCGAAGGCAAATGGGTTCCCAAGGCCATGGCCGACGATTGGTCCAAGAACATGTCCGAGGCGATGAAGGGCCTCGAAGCCATGCAGATCCGACCCGAAGAGAAACAGCAAGTCATGATGATCACCGGCATGGCGGGTGGCTTTCTCGACACGTTCATCAACGCCAAGACACAAGCCGAATTCGACGCGGCGGTGAACGGCGTGTTGCCGCTGCTCGGCGGGATGCTGCCGCAGCCTGGCGGAGGCGCGCCACCTCCGGGACCGCAACAAGTTCCGTAAGCGGTTAGACATTGCTCTGAATAAAATCAGGCGGCGGATTCTCCGAGCGAGGATCCGCCGCTTTTTCTGTTTGGCAAGATCCTTCACACTGTACGACGGACTTCTAGTCCGTCGAAAGACGGTTTTCTTTGTCGACGGACTGGAAGTCCGTCGTACAGGAATGCCTGCCTCTCGCTTCTGACAAGCCTGCGGGATAAAATAGAGGGTCTGCTTCGCCGAATTCCCTCCTTTTCACTCGCACACGCCAACTGCCATGCATCTTCCCGTTCTTCGCTGGGGCAAGCCGTACGATTCACTCGAAAAGGCCTCGCTCAATCACTTCATCACGGGCGAGCCGATCGCGCAAATGTCGCTCGCCAACGGCGCGATGATCCAACGCGATATCCGCTTCGCGAAACGCGCGCGGCAAGTGCTGCGCGACTTCCCCTGCGACGATCTGATCGAGAAGCTCAAGAAGGCCGGCGAACTGTACGTCAACGGCACGCTGACAATCGGCGACACGCCGCAATCGCCCGAGCAGTTCTGCAAGGCGCAATCCGGCAGCACGGGCCTCCCGGAATCGTTCGCCCGCGCGAATATGACCAAGAACCACTTTGTCCTCTCGCAGATGGACAAGGTGCTGGACTGCCTGACCCGCGGGTTGTCGCTCGACATCCTCACGCGCGGCTACGGCGTCGAAGACCGCGGCGTCATCGTTAGCTACCAAGCCCAGTGCAACGCGATTGGCTTGGTGCTGCCGTCGAACTCGCCGGGCGTGCACACGCTCTGGCTGCCGGTGATTCCGCTGCAGATCGGGCTCGTGATCAAGCCCGGGTCGAGCGAACCGTGGACGCCGTATCGGATGCAAGCCGCGATGGTCGCCGCCGGGATTCCGACCGAAGCGATCGCGATCTATCCGGGCAGCAACGACGTTGGTCCGGCGGTGTTGAATAACTGCGAACGCGCGATGATCTTCGGCAGCGCGCAGACGGTGGATAAATACAAGGGCAACCCGCGCGTACAAGTGCACGGACCGGGCTTCAGCAAGATCTTGCTCGGCGATGATGTCGTGGATAATTGGGAGCAGTACCTCGATCTGATGGTCGACAGTGTCTTCGCCAACAGCGGCCGCGGGTGCATCAACACCAGCACGATCTGGGCGAGCCGCCACACTAAGGAAATCGCCGCCGCGATTGCGAAGCGCCTCGGCCCCGTCACGGCGAAGCCGCCGGAAGATCCGGATGCCAAGCTCGCGGCCTTCACGATCCCTGGTGCCGCGCCGGCGATCTGGAAGATGATCGAAGGCCAACTCAACGAAAGCGGCGTCACGCACGTTACGGCCGAATATGGGCCGCGGTTGGTCGAGATGGAACGTTGTGCATACTTGTTGCCAACGGTCGCGCACGCCAAGACGCCGGACCCCGCGATCGTGAAGAGCGAGTTTATGTTCCCGTTTGTCACGGTTGTTGAATGCCCGCAAGAGCAGATGATCGAAAAGATCGGCTACACGCTCGTCGGCACGGCGATCACGGAGAACGAAGCGTGGGCACGCGAACTGACCGACGCGACGAACATCGACCGGCTCAACATCGGCCCCATACCGACGATCCGCTTGGACTGGTTGCAGCCGCACGAGGGGAACATCATCGATTTCCTGTACCGCGCCCGGGCGTATCAGGTGCCGAAGGAGAAGTTGGCGAAGCTGTAGAGTAGCCAACTTGCTCTGCAAGTTGGAATTCCCTGCGGATGGGCATACCATCAGCAGGCTTGAGTTGGCGCATGGGTACTCTTGCGGTGTTCACAATCTTTATCTTCGTGGGACCGTCAAATGATGCACAACTCGCTCGACCGCCGCGCCTTCGTCCAATCATCCGCCGCTGCTGGCCTACTCGCCGCGCTGCCGCAACTTGCGGTTAGTGCGGAACCGCTTCCCATAAAACGGAAACCCCTCCGCGTCGGGATGATCGGCACGGCGCATTCCCACGCCAGCGGCAAGTTCGCCGCACTGCGGGAACTGCCCGAGCATTTTGAAATCGTCGGGCTGGTTGAGCCCGACGAAAAACGCCGCACGGCTCTCGACAAATCGGTCGTCTATCGCGATGTGTCGCGAATGCCCGAGGCGGAACTCTTCAAGATCCCGGACCTGCAAGCTGTCGTCGTCGAGACGGCGGTACGAGATCTAGTGCCGACGGGGCAGCGCGTCGTGGACGCCGGCTTTCATTTGCACCTTGAAAAGCCGGCGGGCGAGTCGCTGCCGGAGTTTGAGAAACTCCTCAACACGGCGAAAAAAAAATCTCTCGTGGTGCAACTCGGTTACATGTTTCGCCACAATCCGAGTTTTCAGTTAGCGCGAAAGTTGGTGGAGGAAAAAGTCCTCGGCGAGATCTTTGAGATCGAAGCATCGTTCGGCAAGAATGTCGGCGAGAAGGACCGCCGCGAGCTGAACGAATTTCGCGGCGGCGGGATGTTCGAACTCGGCTGCCATGTAATCGACGCGGTGACGATCCTGATGGGGCAGCCGCAGCGTGTCACGGCCTTCAATCGTTCGAGCGGCGCGGCCCCGGCGGAGCTGCAAGACAACCAGCTGGCGGTCCTAGAATACCCCAAAGCCTTAGCCGTGATCAAAGCGGCCGTCATTGACCCGCAAGGCGGGCCGCGGCGCGAGCTGGCGATCCACGGAAGCAACGGCATGCTCGAACTCCAGCCGATCGAAGCCAACACGCCGAAGCTCACGCTCGTCAAACCCGTCGGCGACTACCCGGCGGGTGTCTCGACGCCGAAGGTCGAAAAATCTCGCGGTCGGTACGTCGCCCAGATCGGGTATTGGTATTCGATGATCTTCCGCGATAGTCTCGTCTGGCCGAGCTACGAGCACGACCTGAACACGCATCGCGTCGTGCTGCAAGCGTCGGGATACGATTTGAAGTGATGTGACGCGAAAAACGGCGAGGCGCAGCCGAGCCGCCGCTTAGCCGGACCGTCCACGGCCGGCGAAATTCCCGCCGATACCATCGGCGGCTTTGTTTTGCGTTTCACGCTCTCTGAAAGTTTTTCGTCCCAACACGCGAACTCTTTTGTAGCATTCGCGTATGATTCATTCGGGGATGCGGATCACTCTCTGATCCGCCATCAGCCAGGACGATTGTTCTTGCAATCCGGCATATCAAGTTTCGCCGTTTACCCGGTTTCTCTTGTGAAATTTTTCGCGAGTGAACCCGGGAAACGGCGAACTTCTCTTACTATCCCCTGGCGTCTGTTTTGAAGCGAAGTGCGGAATGCTCCAAGGAGTTGAACTCCTTGGCTTTGCACATTTCCTGCAATCCTGTCCTCCTGTCTCCCTGTCATCCTGTTTTATGTGGCAATCCGTCTCCCAATTCGTCGAGCAGCAGCTCCACTCGAACCACTTTTTCTCGGGCGGGCTCGTCCTGATGATCGCCGGCGGGGTGCTGGCGTATCTGCGGCATTGGCCGTCGCGCGCTTGGAACTGGATCGAGTCGCGGTTCATGATCGAGGTCGATATCCTCGACCGGGACAGCGCGTTCGACTGGCTCGATCAGTGGCTGGCGCAGCATCACTACACGCGGAACCGCGCGCGGTCGTTGTCGGTGACGAGCCGCGCGCTCGATTACCGCGAGCGGCAAGCGGACCCGACGGGCGATCATCGCCCGCGGCTGCACTTTTCGCCCGCGCCGGGCCGGCATTGGTTCTTTTATCGTGGCCGACTGGTGTTTTTGCACCGCGTGCGGCCTGAGGCGAATCAGGCATCGCAGCAACCGGTAAACGTCCGCGAGAAATTTTCGCTCACGATCTTCACGCGCGATCGGAGCATCGTGAAGCAGCTCCTCGAAGAAGCTCGTGAAGTCGCCCTGCCCGTCACCGAGCGACGGCTGACGATTTACCGGGCGGCGTATAACAGTTGGAGCGAGCAATTGCTACGCTACCCGCGTGATCCTGCCAGTGTTGTCCTACGCGAGGGTCAAATTGAAGCGTTGATCGGCGAGTCGCGGTGGTTTTTGGAACAGCGGCAGTGGTACCTGGACCGCGGCATTCCGTATCGCCGCGGGTATTTGCTGTACGGACCTCCGGGCACCGGCAAGAGCTCGACCGTCGTGGCGATTGCCTCGGCGCTGCGCATGGATATCGCGATGTTGAACCTGGGCAGCGGGTCGCTCGACGACAACGAGCTCGGCGCGCTGCTGGCGGATCTGCCGGTGAACACGATCTTGTTGATCGAAGACATCGACTGCGTCTTCCACGAACGTAAAGCGACCGAGGACAAGACGAATCGCGTGACGTTCAGCGGCTTGCTCAACGCGCTCGATGGTGTCGCATCGGCCGAGGGGCGAATCCTCTTCGCGACGACGAACCACCGCGAACGGCTCGACCCGGCGTTGATTCGCCCGGGCCGGATCGATCAGCAGATCGAAATTGGCTACGCCACCCGCGAGCAGCTGCGCCGGATGTTCGCGCGGTTTTACACCGACGCCGATCCAGCGCTGGCCGAAGAATTCGCCGAAATGATCCCCGACAACGCCGTGGCGATGTCGGCGGTGCAGTCGTACCTGATCCAGCACGCCGAAAGTCCCCGCGCGGTGCTGGCCGAGTGCGAGGATTGGCTCGCGGAGCGAGGAACGTTGAACCGTGACTTCGTGGAGACCGTTTAGTCGCGACGCGCAGTGCTTAACGCATGGTGGCCGGGGACGAACAACGTGAGGACCCGGAAGAGTTGATCTCGAATCTTTGACTGATTGAATAAGATTTTGTATCAAAAGTTCAGGGTCCTTCGCTGCGCTGCGTCCCCGGCCACCCAGCGTCACTTTGAATCACGCGAATTCCAACTTGCAGAGCAAGTTGGCTACTCTGATTTACTCGCCGCCCACGCCTTCGTAAAAAACTCCACCACCGGCGTCACGTCTTTTAATCCATGCGGATGATGATCCTGCCCCGGCTTGACGATCTGTTCGACGGGTCCTTTGAGTATCTTGTAGCGCCAGTAGACAAGCGCCGAGTTTTCCGCATGCGGCACGACGCTGTCCTTGTCGCCGTAGACGAGGAGCAGCGGAATCTTCGCTTTGGCTAGCGGCTCCAAATTGTCGACCGGGTTTTTCTTGTAGGCGATCGCTGCGGCATCGTCCTTGAAGTCATGGGCCTTAAGCACATTCGCCCATTCGCCGGCGGAACCTTTACCCGTCCCGAGATTCTTGGGCTTGCCGCCGGGCCAGCTCTTGAAATCGCAAACGGCGTTGTCGAGGTACACGGCGAGCGTTTGCTCCGGCCGTTCGGCGGCCCAGTTCATGCAGTACAACCCGCCGCGGCTCAGGCCGATGAAGCCGGGCTTCTTGGCTAGTTCGTACTTCGTTGTCAATTCGGCGTAGACCTTGTCCCACGCTGCGATCGCTTTGGGTGAGCCGAAGAGATTCGGGACGCTGACGTAGGCCAAGTGCCAGCCGGCTTTGACCAACGCAACATCGGCGTCCGCAAACGCGCCGAAGAACTCGCCGCGCCAAATCCACGGCCGGCCCTCGAGCGGCTTCGCTGGCACGACGACGGTGACTTTGAGGCCATCGAACTCGAAATCGTGTTTCTCCAAGCCGTTCCACTGGCTGACTTTGCCGGGAAACGCCGGCGGCTCTGCCAAGGCCAGCGAGGCGAACGAGACACCGAGCAGAAAGCAGAGCCAACGGAGCATGAGATCGTTCCCTGAAGATTGGGTGAAAGGCCAACAGCCTGAACCCACGATTGTAGACCGCCAACGGTTGCGCGTAAGCGATCCCTGAAGAATAGATGCCCCGTTCCTCAGGATGCGCGAAAATCCCAAGAAAAACGATCAAGAAGCTGCCTATTTTCTTGCCAACCCCCAAACGGATCGAGTAGAACGAACGAATCGCCTCTCTCCGCGGCGGATCGACACCTTCGACTCTTCTGCTCTTCTTCTGAAGGAACACTGCGATGCGATCTCGTTGGTTGATGATGTTGGTCCCTGCCTTGGGACTCGGTGCCGCGTGTTGGGCGGCCGAAAAATCCGCGGACAATACTGCCACTGAAAAGTCGGTCACTGAAAAGTCGGCTACTGAAAAGGCTGCTGACAAAGCCGAAGACGCGTTCTACGCCAACCGCATGGTAGTCTCGGCGCTTGAAGCCGAAGTGCATGGCGACTTCGCCGCGCGCGAGCGCTTGCTCAACGAAGCCGCCCAACTCGCTGCCGTGCCAGCCGCGCAGGCGCACCGCGGTATGATCAATGTCGGCCAAAACAAGTCCGACACGAAGAAAGCCGAATGGAAATCGATCGACGAGAGCATGGCCGCCGGGTCCAAGGACGACCGCTTGCTCCGTTATGAAAAAGTCCGCCGCGATTCATCCGACACCGTGGATGGTCACTTGGCCATGGCGAAATGGTGTCTCTCGCGAAAAATGGAAGACCAAGCCCGCGGGCATCTCAGCCGCGTGATTGATCTGGCCCCGGAACACCTGGCGGCGCGCGAAGCGCTCGGCTTTGTGCGCGTCGGCGACAAGTGGATCAGCCCCGAAGAGATCGCCCGGATGCAGGCGAAAACGGCGGCGAAGACGAACTCGATCCAGAAACACGGCAAAACGCTGACCGCGCTGATCACCAAGATGAAATCCAAGAGCACCAAGGATCGCGATGCGGCCATGGCCGCGTTCCTGGCGCTCCGCGATCGCACGATGGTCGGGGCCGTCGAAGCGGCGCTCAACACGCCCGACGTGCCGACGTCGAAGCTGCTCATCGATTGGATGGGCCAAGTCGATTGCGTCGAATCGTCCGTGGTTCTGACACGCTACAGTCTGCTGCATCCCGACGAAGCGCTGCGAAAGTTGGCGAGCGATAAATTGGTCACGCGGCCGCTGCATGACTTTGTGCCCGAGATGCTCCAGATGCTCTCGTCGCCGATCACGATGATGGTTCAGCCAAGTTTCGACCGCGATGGCAATCTGATCGGGTATCGCCAAGCGTTTGGCCGCGAGGGGATGAATGAAAAAGACATGCAAGTCATCGATCGCGGTTTTCGCCGCGTGATGGGCGGAGGCGATCAAGTTGATCTTGTCGGCGCGGCCGCCGTCGAATCCCAAATTCGCCAGCAAGCGGCTGCCGAGCTGCAAGCCCGCGGATTGGAGATGCAGCGGCAAAACGAGTTGATTAAGCAAGTCAACGAGCGCATCTCGAATGTCATTGCCAAGGTCTCCGGCAAGCCGATGACCACCGTCGCCGCGGACATGTGGAATTGGTGGGATGAGTACAACGAAACGGAATACCAAAGCTACAAGCCCGATCGCTACAAACGAACAGTTTCGATTTCGACGTACGAGGTTCCGACCTACTCATCGACGCCGACGCCATCAGAAAACCCGGAATGCTTCGTCGCCGGTACGCTCGTGGTGACACAACTCGGCATGAAAGCGATCGAGACGATTCAACCGGGCGATCTGGTTCTGAATCGCGACATGGATTCTGGCGCGCTGCGTTGGAAACCGGTGCTCCGCGCGACGACTCGCCCGCCGGCCGCGACGCTGGATCTCGTCTTGGACGAAGGGACATCGCAAGCAGAAACGTTCCGTTGCTCGACGGGCCATCTCTTTTGGGTCTCTGGCAAGGGTTGGAAAAAAGCCAGCGAGCTCCAGCCGCGGGATATCCTGCACGGCGCGCAATCGCCCGTGCGCGTCTCGCGCATCGAGACGCGTCCGCCGGCGCTGACGTACAATCTGGTCGTTGCCGACGCGCCGAATTATTTTGTCGGCCAGCACAAGGTTCTGACACACGATGTCACGCCGCGCGAGACGAATCGGCAACAGCTTCCTGGGCACGATCGTGTCAAGGAACTGAGCCAACAACGGCCGGTGCGCAAAGTCGTTAGCAGTGACTGAGCGACACGGTTGGGCGGCCGGGGATGAGCGCAGCGAACCCCCGGACCGCACGCTCGAATAGTTTCGACCGGTTCTTACAGCAAAAAACGCAAGCGCCGTCTCGACGGCGCTTGTCCTCTTTTCTAATCCGTTCTTATCGCAGGAGCAGTACGATGCGATCTCGTTGGTCATTGATGTTTGTTGCGGCGTTGGGCCTAGCCCCATGGTGTTGGTCGGCGGACAAGGCGGCCGAGAAAACGCCAGAGGACAAAGCCGAAGATGTGTTTTACGGGAATCGGATGATCGTCTCGGCGCTCGAAGCCGAGGTGAAAGGCGACTTCGCCGCGCGCGAGCGTTTGCTGAAGGAAGCAGCTGCTTTAGAGGCCGCGCCCGCCGCGCAGGCACATCTGGGCCTGATCAACGTCGGCGAGAAAAAGCCGGAGTGGAAGACCATCGACGAGAGCATGTCAGCCGCGGCGAAGGACGACAAACTGCTCCGTTATGAAAAGGTCCGCCGCCAATCGCCGGACACGGCGGATGGCCACTTGGCCATGGCCATGTGGTGTCTGTCGGGCAACCTGGATGCGCAGGGCCGCGCGCATTTGTCGCGAGTGCTCGATTTTGCGCCCGATCACGCCGGCGCGCGCGAGGCGCTTGGCTTTGTCCGTCTGGGCGACAAATGGCTAAGCCCGGCGGAAATCGAACGGATGCAGTTGAACGCCGCCGCGAAAACCAAGTCGATCGAAAAGCATGGTAAGACGATTGCCGCGTGGATCGAAAAGATGAAATCCAAAAGCCCCAAGGAACGTGAAGCGGCTCTCGCGGCATTCATGGCATTCAAAGAAGTCACGGCCGTAGGCGCGGTCGAGGCGGCCCTCAACACGCCCGATGTGCCGACGTCGAAATTGCTGATCGAATGGATGGGCCAAGTTGATTGCGTGGAATCGTCGCTGGTGCTGGCGCGCTACGGCGTGCTCCATCCGGATGACGCCCTGCGCACGTTGGCGACCGAGAAGTTGGTCAAGCGGCCGCTGCATGACTTCGTTCCGGAAATGCTCAAGCTGCTCTCGTCGCCGATCACGATGCTGGTCCAGCCGAATTATGACCGCCAAGGACGGCTGCTCGGTTATCGCCAGGCCTTCGGCCGCGAAGGCATGAGCGAAAAAGATGTCAAAATTTTCGACAATAGCATCCAACGCAGAACTGCGATGCCAGTAATCGGGACGACCGTGGGCGCTAACGGTGGCATGTTGTCGCAACGGGTCAATGCCAATGCGACTGCGCAAGCAACAGCGGCACTCGAGCAAGAAATCCGGCAGCAAGCCGCAGCCGAAGTGCAAGCCCGGCAACTGGAAATGCAACGCCAAAATGAACTCATCAAGCAGGTCAACGAGCGCATCGCCGGCGTCATTGCGCAAGTCTCGGGAAAACCGTTGACGACGGATGTCGCGGAGATGTGGAAATGGTGGGATGAATACAACGAAACGGAATATCAATCCTACAAACCTGACCGTTATCGCCGCTCACTGGATGTGGCCTACTATGTGAATCCTGTGATCTACGATTTTCAGCCAGCAAGACCGATGACCGGCGAATTCCGCCGCGTGGCGAATCCCGGTTTACCCAGTGCTACTTGGGCCCCACGGATTGCTCCGTTTTCAGGTGAATGTTTTGTGGCCGGCACGCCTGTGGTCACGCTCACGGGACTCAAGGCGATCGAAAAAATCGTGCCGGGTGATCTGGTGTTGAGCCGGCAGATGATCACCGGCGAATTGCGCTGGCAGCCGGTGCTGAAAGCCACGATGCGTGCGCCGGAGAAAACCCTGGATTTGACCATCGGCAGCGAAGATTCGCAGACGGAACATTTCCGCTGCACGGCGGGCCACTTGTTCTGGGTCTCGGGCAGCGGATGGAAAAAAGCGAGTGAGCTCAAGCCGGGCGACATCCTGCACGGGGCGAAGGCTCCCGCACGAGTGACGTTCGTCGAAGCCCAGCCGGCAATGCCGACATACAACCTCGAAGTCGCCGATCACCCGAATTACTTCGTCGGCCGGAACATGATCCTGACGCACGATGTCACGCCGCGGGAAACAAACCGCCAGACGTTCCCCGGCCAGGAAATGGTTCGCCAATTGAGCGAGCAGCGTCCGGTTCGCAAAACGGTCAGCCGTTAGCGTTTGCGGCAGCCGTGTGGCATTGAGTCGCATGATCACCTGACACAAATAGCAACTTGGCCGGCGGGTCACTCCGCCGGCCTAGCCCCAGGTTGCGTTCAGCTCTTAGACCGGATCATTCGGATTCTTGATTTGCCCCGCTTCGTTATTCAGGACATCAAAGCGGCGCGAACCGGTTTCGCGGCCGAGGTCGGCCTTGGTCAGGCCGGCGCGTTCGAGCAGCGACTTACCGAAGATCGATTGCGGTGTTTCTTCGCGGTTCTCTGATGGCGGCGGGCCGACAGCCCCGATGTCGTAGGGCGCGTATTGAATCGTGTAGTTGTGCTTGGCCACGGCCACTTCATCGCCTGGCTCGAGCAGTTTTTCGCTCGTGCCAATGCGCAAGCCGTTGACCTTGACGCCGTTCTTGCTGCCCAGATCTTTGATGTACCAATACCCGCCGTTGACGGAGAGTTGGCAATGGTGGGCCGAGACGTTCGAGAAGCGCAGGACAATATCGCAGCTTTCGCGCCGGCCGACCAGCAGCGAACGCTTGACCAAGGGAACCGTGTCGCCGCCGCCCATCGGGATCAATTCACCGAACATAAATACCTCTGACAAAAGCTGGGTTGTGTCGTTCAAAGAAGGGAAAAGATCCGCCGCCTGGTGTTCCAGGGACGCCTGCCTGGAACTTCGCAATCTATTGGGCAACTTCCCTTATTTTAGTTGTTTGCCGGCTCGGGTCAACAAATTGCGGGGCGATGCAGTTTCTCAGGACGTCGTAAATCACGGGAAATGCCGTTATAATCGGAATCTTATTGTCATTCGGAAGCGCTCGCCTTCGGCTCGCCGCTAAACGGATATTTGAGAATCCGCATTCTTTTTTGCTCAAACTTTGTCGCCGGAACTTCCCATCTTGCCGACGCTCCCGATCGTGACTTCGGGCCTTGTCCCGCCCGACAGTGTTGTTTCAACCCGTGGGCCGCTGACGCCGCTGTTTCCCGCGCCGGAACATTCGCCCGCGCGGCCGCATTACGATTGGCGCGCCGCGGGCTTGTCGTATTACCAATACAACTTTTATCTGCGGCAAAGATTCGGCGGGCGCGTGCAGAAGGTCAGCCTCGATGCGAAGTTCACCTGTCCCAACGTCGATGGCACGGTGGCCAAGGGGGGCTGCACGTTCTGCGACAACCGGAGCTTCTCGCCGAGCCGCCGCGCGCCGAAGATGTCCGTCGCCGATCAGTTGCAGGACGGCATCACTCGGCTCAAGTATCGCTACGACGTCGATCGGTTCATCTCGTACTTCCAGCCGGCGACGAATACGTACGCGCCGGTCGAACGCTTGCGTCCGCTATATCTGAGCGCATTCACCGATCCGCGTGTCGTGGGCCTCGCGATCGGAACGCGGCCCGACTGTGTGCCGGACGATGTGTTGGATCTGCTGAGCGAGTTCGCCGAGCGGACTTACCTAAGTGTCGAGTATGGTTTGCAGACGATCCACAATCGGTCACTCGATTGGATGAACCGCGGCGAGCACTACGATTCGTTTCTGGACGCGATGGAGCGCAGCCGCGGCCGGGGGTTTGAAATCTGCGTCCATCTGATCCTCGGCCTGCCGGGCGAATCGCGCGAGGACATGCTCGCGACAGCGCGCGAAATGGCCCGGCTCGGCGTCGAGGCGGTGAAGTTGCACAATCTCTACGTCGTCCGAAACACGGAACTGGCGGACCAATATGAAGCCGGCACGGTGACGATGCTCGAACGCGACGAGTATGTCGAGACGGTCGTCGACGTGCTGGAACTCCTGCCGCCGGGGACCCTGATCGAACGACTCGGGGGCGAGGCTCCGCCGCAGTATTTCCTCGGCCCGGCGTGGGCTCTCGACAAGCCGGGGTTGAAAAATGCCCTCGATGCCGAACTAAAACGCCGCGGTACGGTGCAGGGAGCGAAGTGGCCGGGAAATACGACTCCATAAAGCCGCCGATGGTATCGGCGGGAATTCTCGCGTGGGTTAAAACCCACGCTACTCATACACGTTCAAGCGAAGTACAATATTTCTGAGTCGAGTAATCGATCCCACCCGCCACGGTTCGCTTCGGGGGAAGCGGCCAAAAAAACTGTCCTTCGGAGTTTTATGATGAGCAACGTCTCGCGTCGTCAGTTTCTGAGCACCTCGGCCGCGGTCGCCGGGGCATCGTATTTCGCCACGCATGGCTGGGCCGCGGAGAAGCCGCTCTCGGCCAATGACAAGATCAACATCGCCTCGATCGGCGTCGGCGGCCGAGGCGAAGGAATCACCAGCAGCGCGGCGAAGTCTCACAACCTCGTCGCGATGTGCGATGTCGATGAGAAGCGCGCCGGCAAGAATTGGGAAAAACAAACCCAGGCCGAGAAGTTCGCCGACTTCCGCAAGATGTACGACAAGCTCGAAAAACAAATCGATGCGGTCGCTATCAGTACGCCCGACCACATGCACTTTCATCCGGCGTACGGCGCACTCATGCGCGGCAAGCACATCTACCTGGAAAAACCGCTGGCGCACAATGTCTGGGAAGTGCGCACCTTGACTAAGCTCGCCGCCGAAAAGAAACTCGCGACCCAACTCGGTAACCAACGCCATGCGATGGAGAGTTTGCGCAACGGGGTAGAGCTCGTCAAAAGCGGCGTCCTCGGTGACATCACCGAAGTCCACTCGTGGATCGGCGGCAAACGCGGCATGCCGGCTGATCTCGGCGCGCCCAAGGATCCGCCGGCGGGTCTCGATTGGGATCTGTGGCTCGGCTGCCGGCCGTCGCGTCCCTATACCGACAAGCTCGCGCCGTACGATTGGCGCTTCTGGTGGGAGTTCGGCACTGGCGAGACGGGCAACTGGGGCTGCCACATCCTCGATATTCCGTACTGGGCGCTCGACCTGCAATACCCGACGAACGTCAGCGGCAGCGGCCCGGCCCCTGATCCGTTGAAGACCCCTACGTCGATGTCGACGACGCTGGACTTCGCCGCCAACAGCAAGCGGCCGGCGGTCAAGCTGCACTGGTATCATGGCACGCCGCCGATCCTCAGCGAGAAGAAGCTCGATGACAACGGCATGAACAACCTGTTTATCGGCAGCAAAGGCATGCTGCTCTGCGGCTTCGGCAAGCACAAATTGCTGCCCGAGGAAAAATTCAAAGGGACCGCAGTGCCGAATACGTTTACCAAATCACCCGGCTTTGATCAAGAATGGTACGATGCCATTCGCGGGGGCACGCCCGCGACGTGCAATTTCAACTACACCGGTCCACTGGCCGAAGCGGTGCTGCTGGCGAACATTGCGTATCGCGTGCAAGGGACCTTTGGCTGGGACGGCCCGACGATGAAAGCCCTCGGCAACCCGGGCGTGGAGAAATACCTGCGCGAAGAATACCGCAAGGGGTGGGAAGTGTAAGCGAGGGAATCAGGATTGCAGGAGGACAGGGAGACAGGAACTTGCAACTCTTTTGAACTGCAAACAAAGCCAAGGAGTTCACCTCCTTGGATCTGATCACTGAAATCACAAACAACAATCTCCTCCGGAATTTCGGAGGAGATTTTTTTTGTCCCTAGCTGCAACGGCTGCAACAATTTGTCGTAATTGCGGGCGACCAAGTCCCATCTTATAGTGTCGGCGGGTGCCGGATCATCACATCTACGATGGGGGATTCGTCAGATGTTTCTATTTGCGCGGCGGGGGAACGAAGAGATCAATAAGTGGCTGAGCGAAAACCCGCTGGTGCTTGGCGGCGGGGCGATTGTCCTGGGGTTGATCCTGCTGGGGATCGGCATCAACGCGATCAAGACCCAACAAGCCACCACCAAACGCGGCGGACAACTCGAAGGGGGCCAGGCCGTGGCGATGGGCTGGATCTGGACCGGCTTCGGCGGACTATGTTTGCTGTTCGGACTTTATAAGTGCATCTTTTAAAGGGGTCTCCCCGCAAAGCCAAGGAGTTTATCTCCTTGGATCACCCTCCGTCACAACTCGCCCCGCGCAAGGTATAATAGATCGCTTGCACCAGGGGGCGGAGCCCCTGGGCTTAGGATTTAGCATCGCTCTCCCCTAACGCCTCGCGTCTTTCTTGTCCGGCATTACGACCTTCTGTTTCGCGGCCAGTTACACCGTGGCGCTGCTGCTGGAGCTGACTCGGCTCTGGTTTCGCAGCGGCATCCGCGGTGTCGTGCTGTTAGCCTTTGCGGCGGCCGGCATGATCGCGCATACGCTGTACCTTGGCCACAGTGCGTACCAGAGTACACTCATCCACGACGCGCCGTTATCGAGTGCCCAGGCGTATTACTACTGCGGCGCGTGGCTTGTCGCGGTGCTTTATTTGTATGCATTGCTCAGCATGCCGAAAGTCCCCAGCGGCCTGTTTCTCCTGCCGCTGGTCCTCTTGTTGATCGCCGCCGGCTGGATGGCCAGCGACAAGCCGTTTCCGCCGGACGAAGCGGGCAAGGTTTGGGGCATGGTCCACGGGATCTTTTATCTGCTCGGGTATATCGCCGTGGGCATCGGGTTTGTCGTGGGGCTGATGTACCTGATCCAGGCGCATCGTCTGAAGAAAAAACTGCCGCCGACACGCTTTCGACTGCCGGCGCTCGAGTCGCTCGAACGCGCGAATCACCGCGCCACGATCTGGGCGGCGATCCTGGTCAGCATTGGGTTTTTAACGAGTGTGATTTTCAATCTGGTGCGCGTGCATGAAATTCCGTGGACGGACCCGGTCATCTGGCGCTCGACCGCGATTCTCGTCTGGCTCATTGCCGCGGCGATTTTTTCGACGTGGTACATGCCAGCGCAGCGCGGAAGGAAGGTGGCGTACCTGACCATCGGCAGTTTCGTCTTCCTCGTCGCCAGCCTTGCCATCGGATTCTTGATTCCAACGGTGCATAAGACGGACAGTGCTAAGCGGGATTCGGGATTCGGGATTAGGGATTGGAGAAAAGAATTGTCAATTGTCAATTATCAATTATCAATTATCCCCAACCCCCAATCCCCAACCCCCAACCCCACGAGCGCCAGCGAGGTACAGCAATGAAATTGCTCCTCGTTGGCTGCAGTCATCACAACGCGAGTGTCGCGACGCGCGAACGCTTGGCCTTTACGCCGCAGCAAACCGCCAGCGCGCTCGAATCGTGGCGCGCGGCATTTCCACAGACCGAAGCGGTGTTGCTCTCGACCTGCAATCGGGTCGAGTTCTACACCGCGGCCGAGCAAAATGCCGAAACACCAACGCATCAGCAAGTGGTCGAGTTCCTCGCGAATTGCCGGGGCTTGAATCCGTACGAGGTCTTCAACGATCTCTTCGAGCAAAGCGGCGAAGGCGTCGTGCGGCATCTGTTCACGGTCGCGGCGAGCCTCGACAGCATGGTCCTCGGCGAGGCGCAGATTCTATCGCAAGTGAAGCAGGCGTATTCGCTGGCCCAGGAACACCAATCGGCCGGTCCGCTGACGCACGACGTTTTTCAATCGGCACTCCGCGTCGCGAAGCGTGTGGCGAGCGAGACGGCGCTTCACGAGAAACGCGTTAGTATTCCGAGTGTCGCGGTGGGGGACTTTGCCCGCGAGATTTTCGATCATTTTGACGACAAGCAGGTCCTCGTCATCGGGGCCGGCGAGATGGCCGACGAAACGCTGACGTACCTCCGCGCCGAAGGTGTCCGCCGGATTGTCATCGTCAACCGCAATCACGAGCGGGCAGTTGCCCTCGCCGAAAAGCATGGCGGTGCGGTGGCGAAGTGGGAAGACCTCGACGCGCAATTGTCCGCGGCCGACATGGTCGTGAGCACGACCGGCGCAAGCGTGCCGATCGTCACGGTGGAACGTTATCGCCGAATCGAACCGGCACGCTACCAGCGGCCGCTGATCGTGTTGGATCTGGCCATCCCGCGCGATTTCGATCCGGCGATCAATGAATGTCTGAATGTGTATCTATACTCGCTCGACGATCTGCAAGCCGCCTGTCAACGGAACCGCCACGAGCGCGACCGCGAGTTGCCGCAAGCGCTGGCGATCATCGAGGACGAGACGACGCGGTTCATGAGCGAGCTGCGGCACCGCGCCACGCGGCCGATCATCCAGCAGCTCCGCACCGGCTGGCAAGGCCTGCGCGATGCCGAACTGAAGCGGCTGTTCAACAAGCTGCCGGACCTGAGCGATGCGACCCGCGCCGAGATCGAACAAGCGTTTGAGCGGTTCGTGAACAAGCTCCTGCACCCGCCGCTCGAATCGCTCCGCGACGAATCACGCCAGGGTTCGCCGCACGGACTCATCGACGCAATCAAACGCTTGTTCAGACTCCCGGACTAAGCGTGATGCGTGTTTGATGAAATAGTTCAAATGCGTTTAGCGGCGACTCGCAGAGGAGCGTTTCAGCATCACGCAAATCATTTCAATAGTTAAAAAAATGAGCAACGCAGAAAAAACTCCGATCCGCCTTGGCACCCGTTCCAGCGCCCTCGCACGTTGGCAAGCCGAATGGGTCGCCGCGCGTTTGCGCGAAGCGGACCAAGAGGTCGAGCTTGTCTTCATCACCACAAGCGGCGACGCGCAACAGGTCGGCTCGATCGGCACGATCGGCGGGCAAGGCGTCTTTACTAAGGAAATCCAACGCGCGCTCCTCGACAGCCGTGTTGATCTGGCGGTGCATAGCCTTAAGGATCTGCCGACCGAACCGGTCGAGGGCCTCGTCCTCGCGGCCGTTCCTCCGCGCGAAGTCGTCGCCGACGTCTTGATCAGCCGTGACGGAAAGAAGTTCGCCGAGTTGCCCGCCGGCGCGCGGATCGGCACCGGCAGCGCGCGGCGGCAGAGCCAACTGCGGCATGCTCGGCCGGAGCTTGCGTACCTCGACATTCGCGGCAACGTCGATACGCGTTTGAAGAAGCTCGAAGCCGGCGAGTACGATGCGATCATCTTGGCCGCGGCCGGATTGACGCGGCTTGGACTGGCGGAGCGGATTACTGAAGAACTGCCGCGTGCGATGATCCTGCCCGCGGTAGGGCAGGGGGCACTCGGTCTCGAAACGCGCGCTGACGACATGGCGACAATCACTGCGTTAGAGACGCTCAACGACCCGGCGAGTCACGCGGCGGTTCTAGCCGAGCGCTCGATGCTCGCGACCTTGCGCGGCGGCTGCTTGGCCCCAGTCGGCGGTTGGGCACGCTTCGAGCAAGAGGGAATCCTGCGGCTCGACGGCACTGTGTTGAGCCTTGACGGCAAGGCCCGGCTCTTGGTGCACGAACAGGACGAAATTGATCTAGCAAGCGATCCCTGGGCGGAACAAGCCATAGCGCTCGGCGAAGCAGTGGCTCAGCAACTGATCATGTCCGGTGCGGAGCGTCTCATCGCCGCCGCCCGCGCGTAATGGGTTTATATAGCCCGTAGCGTGACGGACTGTTGATTTAAGCGCAAACCACGAAGTGCGCCGACGAGGAATAACGACTTACGACAATTCTCGTGAACGTAAGCCGTTAGTTCTCGTTGAACACCATTCCTTTACGAGCTTAGAGCGGGTTCAAGATAGCTGTTGCGTCGATGACGCAGGCGAGGCAAGCGGCCGTGTTCATTGAGCTAACGCTGTGGAGAGCGAAGCAGACGAATCCTAAGATTCGTCGATGCAGCTCGACGTCAAACCTAGGGTTTGCACAGCAAAGCCTGCACCGCGCCGCCGCAGCCCGTCAGAACGCTACAGATAACTTGAACGCGCTCTAAATCAACAGGCCGGTGAGCGAGGAAAAAAATAGATGACCACGGAGGGGCCCAAACCAGATTCAATTTTTGTCTGCTTACGATGAAAAAGCCCGGCGTAAACGCTGGGCTTTTTTGACGTGTGGGCTGAAGCCCACACTACTTACCGCGTGGGTTAAAACCCACGCCACTTTGGACGCTACTTGTCGTTCTTGCCGATGGCAAACAAGTAATTCTTGCTGCTGATGTAGAGCGTGCCGTTGGCGACGATGGGCGAGCTGTAGACGGCCGAGCCCATGTTGATTTCGGCGATCACGTTCTTGGTTTTGCTGAGTTCCAGGATCGTGACATCGCCGTCTTCATCGCCGCAGTAAACCTTGCCGTCGGCGATCAACGGGCTTCCCCACGATGCCGCGAGCATATCGTGTGTCCAGTGCGGCTTGCCGGTCTTGGCATCGACGCAGTGGACGAGTCCGCTGAAGTCGACGACGACCAGCAGATCGTCCTTGATCGCGGCGCTGCCGATCGTGCGATGCATCTTTTCTTCGAAGTCGATCGTCCCGTCGTTGTTCGCGTCGTTAAACGCGTAGTGCCACACCGCGGCAGAGTTCGGGTTCGGGCGGGCGAAGTCGCCGGCCGTTTTTTCGAGCGCTTGATTCCGCTTGTGGGGGATCGGCTTGTCCGGATTGGCTGTGTTGTAGACCAACTCGGGGCTGATGTCGCTGCCATCGAGTTTCTTCGTCGGATCGATGCACCAGAGATGCCCGTCGCCTTCGCCGTGTTCCGGATCTTCGCCAACGGCGACGAAGACCAGGTTGTTGTAGATCGTCGGCGTGCCGATGATGTGGTTGCGATCGGCCGCGCCGCCGAGGACGTACTTCGACTCCTTGGGGTTGGCGTCGAACTTCCAAAGCAGCTTCGGCTTGCCGTTTTCGCCGCGGGCATCGAAGCTGTAAATCCAACCGTCACCGCCGCCAAAGATCACTTGCGGCACATCGCCCATGACGGCATACGCCGGCGACGACCATTGGCCGTGCAGCACGTTGTTGCCCGGGGTGTTGTCGGTCCAGAGTACCTCGCCCGTGTTCTTGTTCATCGCGACGAACGAAGGAGCCGAAGGCGAAGGGAGATTGATATGGCCTTCGTCGACGCCGTTGCTGGTGTTGACAAAGAGGTAATCGCCGGCGCTGGTCACCGAGCACGAGCACATGTTGTGCTGCGAGATGCCAAGTTGCTTCATCATGTTAAAGGACCAGATAACGTCGGCTTCGTCCTTTTCGGTGAATTTTTCGTCCTTGAACGGCCCGTCGTTTTCGCCGTCGAGGAAGCCCTCGGCGTCGAGGCACTTCACCTCGCCGCGGCTGCTGATGTACCAAACGCGGTCGCCCTCCACTAAGGGCGAGCAGCAGATGCCCATCAGCGGCCAATCGTGGACGCGGCCGGTGGGCAGCTTTTCGGAGCTGTCTTGCCAAAGGAACTTGCCGTCCTTCTCATCAAAGCAAAGCAGCACACCCAGATCGACCGTCGCCGGGTAGCGCTTTAGGTACCCGTTGCCGTTGTTGCTGCCGACGTAAACTTTGCCATTCGCGGCGACGGTGTTGCCGTAGGTTTGCGAGCCGAGCGGCGCGGTCCACTTGATATTCTTGCTCTTCTCGGGGACGAACTTGCCGGTGGCCGCATCGATTTCGATCGTCCATTCGGTGGGGACGTTCTTGGCGTCGCTGACGTTGTTGCGCAGCGGCCCGCCCATCCATTGGTTCATGTCGCCGGGGCGGATTTTGCTGTCGCCGGTGAGGGAGAGCTTTTTCGCCGGCGCGGGATCCGCGGCTGTCGTCGTAAAGGCGCAGGCAATGAACAAGAGGCAGGCAGTAAGCGTGAGTAAGGAGAAGGCGCGAATCATGAGGGGAAATTTCCGTGTGTGTTAGGTGATTTTGATTTACAAGCGCGAAAGCCGAGGATCGTCAAACTCCAAATTGGCCAAGCCGAAAATGGTCGTTTCTGGATGCTCAAATTCTGCCGGGGTAAAAAGCAGCACAAGTGTAATATCCCCAGCGATGGCATCCGGCAGTTTATCTAAATACGAGTACGCGATCGTTTCACGATCATCTTCAGCAAGGCCATCGAATTGAGGATCGATAATGCGAATTCGAATCGAAGCCGAATTATACCGGTAATATTCCCCCAGTGATTGAGGGTGTTCCTGTTCATACTGCAAGAGTATTTCATCGATTGCAGGAACAGGCGCATTGCGCAGGCAGCGAGGCATGTTTAGATTCTCCCTTTCAGCAGAAGCATGATTTCTAACACAGCACGCATGATGGATTCCGCATCTTTATTCTTGAGTTGCACATGTTGGTAACGGATATTTACCGACCAGATCTTATTAATTGTTTGAAATTGCCTGGCGGTTGTCTTAGGGAAATTCTCCCCTCGATCACGGATCGCTTGCAAAAGTTGCTCTAAGTTGTGACCAAGGTTGCCGCGGAAGTAATCGCTCAAGTCTCGCGTTTTGCTGGAGGGTGTTCGATTCACTAGCAATGCTTTGAGCATGCATTCTACGGCATAACCCGCTAGGTAGATCGCCGCATTGTACCGTTTCGCTTTCATTAAACAGTCCGCATCGTCATAACGATGAATTGCGACCTTGGAAAGAGTAACGGCATTCGGAATCGAATTCATGTTCTTGCCCCTTAACGTTACTTCGCCGCCGACTTCTCCGGGTTCGGATAAACCGAGACATTGTCGATCAAAATCTCGCTCACGCTGGCGTTGCCGAAGAAACCCGGCGCGCCGACTAGATTCGGCTCCTCGTCTTCGGCTTCGATGGTCCAGCCGGTCGGCTCGGGTTTGTCGCGTTCCCAAACTTTGCCGCGCAGAACGGCCTTGCCGTTTTCAGTGCTGGCCGAGAATTTCAGCGTGTACCAGACATCGGGCTTCCACTCGAATGGGACTTCTTTGCTGAAGCGCGTTTTGATTTGGCTCGTCCAGGTGCGTAGCTGCAATTGTTGCTTCTGACCCATCATATCGAGCGTGTAACGCTGCGCGATGAGTCCCATATCAGGCAGGATGTTGTCAAAGCCGACCTTGGCCCCGCGGCCGCGGAGATCGGCTTGGATCGTGTAGTTGCTCATGTTCCAAGGGCCCATCCAACCTTGGCTGCGCGTGCCGAGCGGGATGGTGTTGACCTTGACCATGACCTTTTCGCCGTCAACTTCGCGGATCTTGTGGCGATGGCGGATGCCGACCCAAGTGATCGGCGGTTCGCCTTCGATGAATTTGGCCTTGGTCACGGGGTTCACGACTTCGGCAATCGCGATGTCGTTGAAGTCGAACTTCCACGGCAGCGGCGGCACCACGCGAATCCGCGCCGTGCCGGTCAACTCGCCAACCTTGGCCGTGAGGATCGTCGCCGTGTGTTGATTGCCCGGGGCGCTGGCAAAGGCTCCTTGCTCATTGATCGTGCCGGGTCCAGCAAGCGTGAACTTCGCGGGGACTTCTTCGAGGAATTGCCCCAGCGCGTTGAACGTCCGCACCCGGAACTTCTGCACTTGCCCTGGGGCCATGAGCAGTTCGCACGGCACGACTTGCACCTGGGTCGCGACTTTGTCGCCCGCGGGTTCAGCCAACGGCTTGGGCATTTCGGTCGCACCGGTTTTCTGTTCCTGCTTGCCCAAGCAATACAGGCCGAGTGTGCTCTGGATATACAGTCGGCCATGCGAACAGATGAACGAGGCATTGACCTCTTCCTTGCCCGAGGTCAACCGCGAACGAACGGCGATCTTGGCTCCTTCGGGCGTCGGCTGCAAAATGTGCATCCCCGTCGTTGTGGCAAAATAGATCCGCCCATCGGCATGCAGCATGCTTCCGCGCGTCAGGGCGCCCAGCAACTTGATCGGCCGCGCGGTGATCTGCTTGCCCGTCTCGGCATCGAAGATATACAAGTTCGAGGAATCGTCGACGCAGTACAAACGTCCGTCGACCAGAATCGGCGAGCTTTTGCCGATCGTGACGCCGAATTGTTGCCAGAGCAAATGCTCCTTCTTGTCGGTGATGTCGCCCTTCGCCCCTTTGAGATTGATCGCCGCCACGGCGCCCATGCGAATATCGGTGACGTTTTCTTCGCCCTGGGCGGCGTACAAAATGTCGCCGACGACGAGCGGACTGACATTGATTCCGCGGCGCGAAAGTTTGTAATTCCAGATCGGCTTGCCTGTGCGCGGCTGAAAGCCCCAGTACGAGCCATCGCTGCTGCCAAAGATCATCTGGAGCTGTCCATCGACGACTTTGACGACCGGCGTGCTGTAAGTCGTATCCGGGGGCAGTTCCTTGGTGCCGTTCAACCAGCGAATCTCGCCGGTGCGCTTGTCCATCCCGAGAAAGCGATGCGCGGGCCGCGCCAGATCGCCCCAGCCAATCATCACGGCACTGACAATGACCAAATCGTCAACCACCGTTGGCACATTGGTGCGGCCGCCGTAGGTGCTGAGCAGTCCCAGCTCTTCGTGCAGCGAGCGCGACCAGATGACCTTGCCCGTCTCGGCATCGAGACACTCGAAGTACCCGTTGACACCCTGGGCAAAGATGGTGCCCGTTTCTTGATCGGCAACACAGCTTGACCAACCGACGCGTTCGGCCGGAACATCGCTCAGGTAAACGTTGTGCCGCCGTTCCCAAATCGTTTCGCCCGTCGCGGCGTTCAGACACAGGACTTTTTCTTGTTCGCGCGGCGTGTCGTGTTCGTGGCGCACGATCGTGTAGAGCTTGCCGCGAAAGACAATCGGCGTGCTGATGCCGCCGGCTTCGGGATTGGACCACAAGAGATTTTTCTTGCTGGCCAAATCAAACGTTTCGATGAGCCCCGTCTCGCGCGACATCCCGTTCTGTTCCGGTCCGCGCCACGTTGGCCAATCGAGCGGATCGGCCGGCGGGTTGGCCGACTTGGACGAGGCTTCGGTCTTTTGCTGGACCACGGTCTTCGCCGCAGGCGCGGCTGGTTCCTTGGTCGGAGCCGCAGGCTGCGCTACCGCGAATGAGCAGGTGACTACAAATGCAACGCACGAGAAAACAGCACGAACCAGGGTCATGGGCCGAACCTTTGTCCGAACAAGTGTTGAAGAAAAAAACAGATCGCCTCTCCACATTGGTGAGACGAAAACCCTCTGCCAGAGGGTAGGCGGGTCAAGCTAGACCGTATTATAGGCATTACGGCGGAGAGGTTGCAAAGGTCGGGAACGGCGGAAACCTGAGGAAAACAGTCTGAAGATCGTCAGAATGACGGTTTCTCGCTCGGAATTGAACATACTCGAGCAATCTTCCCCAGCGCGGTTAGAATCAAGCTTACACGGCCGTAGTAGTTCGTCTAGCGATCAATGTCATGTATAGGTTATACATCTTTGAGCCACGAACTCTCAATTTTGGAGGACAAGGATGTCCCGCTCGCCGATCAAGTACCAAGTCTTGCTATCATCCCCGGTCCGAGCCGAGTT
>JBGSSS010000026.1:0-31506 GCA_041736895.1 Pirellulales bacterium
GGACGCCGCGATCGCCGCTTGGCAGCAGGAACGCAATGAAAATCGCCGCGGCACCAATTGGCGCTTCACTACGGCAGACGCCAGAATTAAACTGAAGTCACTCTACCCCGTACCTGACATCGATCGCTAGATGGACTACTAGTCCGTCTAGTGGTCAATGTCAGGTAACGTCGTCGTATTTGCAGGTCCGAAGGACCGACCGTAAATAGCCCGGCCCGGGAGGGCCGGGTCCAGTCGTCAATCAAATCGCTAGGCCCGAAGGGCCGACCGTTATCTACAAGCCGTGTGACGGCCGGCCCTTCGGACCTACGAATTCCACAGGTGGCAGTTACCCGGGCCTTCCGGCCCGGGCTATTTACGGTCGGTCCTCCGGACCTGCAAGCAAAGACATCTACTTCCGAACATGACATTGATTGCTAGTCGGACTACTACAGTCTCCTCCAAGACAAACAGCTGTTAGCGCGATAAAATGCTGCTTTGATTCGACACAGCAAAGCGGGAAGAACCCATGACGGCTCGGATGTTGGATGGCAAGGCCTTGGCCCAGCAGATGCAAGCCGAACTGCGCGACGAGGTGGCCGCGTTCATTCAGCACACTGGAATCACGCCGGGGCTCGATGTGGTCCTCGTGGGCGAGAATCCGGCGAGCGAGGTCTATGTCCGCAACAAGCACACCGCCACGGAAAAAGCCGGCATGCGCGGGGCACTACACAAGTTGCCCGCGAGCACGTCGAAGGAAGAACTTCTCGCGGTCGTCGAACGCTTGAATCGCGATCCGGCGGTGCATGGGATTTTGGTCCAGTTGCCGCTGCCGCCGCAGATTCCAAGCGACACGATTCTCGCTGCCATTGACCCGAACAAAGATGTCGACGCCTTCCACGCCGAAAACGTCGGCCTGCTCGTCCAAGGCCGCCCGCGGTTTTTGCCATGCACTCCCCACGGCGTCATTCAAATCCTGCAACGCTGCGGCATCCCCACCGCGGGCAAGCACGCGGTCATCGTCGGCCGCAGCGACATCGTCGGCAAGCCGTTGGCGAACATGCTCGTGCAAAAGGGCCTCGACTGCACCGTGACGATCTGCCACAGCCGAACCGCCGATCTGCCGAGCATCACGCGCCAGGCCGACATTCTCGTCGCGGCGATCGGCGTCCCGCGTTTCGTGAAAGCCGACATGGTCAAGCCCGGGGCCGTCGTGATCGATGTTGGCATCAACCGCGTGGATGACGGATCGGGCAAGAGCAAGCTTGTTGGCGATGTCGATTTCGACGCGGTGAAAGAGGTCGCGAGTGCGATCACGCCCGTCCCCGGCGGCGTTGGCCCGCTCACGATCACGATGCTGCTCAAAAACACGCTGTTGGCGGCGGAACTTAAGAGTCAGCGGAAAAATTAAACAGTCTTAATTTACGGATCAGTTTTCTGCCGCAATGGTAGTTTGCAATGCAAGCACGCGTTCTGAGTGATATCAATACGAACAAAATACTTCTCTAATCCGGAAGAGGGCAGAAAGAATCGCTGCTTGCAGCGAGGGCAACGTAGAAATGGATAAACAAAAAAAGACATCAAAATCATGATCAACACTAGGGACATGCCGATCCCAGTCATCCAGGGATAGATCGTGGCTCCTGTCCAAACTCCCCCGATCAATCCTCCAAAGATAGAGAGAAACGCCAGCCCAAATGCAAAGCCACAGAGACGATGAAGCAGTGCTAAGCGGCGTAGTTTGCGAAGCGCCTCGTCATCAAGTGGCGGCCAAACCTTGGTTTCCAGCGGACCTGAAAGTGGAATGACGATTGGGCCGTGTTGCATCGGAGACTTGTGAGATTTGATTGAGTATATGACGCAAATTCGACTCGTAATTCTCATTGAAGCCAATTCACTTTAGAATTGTTTTGCTAGGGTTACAACATTTTCATGAAATGGGGGAGGCATACATATGCCCAAACTGATGAGCATCACCTTTCGACTTGGCCTGTTGTGTTTGGTTATTTGGGTCAGCTTTCGTGGGCTTGTTATTGCCGAAGACAAAGTCTCTCTCGCGACCATCACCGCGCGGCAAGATCTCCTCAAAAATTCCAAGCAAATACTCTTTCTCGGCGACAGCATCACGGCCGCCGGCGGATATGTTGTCGATTTCGAGGCGTGGCGGCTGCTGCGGCGTGAGCTCGGAACACTGCCGGTCATGAACATGGGCCTATCAAGCGAAACGACGTCGGGGCTCAGCGAAGAGGGCCATGCTGGCGGCAAGTTTCCGCGGCCTGACCTGTTCGAGCGCTTGGATCGGGTGCTCGCACTGGCGCAGCCAAATTTGGTGATTGCCTGTTACGGCATGAATGATGGGATTTATCTGCCGTTGGATGAAATGCGTTTCGCGAAGTATCGCGAGGGGATGACCAAATTAAAAGCCGCGGTGGAAAAAGCGGGGGCCAAGTTCATTGCCATCACGCCGCCGTTCTATGACGCGCAAAAGAATCGCGGCAAGGAGTACTACGACGGCGTGCTTGCGAAATATGCCGAATGGCTCAACGAGCGCGCGAGCAAAGATGGCTGGCAGGTCATCGATCTCCATACAGCGATGGCCAACGAAGTCGCCAAACGCCGCAAAAGTCAACCAAACTTCACGTTTGCCAACGATGGCGTTCATCCGAACAAGGAGGGCCATTGGTTCATCGCGCGGCAATTGATCGCTTGGTTCGGCGATGCGGAAGCGGCCGCTGCCAGCGATGCGGCTAAAATGCTGCAGCAGAAAAACGCTCCGGAAAAACTGCACGCCTTGGTCGCTCGGCAATCAGGCCTTATGCGCGATTCCTTGGTCGCCACTGCGGGGCACAAACGCCCTGGCGTTGCGAAAGGATTTCCCTTTGAACAAGCCGTGCTGAAATCCTCGGAAATCAGTGAGGAAATCAACAAGCTGTTGCTGCCGAAAAAATAAATAAGGTTGCCGCAACATCGTTGCGGCAACCTTTGAGGTTCAATCTCATGCTCTACAATCTCACCAATGTCTGTGGTGATGATGGTAGTGATAGGGCGGATAGCCACCGTAGACACGAATCACTGGCGGCGGAGCGTAGTAGACTGGTGCCGGTGTAACGATGACTGGCGGCGGGGCGTTGATCGCGACCGGACCGGGATAAGCGGCGCTCGTCACCACCGGGGCTGGCGGGCTCGCCGATTGTGCTGCCATCACGACGCGATCGCTGACGCCGCTCTGTTTCATGAATACCAACGATGTCGGACTCGTGTCGATTCGGCTGCCGCGTTGGCGAATCGTGTTGATGATGACTTCTTCGCTAAGACCAGCACGGGTCATCTCGACCAGGTCCTGATTCGTCACGGCTTGCGCCGCAAGCTGGGCGTTTTGCACGGCGACTTGTTGGTTGGCTTGATAGGCCACGGCGTTGCCGGCGGCGACTTGGCGCTGATCCGCGTTGTCGACAGCTTTGCCGATCAGCGCCCCGCCGAGCAAGCCCACGCCGGCGCCGATCAAAGCATTCTCGCCGCGGTTGCCGCCGCTCTTGCCGCCAAAGGCCGAACCGACCAAGGCCCCGCCGCCAGCACCGAGTAACCCGCCCGTGAGCGTGTCATTGCGGTAATAGCTGTTAGAAGGTTGATAATAGTATTGAGCGTTCGCGGTCGGCAAAGCCGTCGCGAAACTTGCCAAGGTGAGCAATCCAAGCATCAGTTTTTTCAGCGACATCCGTGAAACTCCAGGCGAGAAGTGTGCCCGATTACCGGCCGCAAACCACGGCCCGGCGAACGCGAATCCCTGCATCGCCGCGTAATCAATATCGACTTACCAGAGCGGACGCAACAGCAATCACCGGACAGAAAATCGGATGAAGACTCGCTATCATCCCATGTCGATAGCCGCAATTTGAGATTTCCGCGCCGTTCGGTCATAATGGGCGGCTTGGAGAACTGCCCTACCCCATTCACGCCTGCCCTGAGGAATTTATGACTTGGTCGCTGAAACGTTTCGGATTTGCTTGCACCTTTTTGTTAAGCGCGGCTATTGCGATCGCCGCCGATCCGGTCATGGCTCCTCCGGTACCGACCGACGCAAAAGTTCTGTTCAATGGCAAGGACCTTGACGGTTGGGAAGGCGACCCTCGCCTTTGGAGCGTCAAGGACGGCGTCATCCATGGCGAGACAACCAAGGAAGTTTCCACCAAGGGGAACACGTTTCTGATCTTCAAAAACGCCAAGCCGGGCGACTTCGATCTGCGCTTCACCTTCCGCATGGGCGGGAACAATAACTCGGGTTGCCAGTATCGCTCTACGCAACTCGAAAACCAATCGAACAAATGGGTCGTCAAGGGTTATCAGCACGAAATCCGTAACCAGAACAAGTTCCCCGACGTCTCGGGCTTCATCTACGACGAAAAAGGGAAAC
The DNA here is from genome assembly GCA_041736895.1 of Pirellulales bacterium. Taxonomy (GTDB): domain Bacteria; phylum Planctomycetota; class Planctomycetia; order Pirellulales; family JALHPA01; genus JANRLT01. The sequence continues at coordinate 4,391 of JBGSSS010000026.1, forward strand.
GCGGCCGCCTCTGCCTGGCTGGCGAAAAAGTGGTCTACACCAAAGAGGACAAGAAAAAGGTCACGGACAAACTCATCACCGGCGAGGAGTTTGCCAAGCTGATGAAACTCGATGACTGGAACGAGGTCGCGATCATCGCCAAGGGAAAAAATATCCAGCACTACTTGAACGGCCGGCTGATCCTCGACTTCACCGACGAAGAGCCGGAACTGGCATTGAAGGAAGGCGTCATCGCCCTCCAACTCCACCAAGGCAACCCGATGTGGGCCGAGTTCAAGGACATCAAGCTCAAGGAAACGAAGTAACTAGAACAGCCAACAAAGCCGCCGATGTTATCGGCGGGCATTTCAAGCCGGGGACGCAGGTCCCCGGCTTTTTTTCTTGATCTAATCGTTCTTCTTTGCCGCTTCAACCAACACTAAACAATCCCCCGCCGCCAATTCCTCCCAGATCGTGTTACTCACGCTGCCATCGGGTTGGCGTTCGTGAAGTTCCAGCACGAACATTCCAGTGACCCGATAGCGGTCGGGATCTTCAAATCGAAACCAGCGATCGAGTCCGACTTTGGCGTGAAACTTCTCGCCCGGTTTTAGTGTTTCGTAGCTGCCAATACCGCCGAAGTTCGTCGGGTCGCCGACGTCGGGCAGCACTTTGCCTTGGCCCCAGCCGCGAACAGCTAGAAACCGATATTGGTTATCGCGCGGCCCGCGATTTTGTCCTCCGACACGGAACGTCATCGGCTGCTCGCCGAGGTTTTCGATTGTCAGCAACAAGCTGACTTGAGTCCCGGGTTGATACGATTCCTTTTCCGGTTGCCACGACACGACGTAGCGGTGCCCTGGATGCTTGCGGCGCGGGAGTTCGGTCTTCAATCCTTTGGCCAATTTGATCGCCGCGTTTTCGCCGACGACCCAACCCGAGAGTGTGCCGTCGAATGCTCCGCCCGATTTTTGTCCGCGTGAAACGGCCAAGCAGACGCCATCGATCACAACAGCGAGTTGCGCGCTTTCCTCGGTTTCCGCTGGCAATTCGATGCCCGTTAGGGTGAGTGTAAACTCCGAATGATCGTTCCGCAGCGGTTTCCAACTCGCGGTACCGAGCTTGTCGGTCAACCGCGCGCCGAGAATCGCCTCGCCCCCGTCGCGATCCACACGCGGGAGTTTGATCCCATCGCCGGCGAGTTTTCGCTCATAAACGCCATCAGGAAGTTCCGCCGCACTCACGCGTGCTGATTCCAGTCCGGACAGGACAACGATTGCCAATAGTGCTGAATATGCCGCTTGCATTTGTCGCCTCAGAAAGTTGCTGTCACTTCGCAGAGTTTGCAAAGCAGTAATTTCTGACGCGGAAACTTACGAATTCGTTTCAGGGAATTTTCAATATTTGTCTTTTCTCGGCGAATAATTCAAAAGCTTACTCATGAGACACTACGACCCAAACAACTGCGTCCAATGTCGGTTATGCCGCCCCACGCCGATACGTTTGTGTCCCATGCCGAGTTGGTTCTTGAAATGCCCTGGGCTATGGAACCAGGCCATGTGCGCATCGTGGCCCGATTCCGAGCCGAGATAAATGTTCTCGCCGCTAGCGCTCGTGCCGAAGTTCTTCGCCCGATCCCACGGCGTTTTCTTGCCGGAAACCGGCGACTCGTGGGCAAAGAACTTGAGCTTCTCCATGTCGGCCGAATGGTCGCGGCCCGCGGCAAGTAGCTGCTTGTCAAAGGCCAAGGCATTCAACCCCAGCAAGATCCGCATCAAATTCAGCTCCAACGTACAGCGTGCTTCGGCCGGGTCCATCTGCTGTTCCTGCGTCGTGTTGTAGGCCAGGACTTGCCGGTCCTTGTCTTCGATCGGACCCGCTAGCCGCACGGCCAAGTCCTCTTCGCGAATCAGATGCTCGGCAAAGCTCGGCGGCTGCGATGGTTTGTTCTCGTCGTCAGGCAGCGCCTTGTACTGCGCCACGGCCAACTTTTCCCACAGCGTTCCCATTTCCTGCAGCGCGTCGCGCTGCGGTTGCAATTCCGGCGCGGCGGCGAGCACCGCCGCGCGATCCATCAACAGCAGTTCCTCGAGCCGCGCCATCGACGGATCGCCATCGGCGACGATTTGCTCCTTGGTCAGTCCGTCGATCTTGGCCAGGGCCAGAACCTTCGCGCGCAGGGCTTGCACCTCGTCGACCTTTACCGTCTTGAGCTTGTCCCGCATCAGCACGACCGCCCGCCGGGTAAACGCCTCGCGATACTTCCGCAGCCACGGCTCCAGATCCTTGACCACCAGGTCCAGCATCCGCGCCGTCGGCTCCGGGCCCAGCGCGATCGCCGCATCCACGGCCGCCGTGCGCTTGGCATTGTCCTTACGGGCATTGCGGTACTCGTTCATCGCCGCGCCCATTGCCCGCTGCTGGTCATTCGAGAGCTTGGCCGGCGGAGCGGCTTTTGCCGCCGCGGGGCTCGCGGCCGGTGGTTGAGCACGGCTGGAAATCACCAGACTCGCCAGCATACTGGCGAACAACCCCGCTCGCAGCGGACTCGTTGGAAACAGACCGGGGCGACACAAATTCAAAAGCATAACGACTCATCCAGGGCGTGGTGTGGGGCCTTGCAAACGTCCTTCGCAGCATCGGAAACTGCTTATCTTAACCAATCTTCGCTTATGACACAGATACCTATTCCTCTCCCGCCATCTCAGGACGGCCATCCTAGGCTCCGTCACCTTGAGGCTGGACGAGCCTCGCTCCATCCGGCCCAACGGCGAACCGGAACCTGACCCGCGCTGCCGCAAAAGACATCGCCAATTGCGCCGTAAAAAAATCTTTGCTGCGCGCAGCAAAGCGTTTTCCCCCGAGAAAACCGCGAAAAAGGCTGGAAAAGCGTGCATAAAAAGAGGAAAAAAACGCAAAAAATTGCAAAAAAACAGAAAAAAACAGAAAAAAACGAAAAAAAACGCGCGCTCTTGCGCGCCCAAATCGGCACGCCGGCGAACCCTCAAAAACGCCGTATTCCCGCGGGAAATCCCTGTTTTGGCTCTCGGCCTGCGGGCTGCTTTTGCGCGAACAGTGCGCGCATTTCTTGTTGAGATATATCTCAACTTACGCTGGGCTTTTTGCTCCTGGTTTGCTCCCGTAGCCGAGGTCTCACGACTTGGCTACGGGCCAGGTCTTGTAGGTCCCGCGGTCCTCCGCGGGACCTGGGGCGGAGATCAACCACCGCTTCCGGCGTTGTCCTCATGCGTCACCAAACGCCGCCCCAGGTCCCGGTCGGAGCCCGGGACCTACAGTCGAGAGTGCGCCATCCTCCAATCGACCACACCCTCTGGCCCAAAATCAAACCCCTTTGTGCGGGCGAAGGCAAAAAAGATTCGCGGCCGTCGCCAGTGTGAGCGTCACGATTGTCGGTGCAAAATTCAGCCGGCTTGAGGCGTAGCCTTTCTGGCTTCCTCTCCCCGGAATCGATGCACCATCACGCATGACTCGTGCGGAGAGAGCGACTGGAGGGGGAGAGCAATCGTGATTCGTCAATCGTCGCCTCGATTCTAACCTGCTCCCCAAAATCGTCGGTCAACATGGTTAGTCTGCTGCGGGGAGGTGGGACCAGAGGGGGCTGGTCTTTTCAGCTCACCCGCGCGACGAACTTACCTAACTTCACCACAAACCTGACGCTCCTACGCTCGGCCCCGGCGCGAGGACGACTCGACTCCCTCCGTCCGAAATCATTTCCCGGTGCTCTTGTATCCATGAAGTTTGGCGTTGGCGACGGCCTCGGCGAGCGATTTGAAGCCTTGGCCCGACGCCTCGACTTCGCGGCCGTCGCTGGTCACTCGTTTCCAGCGCCACGCCTTCTGCGCGTCTTGATAAATGACCCAGGACGCTTCTGCTGTCATTTTGTCGCCTTTACAAAGGGGGGGGAATGAGACGCCGGGAATAGAGAGAATTTGCCGTGACATCTAACTAATTGCCGATCCATCGCATTTCCGGACAGGGAAAATGGGGCGGCACCGAAAAAAGCGAAAAAACCCCGCGCCCGGGGCCGGAGAAGAGCTCCCCGGCGCGTCGCCTGTAGATCCCGCTGTCCTCAGCGGGATCTACAGGCGGGAGCAAGCTCTGTTACATTGAGTTCGTCCCACTTCGCATCACCCCTGGGCAGGTTCCCTCTCATGCCGAATCGCACCTCGGTCCCGTTTGCCTTTGCGTCGCAACATCGCAGCGAGTTTCTTCCTGTGGAACTTCGGCGCGGCAAGTCGATCGTCGCCACGCTGGCGCAGCGTCCCCGCGCTCAGAAGACGCCGCCGGAACACCTTCCCGTTGGCAGCGACCCCGATGTTTTTCGTTATCAATGGGGACTCGGGATCGGGCTCGATATCTGCAATCTGTTGTACGTCATGCACCGCGCGCCCGAGGGCGACTTCACGAACGCTGTGCTCGAGACACAACTCAAGACCAACATCGGCCATACGCAAAGCAGCGAATGCTCAGGCGGCTACGAGGATTCCAAGCCGCCGCTCTACGAAGGCGGCGACCTCGGCGTGATCGTGGTCGAACGGAACGCCGACGGGTCGACCCTCACGATCCGCGGCTACGACCTGACGGGCGAGAACCCCCTCGGCGAACCCTCGCTCCCGATTCCATTACCCGAGCACTGGGGCAATCACTGCCGCATCATGTTCCGCGGGGACAATTGTCTGGCGTTGGGGGTGTTGACGTATTGAGGAGGTTTCGGCGGGGAGGGTGGGGGCGAACGAAGTGAGCCCCCAGCGAGGTCGAGGTAGCGTTGAAATCAAAAAGCTGGCGGCTGCGCGAGGACGCTACGAGAACAGCCGCCCGCCGATTACCTGCCCTTCATCGATTTGAACACTTCGAGTTAGATGGTTGACGGCGGCGGCGCAAGAGCACACTGGTGCCACAGACACCCACGGCAAGCAGCGCCAGTGAACCAGGTTCCGGCACCGCGGTGATCGACGATCCGCCGCCGCCAGCGGTCAGCAACGGCCCGCCTTGGGTGGTGAGGCCCGTGATATAGAGGTCAAAGTCGGTCGCCGAATCGACGACGCCGTTGTAATCGAAATCGCCATATAGCCAGCCCCCAAGGCTGCCGCCGCTGGTGAGACCCGTGATGTAGAGATCGAAGTCGGTGGCCGTATCAACGAGGCCGTTCAAGTCGGCATCGCCGTAGTAGGTGTATTTGATCAGCACATCGTTGGCATCGACAGTTTGGCCCGAGAAGCTGGTGTAACCCAGTTCGACATTCGCCGCGATGCCCAACACCGTGTTGAAGTCCACGTTGTTGGCGAACGCGCTGCTGGTGATGCCGGGGCCGTTGCCGTAGCTGCCGTTGATGTCGAGGCCCGAGGCGAGCTGCGCGGTCAACGTCGCTAGGTTGCCGTTTTCCACGATCAGGTCGTTGTTGGTGAGATCCAACTTGCCGGTGGCGTCTATGCTCAGATTCGTGACCTGGCTCACGCCGCTGTCGGTGCCGTTCGGGGCAACAGTGACGGTGTTGCCCGCGCCGATGTCCAAGCTCCCTTGGCGGACATGATTGGCCGTGAGTGTGGCACCCGCGGCAGTTACCGTGGTCGAACCGCTGCCCGTAATGGCACCGACGACCTTACCAGCCGCGGTGGCGGCGAGCGTGCCGTTGTTGGTAACACTCACAGCACTGCTCAGACTGCTTCCGACGCCGCCGAGTTGCAACGTTGCGCCGCTGGCGATGGTTGCCGTCACACCGGTGCCCACGGTGTTCGCCGTTGCCGGGCTAATCGCTAGGGTGCCGCCGTCGACTTGGATCGCCGTCCCATTTCCTAAGTTCAGCGACGCGTTAATCGTGTTGCTACCGGTCGTGTTAGTAAGCAACGGGGTGGTACCCGCCAAGTTCAAGATGCCTGGGCCCCCCACGATGTAGCTGGGGGTCGCCGCATTGAAGACCACTTGATTCACGATCTGTACCGTGTCCACTGTCACAGTACCAGTGCCTTGACCCAAGAAATTTGCCTTGGCCGTCGTACTGTTGGGCACGCCTCCTTGCCAATTCGCAGGCGTAGTCCAACTGTCACCGCTCACGCCTAACCAGACCGAGGATACCGGAATTTGATTAATATTAACTAGAAACAGACGATCATATGATAATCCTCCTCCCAACGGGTAGTACCTACCTTTTCCTATTATCCACCCATCGTTACTAATGCCCAAAGCCTCATTGAGACCCCACTGAGGGTCAGCAATCATCGTTTGTAAGTCGATTGCAATATTGTCAAGTCCCCAATATACAGCATGCTGAGAAGTGCCCGAAACGTATCCTACTGCTATGCCATCATCGTTAATAGCCCAAGCTTTGCTAGATGACGAATCATAATCAAGAGTTCCTAACTTTGAAGCCGCACCTGTTGCATCCCAGCGAACAGCGCGGTTGCCCTTTACAATACCAGCTTCGTAGTTTTGTACATATCCCACAGCAATGTCGGAAGAGTTTATTGCAAATGCTTCACCACTTGTTTGACCTGACGAATTAAGGCCAAGAATACCTAGCTCGGTAATAGCACCTGTTGCATCCCACCGAACAGGACGCGTGCCCTTATGATTGCCAGCTTCAATCTTCCCGACTTTCCCGACAGAAATGCCGGAAGAATTAATCGCCACCGCAACACCACGATTTAGACCTGAGGAATCAAGACCGAGATTTGCTAGCTCTGTAACGGCACCTGTTGCATCCCAGCGTACAGCGAGAATGCCGATGTCTCTTTTGAAAGCACTGTCATCAAATTTTGCTGCCCTTCCAACAGCGACGCCTGAAGAATTGATTGCCAATGCTTCACTGTAAGTTGTGAGTTGATTATCTAGTCCCAAATTTTCTAATTCTATTGCAGTTCCCGAGTTATCCCAGCGAACGGCACGTTGCCCTCTATCAAAATTATTATTGTTATCGTACCTTATTGCCCAACCGGCAGCAGTACCTGTGTCATTAACCGCATTTGCTTGGCTGTAGGTCCTACCGGACGAATCAAAACCCAAATTCCCGAGTTCTGTAGCAACCCCAGAATTATTCCATCGGACAGCGCGATCACCATTGTTACTACCCGAAGTGGTGCCTGTGTACGTTGTTGAATAGCCTACAGCAGTGCCATTAGAATTAACCGCCAATGCTCGACTTCCTGATGCGCCTGCGCTATTAAAACCAAGTCCCCCTAATTCTATTATATTGCCAGCACCATCCCAGCGAAAAGCGTTCACACCTAACGATTGTCCGGAACTATATTTCGATCCATACCCTACAGCAATCCCACTATTGGTAACAGAGTTGCCTTTTGCAGCGCTTTGAGCATTGTAGCCACTTAAATTTAAATTAGAATAAATTGGTCCGCCATAGATATCTAAAGCTGAAGCTGAAGACGCATGAAAAATAACAATCAAAAGCATCACAAATAACTGTTGAACATGTTGTCGCATAGCTATTCTCCTGAGCACGAAAAATTCATGTAGTGTTGAGAAATTGTGATGTAAACAAGATTCGGTGGAATGTTATATTGCAATTTAGGAAGTCTCATTTCTCCGGACATATTTTTCCCTAACTTAAGCAAGAAAAGGGGTCAGGCCCCTTTTACGTTTCGTACTCCCTTGCTTACGCGGCGGGCTGCTAAATTCAACTTCCTCGCTGACGCGTCGGGCTACTATTTGCCCCCTCGCCACCCGGCGAATTCGGGCTAGTGGTGAAACCCAAAATCAGGGGGCTATGCGATTACGCTCCGGCCCGAGCGACCACGGCGCCAGCCGTAAAAGCCCAAGCCCAAACAGCCGGCGACTAGCAATGTAATCGTCGACGGCTCGGGCACCACGGTGCCGAAGGCTGTGATAGACCAGGAGTTTAACGTCCCCGTGTCAAGCCCTAAGCCGTCTCGAATGGCAAGCGTCCACATGCCGTTCGCCATTTCGTCCCAATGTCGGGCGCTGGTGAAGACCCAATTGCTGTAGTTATCGCCGGAGTCGGGGCGCGGGGTGCCCAAGATGCTTTGCGTCCCCGTGGGCGCGGTCAAGATCAATTGCAAATCTCCGCGGTAAGTATGCGTCACGTTGACGCTGATTTCGAGCATTTCGATTTTGATCAGCTCGTCGATAAACAGCGAATTGGAAACGGCTGCACCATAGCCAGGAGTGACATAGCTACCACCCGTCCCATCGGGGATTGCCAAGCCGAGGTTTGCGGCGGACTGAGCTGAATCAGAAACTTCAGGTCCCACATTGTTCCAAGTCGTCGCCAGGGTGGCGGCGGCCAGGGCGTCGACCGTGCCGAAGCCATGAGCATGATTGATATCGTGACCGGCCGCGTTGACCGACCAGCCGGCGTTGCCCGGATCATTCTTTTCGGCGGTTCGCACCAGGATATGTTTCACGTCGCGCCAGCCGAGGTTGGGATTCGCCTCGAGCATCAGCGCGACCACGCCGCTGACGACGGGCGTTGCCGAACTGGTCCCGCCAAAGGTGCTGGTATAGTCCGTGGCATCGTAACCGTTCGCCCCGACGAGATCGGTGGTGCTGATCGCCAGCGAGCCCCCGTTAGACGGCGCGTTGACGAGGATATTGGCACCCGACTCCGAGTAGCTTGACTGAGCCCCATCGGCATTGTTGCGGGTCGCGGCCACGGCGATCACATACCGTGAATTCGCGTAACCATCGTAATTGGAGTTGTCGAACGAGCCGTTGCCGTTCCCGCCGGCCCAGGTGATGATCGACCCTTTGCCGTCGCGGCCGGTTGTCACCGCATTGGCCAGCGCGGCTTTGGTCAGTGGACCCGGTCCCGCGAGCGTCGCTCCGTTGTCGCTAGGACCCCAACTGTTGGAGTAAATGTGGTTGGTGCCCAGACCGCCCTGGTTGTTGTTTTGGAATTGGAGAGCCGTGGCTTCTTCGGCGTCGGTGGTCCCGGCGGCGATCAAACGAATTCCGGAAATCCCCGCCTTGGGTGCGACGCCGGAAATGCCGATGCCGTTATTGCCGACCCCGGCCGCGACGCCAGCGACGGCGGTCCCGTGAAAGTCGAAGGCCACGTCTGGGGCGGGATCAGCGTCGTTGCCGTTTTCGTCGTACGACAGATTCGGCTTGTAGTTGGCTGCAATGTCGGGATGCGTGTACTGCACGCCGTCGTCGACCACGGCGATGTTCACGCCGCTCCCTTGCTTGGTGCCACCCGCGAAGTTCCAATGGTTGACCACGTTGATGTCGGCACCCGCGGTACCGGCGCCTTGTCCCGTGTTCCGCAGATGCCATTGATTGGCGAATTGCGGATCATTGGGCAGATCACGCTTCGATTGCTGCCGAGCGAATTGCGGCTCGGCGATCAAGGCGGCACCCGATTCGACCGCCTGGTTCGCCAGGGTAAGGGCCTCCTGCGGCGAGCTGGCATTGAAGAGATAAAGTCCCTTCCCGGCGTCGATCTGCTGGGCCAAGGTGATGTTGCGAGCTTGCGCAAATGCCACAAGGTCTGTGCCCGGCGCGGCATGGATCATGAATTGACTTGTCAACGTCAATTGAGCGCCGGGGATTACCGTTCCGCTTTTATCAGGCGATCCGGCAAGTTGAAAGAGAGGTTGCCCTTGATCGTCCTGACCCAGAGGACTCAGCGAAGTCCGAATGCCGCCAGAATAATAATACAAGTCTTGCGCCGAGGTGGCAGCCGAGGCGATAGTCAGGAACATGCCGAGCAAGAGCGCAGCCTTGCCCAGGCGAAGTACCGAACGGATTTTGAAATGCATTAGCGGACCCCTTTTGGAATGGAATTCTGCGAACAGGAGCTTCAGCGGAACGGACGAGGCATCGCCAACCGGGGGATCCGTTCAACCCCCAGCGGCACCGGAAAACCGATACAACCGTCCGAATCTAACCGAAATCATTGGCATGTCAAGTTTTTCCACCCCCCCCCCCCCCCACCAGAAAAATTGCCACGGGTGGCTGGGGTCTGAGCCACGCGAATACGCCAGCGCGTTGGTCGTTGATTGAAATTCAACGCTGAAAGCCGAATGTCTAGCGAGAAACGTTAAGAGTTAGGTCCTGCAGGCTGGTGACTCTGGGAGGACGCTTCGACCCCAGTCACACCTCGCCTGAATGAAAACATATTAAAAGATAAATAGTTCGGCGGGAGTCTCGCGCTCCCAACAACGATTCGACACGAAAAAAGCCGGGGATCTTGCGATCCCCGGCTTCTGTCAGTTGCTTCAAACGCGAGTTCGGGAGAACCCGAGGGCTGACGCCCCCGGCTCAATGGTTTCGCGTCATTGTGCGCTTAGTACATATCGTGATCGCCGCCGTGGCCGCCCTTTTTGCCTTCGCCCTTTTTCGGCATTTCGGCGATCAGGGCGTCGCTGGTCAGGAGCAGCGTTGCGACGCTGGCCGCGTTTTGCAGGGCCGAGCGGGTCACCTTGGTCGGGTCGATGACGCCGGCCTTGACCAGATCTTCGAACTCGTTGGTCGCGGCGTTGTAGCCGAAGTTGTCCTTGCCCTCAACGACCTTTTCACAGACCACGCCGCCGTCTTGGCCGGCGTTTTGGCTGATCATGGTGATCGGGGCGCGGCAGGCACGCAGGATGATGTTGTAGCCGACGATTTCGTCGTCCTTGAGTCCTTCGGGCTTGCACTTGCTGCTGGCGCGGAGCAGAGCCACCCCGCCGCCGGGGAGGATCCCTTCTTCGACGGCTGCGCGGGTCGCGTGCAGGGCGTCTTCGACGCGGGCTTTCTTTTCCTTCATTTCGCTTTCGGTCGCACCGCCGACGTTGACCTTGGCGACGCCGCCAGCCAACTTGGCAAGACGTTCTTCGAGCTTTTCCTTATCGTAGTCGCTCGTGCTGTTGCTGATCTCGCGGCGGATCTGTTCGATGCGGGCCTTGATGTCAGGCGACTTGCCCGAGCCTTCGATGATCGTCGTGTTGTCCTTGTCGACGGTGATCTTCTTGGCGCGGCCCAGGTCGTTGAGGGTCAACGATTCGAGCTTGATGCCGAGCGATTCGAAGACGGCGGTCGCGCCGGTGAGGATCGCGATGTCTTCCATCATGGCTTTGCGGCGATCGCCGTAGCCGGGTGCCTTGACGGCACAGACCGCAAACGTGCCGCGGAGACGATTGATGACGAGGGTCGCGAGGGCTTCGCCTTCGACTTCTTCGCAGACGATCAAGAGGGGCTTGCCGGCGTTGATCACGGCTTCGAGAACCGGGACGAGTTCCTTGATGTTGCTGATCTTCTTTTCGTAGACCAAGACGTAGGCGTCTTCGAGTTCGGCCGTCATGTCGGTCGAGTTCGTGACGAAGTACGGCGAGAGATAGCCGCGGTCGAATTGCATGCCTTCGACCCATTCGATGTCCGTGGCGAACGACTTGCCTTCGTCAACGGTGATGACGCCGTCCTTGCCGACCTTTTCCATGGCATCGGCGAGCTTGTCGCCGATTTCGCGATCGTTGTTCGCCGCGATCGTCGCGACATTGGACATTTCCTGCTTGTCCTTGATTTTGATCGACATCTTCTTAAGCTTCTCGGTGATGTCGAGCACAGCACGGTCGATGCCGGTCTTCATTTGGATCGGATTGACGCCGGCGACAACGGCCTTGAGGCCTTCGTTGAAGATCGCTTCGGCGAGGACGGTCGCGGTCGTGGTGCCGTCGCCGGCGACGTCGCTCGTCTTGCTGGCGACTTCACGGACCATGCGGGCGCCCATGTTTTCGTAGACGTCTTCGAGGTCGATTTCCTTGGCGACGGTGACGCCGTCCTTGGTGACGGTCGGGCTGCCGAAGGATTTTTGCAGGATCACGTTGCGGCCCTTGGGACCGAGGGTGACCTTGACGGCGCGGGCGAGTTTGCTGACGCCGCGGCGAATGGCTTCGCGAGCTTCTTGATCAAAGGCGATCATTTTGGCCATGTGAGACTAACTCCGGTTCTATGTGCTAAGGAATGGGAAGTGTTTTGGTGAGGCTTGGGATTAGGGATTGGGGGTTCGGGATTGGGGAGAGATCCCTTCGCCGAACGCAATCGCCCAAGTGTTGTTTACTATTCAATGACCGCGAGGATTTCTTCTTCGCGCATCAGGATGAGTTCGTCGTCGCCGACTTTGAATTGTTCGCCGGCGTAGCTGGTGAAGACGACGCGGTCACCTTCTTTGACTTGCAGCGGGTGACGCTTGCCGTCTTCGGTCAGGCGGCCGGGGCCGACGCTGACGATGACGCCGCGGGCGGGCTTGTTCTTGGCCGATTCGGGAAGCAAGATGCCGCCGGCGGTCTTGGTTTCGGATTCTTCGCGTTCGACAACGACGCGGTCGCCGAGTGGTTGAAGTTTCAGGCTCGCGGCCGAGGCCTTCTTCTTGGGAGCGGATTTCGTAGCGGATGCGGCTGCCATGGCGGGGTCACCCTCGGGTCAAATATGGGGAAAACTGTGTGCGGTAGCGGGACGAGATTCTGCCACCACGGCAGACCGTCCCTTGTTGGCCGATATAAAGGCAACTGACGGGCCAAAGGCGGAGAGGAATCGTCGTAAGGGGTTATTGATTAACGTCTTAAGAAAAATTGCGGGTGCTAAGCGGCGAAGCTTTTGCTGTTCTCAAGCGGCGTGGGTCGGTATTTCTTGCAAGTTGGCTGTCATTTTGGCGGGAGTTGGACTCGCCTGCGAATCCCGGCTTAGCCGGACCGTCCACGGCCGGCGTCAACTCTTCCGGATCCTCACTTCGTTCGTCCCCGGGCATCGCTAAAAAAAGTCCTGTAACAACCGCAAGAATTCGACGCTTCATTTGGGCAAGTCACGATGTTCGTGACATCACCAACCACTTTCTGCTCGAAAGAGCGAACCATAAAGGAATCGATCGATGAAGACTCTCTCATGTTTGTTGTTGCTTGCCTTGACCACGCTGGGGCTGACGAATTCAGCCGAAGCCGCTCCGCCGAACACGCATGCCGTGGTTCACATCAAGAACGAAAGCACGGCCTATGCCACGGTTTACTACAATTTCAGCAAGGGCTTCAAGTGGCGTAAGGAAGTCATTCAAATCGGCGAAACGCTGACCCTGAGTTATCCCTACGATGGCACGTCCCAGAAGTCGCCGCCGTGCTTAATCAAGCTCGACGTGAATACCCAAGGCCGGCACATCGTCGAGTACTCGCTCGCCAAAGGGGCCTCGGCCGATCCGGATAATTTTGGATCCCGCTACACGATCAAGCAAATCCCCGGAACGCACACCCGCTTCCTCCAAGCTTCGAGTCCCAAGGCCCGCGTCGAAGTCACCGATAAAGACGGGTTCATCCCGACGACGGTGAACTAGGTCGGCGAAGAGAAGTCAAAAAACAAAAAAGGCCCGGTTCGCTTCGGCGAGCCGGGTTTTTTTATTTCAACCCGACGCGTGAGCGAGGGCGTGCAGGATGTCTGATTCGCCCTCGCTTACGCGTCGGGTTATGATGGGCCGATGAGCCGGTCGAAATCAACCCCGTCGCATGTTCGTTGCGCCCTCTGTGAGCGCGTTGTCCCGACGACGGCGCATCACCTGATCCCGCGGGCCGTGCATCGCAAGAAACGGTTCCGCGCGCGATTTGGCGTCGAGGAAATGCGCGGGCGATTGATTCCGCTTTGCAAGCTCTGCCACAACGCGGTGCATGAGTTTATCCCGAGCGAAAAACTGCTCGCCGAATCGTACAACACGGTCGAGGCGTTGCTCGCGCACGAAGGGATCGCGCGGCATGTGGCCTGGGCGCGGAACCAGCGGGGATAAATCGAGGGTCATGCTTTCGCCTGACCCCGCTTCGCTAGCGCAATTACTTGCGAATCTCACCCGGCTTCTTGACGCGAGAATAGGTGAGTGGCGTGTCTGTTCCGCCGACGGGTTTGATTAGGAATGTGTCGTTGTATTGAAGTTCTACCTCGTACTCATTATTCCCGTAAGTGACCGGATCTTTGCGGGTTAACTTGAATTTTCTGTCCGAAATCCATTTCCAAGTTCCCGGATAGGTCGTCTTATCTTTGCCAATCGTGCTTACGCTGTAGATTGCTTTACCGTCGGGAAGAATTTCCTGGGAGCCTACCGTTAACCCCACCCCCGAGGATGTATGCAACTGAGTATTCCACTCCCCGATCAATTCACTTTCGATAGATTTTTTGGGCGGATCATTTTCGGCCCCCGACTTATCCGAGCCTTTGCCACAACCGACGAAGACGAGTGCGATCAAACCCAACTTAAGTAGACGCATGACTGCCCTAAAATAAAAGTAACAAAAGTTGGTCGCTGCTCACAAAGCGTCAGATCAAGTCCGCAAATTTGCTTCATCCTAGCAATGCATAGGAACAAATTATCATGTGTTTTTGGTAAATCTTTTACGGATAGAGCAATCCCTCGCTCCACCCGTTCCCCGCGCGTACAAAGACACGGCGCTCATGCAAGCGATGCTCGCGGTCTTGCCAGAATTCGATCCGCGTGGGCGAGACGCGATAGCCGCCCCAGTGCGGCGGGCGGGGGACGGGTTGGCCGGCGAAGCGTTTTTCTATTTCGGCGAACCGCGCTTCGAACGTCGCGCGGCTATCGAGTGGCTGCGATTGATCGCTGGCCCACGCGCCGAGCTGCGAGTCGCGCGAGCGCGTGGCGAAATAGAGATCGCTCTCGGCGTCGCTGACCCAAGTGACGGGCCCTTCGATGCGAATCTGCCGCCGCAACGACTTCCAATGGAAGAGCAGCGCGACGTTGGGATTGCCGGCCAGGTCGCCCGCTTTACGGCTGTGGCGATTCGTGTAAAACACGAACCCATCGGGACCGTGCCCCTTGAGCAGCACCATTCGGACGCTCGGCTTGCCCGCGGCATCGACCGTGGCGAGGGCCATCGCGTTGGAGTCGTTGAGCTCCGTGGTCCGAGCTTCGATAAACCAAGCGTTAAAGAGTTGAAAGGGGTCGGTCATGGCTTGCGGAGGAACTTTTGTTTTTCAGGGCGGTGCTTGTAGGAGAGTTCTAGTGTGTTGGCATCCAGCCAGGTGATGGTAAAGTTCTCGCATTCGTTGCTCGTGTCTTCTAACGATTGCTGAGTTGGAACCTTGAAGACTTTGTCAGAAACCTTTTCCCATTTGAGCTTTAAACGCCAAACGTCCTTTCCGGGGCTGTTGTAGGTTGTCGTCATCGTCCCATCGGCGCTGATGACAAGGCTATTTGTCGAACCGTCTTTGATGGGTGTGGCATTGGTCCACGTTCCAATCAGTGAGGGTTTTTCTTCCGCTTGTTGTGGTGTTGGCGTGTTGCAGCCAAGGATCAATAAAAACACGAAATAAATCGTCCCGGAACGCATTTCCAGCCCTCTAGATCAATTTTTGATCGCTCGTCTTCCATTTTGTTTCCTCAACTGCTGCCACGCTACTCAACTTAACGCCCGGGCAAGGACAGTAGAATCCCTAAAATCGGTTCGCCAAATCGTGCGAAATATGCACAATTTTCGAGCGCCGACGAAAATGTTTCCGTCATCCGCCGCTTTTGATTACGATGGAAGAACTTGTCCCAGCGGCGTCTTCGCGCCCGATTATTCGTACGCAGTACCCTGTACTCTGTACCAGCATTTCGTTTGCCGTCCCTTTGCGAGTCTGATCATGATCGCTTTCCTATCGCGCTTGTGTTGCTTAGCCCTGGTTTTTTGCCTGACGGGTACGGCCCTTGCTGGCGATGTCCTCTTGACCAAGCCCTTCCTGCGGCAGTTCGGGCTGACGCGCGGTTGGTTCGCGCAAGCTGCCGTTGCGTTCGAGCAATACCCCGTGGCGGACGCCGTTTATCATAGCGGCGAGGTCTTTGTCCTGAGCAAAGCCGGATCGCTGACGTGCTTCAATGCGGTCACCGGCGAGCAACGCTGGATGGTGCGGGTTGGCGATCCCAAGAATCCGTACTTGCCGCTGGGTGTTGGGGACTCGGCCGTCGCGGTGGTCAATGGATCGCACCTGTACGTCATTGGCCGCAAGGATACCAAGGTCGTGGTGGAAAAAGATCGCGAGTTCCTCACCGCGGCGCAAAGCGCGGCGAGAAAAGGGGTGCCCGTGGTCGTGGAATACAAAACCATTGCCCGGACCGGCAAAATTATCATGGAGTTCAAGACCAAGTACATTCCCTCGGGTGCGCCGGCCGTCACGGCTGATCGGGTCTTTGTCCCGAATATGTCGGGCTTGATCGATGTCTACGACATGACGCCGGGCAAAGAAGGAATGTTCTACTGCGCGATCCAAGCCGATGGGATGGTCGTCGAGGGGCTAGCGGCAGCCGGGTCGCATTGTGCGTGGCTCAGCGTCAAGGGGACGCTCGGCGTGACGGCGAGCGAAGTCGTTGGCCCGCGCGAAAGCACGGCTTATAACTTTCGGATGCGCGGCTCGGCCACGGTCCCGCCGACGGCGCGTGGCAATTCGATCTTCGCGGCAACCTCGATTGGGGAAATTAGCCAATTCAGCACCAAAGTGAGCGAACCGATCTGGACGACGAGTATCGGCGCCAAGCCGCGGCACTCGCCGCTTGCCATTGGACCGGCGCTGTATGTGACGACGATGGATTATCGGCTCTTCAAGTTGAGCAGCACCGATGGACGCGAAGAGTGGCAAACAGCCGGCATCCGCCAGTTCGTCGCCCAAAGCTCGACCAAGGTCTACGTTATTGACGAGGTCAAACGCTTGGCAATCTTGGACCTGCAAAGCGGGGCCATTCTCCGCTCGATTCCGATTCCGGCCGACAAGCGCGTCCTCGCCAATCCGCATAGCGACCAGGTATTCTTGGTGTCCGATCATGGACTCGTCGAAGAGATCCACGAGTCGGCGCTGGTGACACGCTTGGATTTTACTCAACAGGATCTTGCCAACACGGAAATGGCCGATCCGAAAAAAGCGAAGCCCGTCAAACCGGCTGACCCGATGAATCCGCCGACGGATCCGTTCGCCCCGGCGAATCCCGGCGCGCCGGCCGATCCGTTCGCCCCGCCGGCTCCGGCGAATCCGGCCGCTCCGGTCGACCCGTTTGCTCCCGCACCCGCGGGTGGCGGAGCAATGCCAGCGAACCCTGATCCCTTTGCGGCACCACCGGCGGCTGGCGGAGCGATGCCGGCCGCGGCGGATCCGTTTGCGAAGTAGTGAAGTGCAAACAGGTTATCGCCGGTTCGCGATTGCGTATTATCTATGGCGCGTCGTTATTTGACACGTGGGAGCAGAGCGTGCCGGATGCTCAAGGGGGCGCCCAAAACCCTGTCTGGTCCCCTCCCCCCGCCGCGGGGGAGGGATAGGGTGGGGGGCTTGTGTCGACGCGGAACATCGGACACGAATCCTTTCATGCGTAGTATTTTTTGCAATTGTAGTTTCGTTCTCGCGCAGAACCCCCTCCCCAGCCCTCCCCGCAAGGGGGAGGGAGCCAGACCAGATTTTATTTAGCGGCACTCTGGTTTCATTGAGGGCGTAATTAATTCACCTCAATAAAAAAGCAGCCGCACCTTCACGATGCGGCTGCTTTGATTTTTCTATCAACTCATGCCTGACCTCACTCCGGCTTCAACACCACCACACCCAGCGGCGGCAGGGTCATTTCGATCGAGTGCGGGCGGCCTTGGCTGTTGATTGGTTCGGACATCTTGCCGGGGAAGTTCCCTAGGTTACTCCCCGCGTAGTGACTCGAGTCGCTGTTGAAGATTTCCTTGTAGAACCCGGCACGCGGCACACCCATCCGGTAGTTCGTCCGTGGGCACGGCGTGAAGTTGCAGCAGACCAGGACACAATCCTCGGGGTTCTTCGCTTTGCGAATGTAGCTGAGGATGCTGTCGTTGTGGTTGTGGCAATCGACCCACTCGAACCCGTGGTAGTCGAAGTCCATCTCGTGCAGCGACGGGTAATCGCGGACCAGTTTGTTCAAGTCGGCCATGCAGCGCTGCAGACCCTTGTGCGATTCCCATTGCAGCAGATCCCATTGCAAACTCGCGTCGTGGTTCCATTCGAGCCATTGCCCGAATTCGCTCCCCATGAAGAGCAATTTCTTGCCGGGATGCGTCCACATGTAGCTGTACAATAGCCGCATGTTGGCAAACTTTTGCCACAGATCGCCCGGAACCTGGTCGAGCAGCGCCTTCTTGCCGTGCACGACTTCGTCATGCGATAGCGGCAGGACGAAGTTCTCGTGGAATGCGTAGATCAAGCTGAAGGTCAGTTCGTCGTGATGGAACGACCGATGCACCGGCTCGTGCCGGATGTAACGCAACGTGTCGTTCATCCAGCCCATGTTCCATTTCAGGCTGAAGCCCAATCCGCCAAGGTACGTCGGCCGCGACACGCCGGGCCAAGCGGTCGATTCTTCGGCGATCGTGAGGACGCCCGGATATTGCAGGTGGACCTCTTCATTGAATTTCTTCAAGAAGCTGATGGCGGGCAGGTTCTCGCGTCCGCCGTATTCGTTCGGAATCCACTCGCCTTCCTTGCGGCTATAGTCGAGGTACAGCATCGACGCGACCGCGTCGACGCGCAGCCCATCGATGTGATACTTGTCGAGCCAGAATAGCGCATTGCTGATCAGGAAGTTGCGGACTTCGTTGCGGCCGTAGTTGAAGATCAACGTCCCCCAGTCGGGATGCTCGCCTTGCCGCGGATCTTCGTGCTCGTAGCAAGCCGTGCCGTCGAAGCGCCGCAATCCATGCCCGTCTTTCGGGAAGTGCGCCGGCACCCAATCGATCAGCACGCCGAGGTTGTTCTGGTGGCAGTGATCGACAAAGTACATGAACTCTTGCGGTGTGCCAAACCGGCTCGTCGCGGCGAAGTACCCGACCGTTTGATAGCCCCACGACCCGCTGAACGGATGCTCGCTGACCGGCATCAATTGGATGTGCGTGTAGTTCATCATTTGGCAGTATTCCACCAACTGATGAGCCAGCTCCTTGTACGTCAGATAGCCGTGCGGGTTGTCGCCCGGCTTCTTCCAGGAGCCGAGATGCACTTCGTAAATATTCAGCGCTTGATCGAGCGCCTGATGCTTCGGGCGGCGCGCGACCCAGTCTTGATCATGCCACTCGTAGTCGTGCATGTTCGTGACGATCGACGCGGTGCGCGGCGGAAGTTCCGCGGCGAAGCCGTACGGATCGGACTTGTCGACTTCTTCGTGCGCCGTTTTGACGCGGTACTTGTAATGAGCACCGGTGGTCAATTCGGGGATGAAAAGTTCCCACAACCCGTTGCCGCGTTTACGCATCGCATGACGGCGGCCGTCCCAATTATTGAAATCGCCGATGATGCTAATGCCCACGGCGTTCGGAGCCCAAACGGCAAAGTTTACGCCGCTGACGCCGTTGATCGTGCGCAATTGCGCGCCGAGCCGTTCGTACGATTGCCAGTGATTCCCCTCACCCAACAGGTGCAGGTCCAAATCGCTCAGCAGCGGCGGGTAGGAATACGGATCGTGCATGGTCGTTTGCTGGCCCATTTGGTCGGTTACTCGTAGTTGATAGGCCCCGGGTTCGCGGGCATTGTCAGCCAAAGGGCTGAGTGCCTCGAATAACCCAGAAGGGTGAATGCGCCGCATAGGTTGCGACGTGGCGTGTTGAGGGTCAACCAGCCAAACTTGTGCCCCCTCGGGAACATAAGCCCTAACCGCCAGCATCCGGCGATCGCCGTGCTGAACTTCGTGAGGACCTAGAATATCGAACGGATTGTCGTGCCGGCCCTCGGTGAGAGCGGCGATTTGATCTAAAGCCACCGTTGTACGCACAATCATCCTCTTGATGTTTGCAAAAATAAGTCTGGCTGGAATGGGGCGCGGAGTCTAGGGGTTGCACGGCTATTGGGCAGGGTGCAGAACCTCTAGCGGCGGTGTGGCTGTTCTCGTGTTTGGTTGTCGCGGAGCCAGGGCGGAGGCGTTGTTTTGCGAGGGCGAGTCACTTGTTGCAGACCCGAAACCTCGTAAAACCAAACCCAACTGTTCCACAGTTCTCCGATTCGGCGCATCAGTTGCAAACGCGATGCCCGCAAACGCCGGCGGAGACGAAGCAGGGAAAAAGTACGCTTTGGTCGTCTTTGCAATGTCGATAAACCGGCGTTTAACGGCGTTTCGTTCTTGGCTCGGCGGATCGATTTATTTTGGCGTGTGGCAGCGCTGCCTAAAGTTTGCGCAACTTTCTGTCCAGAGTGGATTTCCGACAAATTGTCCGATTCGAAATCGTGATCTTCTGATTCATTCCACGAAGATCCGGAATCCCAGTGATCCGAGGCGCTCGGCGCATCGGGCCAGTGATCGATCGTGTCAGAGTTCGAGCCGAATGAATCATTGCGGCGCGACTTGGAACCAGCACCCACGGTGGCCGACTGGGCGCGGCGCGGTTTCACCGCTGGCTCGGCGAAGTGCGGTTGGTCGGCTTGCTCGGCGACGATCGGTTCATCGACGCGCATATTGCGAATCTGCACGTCGTGAATCGCGAGCGCTCGATCGATGCGCTTCCACAGATCGACGTTCTTCACCGGAATCAATTCGCCGAAATGCTCGAGCTGCCAATCGAACTCGCGCCATTCTTCGAGCCCATACTTGATCCCCCGGCGCACGACATCGCTCGCCGTGGCGAGGATGACGGTCGCCGGTTCCGGCAAGGCTTCGAGTCCCCGCACCACGGCCAACAACTGCAAGCGCTCCCAACTGGCATCCGGTTCGAGATCGCCGGCGGTGATCGGCGGCGAATGATCCGCAGCTTGCAGAGAAAACGCCCAACGCGGCGGCGCGGGTGGCGCGGCAGCTTGCGTACGCAGAAAGTAATGCGGGCGGCGGGCGGGCATGACGGATCAGACTCGGAGGGGGTACCAGCAACAGCGCCAGCCGGCCCGATCTCGGTGTCAAAGCACGAGACAGGTGAACCCGCAGTGAAACGGCGGCGGCGCTTTCCCGGGTTCGGAATAACCCGGAACTTCGCTACCGAGGTTGTTTTGCGGAGAGACGGAACGAACGCTGCTAGAGACGGAACGATTTTCTTGGCGGGCGGTTCAGGATAGCCGCACGCCGCGATACCATAAGCTATCGTCACACTTTGCGCGGACCTTGCGAATTGCCGGAACGGAAAACTCCAAGTTGCGCCGCGCATTTTGTCATGCGGCGTTACAACCCGCGCGGCTGTTGTGTTTGACATCTGATCATGAGTTTGCTCCAAGCATAGATTTTTTACATGTCATTTTTTGACTTCTGGCAATCGTTGTTTCGCCGCGCGCCGCGCTCGTTGGGAGCGCGCGGCGAAGACGCGGCCGTGGCTTTTCTGAAAGGTCTCGGCTATCGCATCTTGAATCGCAACTACGAAATCGCCGGCGGCGAACTCGACATCGTCTCACTGACCGAAGATCGCACGCTCGTCTTTGTCGAAGTGAAGACGCGCGAAAATGAAACGCTTGTTCGACCCGAGGAAGCGGTCGATCGCACGAAGCAAGAGCAACTCTTTCGCCTCGCGCAGGCGTATATCAAACGGTATCACCTCTACGGCGAAGCGGTCCGCTATGACATCATCGCGGTTGTCTGGCCCGAAGGCGAGAAGAAGCCGATGATTCGGCATTGGCCCGCGGCGCTGCGGATGGAGTGAGAACAAAAGGGATTGGCGGGAGGGCAGGGAATCGCTATGACGCAAGCGGATGGGTAATCTACCCATCCGCTTGCGTCATAGCGATTATCCCCAATCCCGAACCCCCAGCCCCGCTCCTCGTCGTCCTTGAAAAAACGCCCCTCATCAACTACCGTAAACTCTTTCCCAATCGCCAGTTGAACAGGGTAACGCCGTGTCCGAGCCGTCCGTCTTGCAGCAATTGATGGCCGTGATCGAGGATCGCAAACGGAACCCGCCGGCCAAGTCGTACACCACGAAGCTCTTTGCAGGCGGCGTCGAGCTGATTGGCGACAAGATCATCGAGGAAGCGGCCGAAGTGGTCGAAGCGGCTCGCGAAATTGGCGACGAAGGCCGGCGTCACACAATCGCCGAAGCGGGCGACGTGATTTACCACCTGTTCGTACTGCTCGGGCATTTGGACATCCGGCTTGACGAAGTCGAAAGCGAACTCGCCCGGCGATTCGGCATCTCGGGCATCGACGAAAAAGCGAGCCGCCCGCCGAAGAGTTGAAATTCAAATGCGGCCCACAGATGGACACAGAGTCACACAGATAAATACAAATGCAGATATGATCAGTTAAGCTATCAAACTTCGGACGACTCTTCTGTATTATCTGTGTTCATCTGTGTCTATCTGTGGGCAGGTGTTTTGCATTTTCCTGTAAACCTGTCCCCTGTAATCCTGTCTCCTGATCACAATGTCCCATAACCTTCGAATTGGTATCCCCAGCAAAGGCCGTCTTTCCGAGATTGCCGAAGCACTCTTGCGCGAGGCTGGGCTGTCGTTCCGCCGTAGCGATCGGACGCTCTTCGCGCGGGTCAAGGAACTGCCGATCGATGTGACGTTCCTGCGTACCGACGACATCCCCGTGCTCTGCGCCGAAGGGGCGATCGACATGGGGATCACCGGGGCGGATCTCGTTCTAGAGAGCGGAGCAACCGTGACGAAGCGCATGGACCTGGGCGTCGGGTCGTGCCGGCTCGCGGTTTGCGTGCCGGAGAGCAGCGCCGTGAAATCGCCGGCCGATCTCGACGGCAAGCGCATCGCGACGAGCTTTCCGCACGTCACCGAAGGGTACCTGGCTCAACACGGGGCCAAGGCTCATCTGGTTCAGCTCAGCGGCTCTGTCGAAATCATGATCGCGCTGGGCGTCGCGGACGCGATCGTCGATCTGGTCGAGACCGGCAGTACGCTCGCCGCGAACCAGTTGCGAATCCTCGACGAGATTGGCTCCTACGAGACGATCCTCGTGCAAAACGAAGTCCGCCGCCACGCCGAACTCGCCGACCGCGTCGTGCGAAGATTAGAAGGCGTCGTGATCGCTCGGGCGTATTCGCTCCTGGAGTACAATATTCCACGCAGCAAGCTCAAGGATGCCGAGCGCATCACGCCGGGCTTCAACTCGCCGACGGTCAGCGCGCTCGAAGATACCGACTGGTGCGCGGTGCGTGTGATGGTCCGCCGCGGGCAAGTCATTCCGATCATGGAACAACTCGAAGCGGTCGGCGCCTCGGCGATTCTGGAGACGCAGATCACGAACTGCCGGCTGTGAATGTAGCCAAGGTCGTAAGACCTTGGACGGCGTACGAGTAGTCCTCGCTCAGCACAACAGATACTGAAGTCGTGCGACGGCTTCAGTTGATTGGATGACAACGCCCTGAAATCCAAGGTCTCACGACCTTGGCTACGAAATCACCAGGCTCGCTGAGCCGGTGCCGGGGCGGAAGTCGGAGCGGGCGCAAGCGTGTTTTGCAGCGTCTGGCCGACTTGAAATAGATGCATCTTGCCGGACTTGGTGATGTCGAGGACCAACTCGGGGTGCAAGGACCAGTCCGACGCCATGAATTGCCGCGTGTCGAGATAGGCGTCGGTGAAGCCCGTGCTCGAGCGCGGCACGAACTCGTAGCCGCCGGTGCCGCGGATCAAGTAATTCTGTGACGAATAGTACGCCACACCGGCCCCGATTCCGATCCCCATCAGCATCCAAAACAACCGAGTCATACGCACCATCCCTCGCGGTAAATGATCAACAACGCCACTGCCCCGCATGTCGCCATCCAGCCGCAACCCTACCGCGTCAAAATGGCTCGGGGAGAATCGTAAAACGGCGTTCGAGTTCGAACAAGAGCAGATCGAGCAATTGATAATTGACAATGGATCATTGACAATTGCTAGCAGCTTTTTTGTAGCCCGTAGCGTTAGCGAGGGCGACAAAAATGGTTTGTCATCCTCGTTGAATCTTCATGCAACGCATCACCCACGACGTTCTCGATTCGGCCGCGTTGCTAGCGAAAGTTCAATCGCCGGCAGCAGGTGCGGTGCTGCTGTTCGTAGGCACGACGCGCGAACAAACCGGCGGCCGGGCGACGGCGTCGTTGACGTACGAAGCCTATGCCGACATGGCGCTCGCGAAGCTGGCGGAGCTCGAAGCCACGGCCCGCGAGCGCTGGCCGCTGATCGAAGTCGCGATTGAACACCGGCTCGGCCCGGTCGCGATCGGCGAAGCGAGCGTCGCGATTGCGGTGAGTTCGGCCCATCGCGCAGCGGCTTTTGCCGCAGGGCAGTGGCTGATTGACACGCTCAAGGAAGTCGTGCCGATCTGGAAGTGCGAGCACTGGGCTGATGGAACTGACGAATGGGTGCATCCATAATTGCTATGACGCAAGCGGATGGGTAATCTACCCATCCGCTTGCGTCATAGCGATTGAATCAGATTTGCACTACGATTTGCCCAGCTCGCTACAATGACTGCATGCCTCTATCTCCTATCAAGTCAATCGACGATCACGCGGCCCTTGAAGCTTTATGCGAACTCCTCCGCCATCGCGGGGCGTCGCTCGACGACCCGCGGCAGCAACCGGCGGCGCTTTGGCCGCGCGAACAACTTGCCTGGCTCGCGGAGTCCGGCGTCCATCGTTGGTTTGAACCCGTCGAGCATGGCGGGTATGGCTGGAGCGAAGCCGATCAACTGCGCGGGTACGTCGAATTGGCTGCCGCGTGTCTGACGACGGCGTTCATTCTGACGCAGCGCGCCGGAGCGGTGCGGCGGATCGCGGCGTATGCGAAACCGGAGTTGCTGCAAGAGGCGGTGCCCGATCTGTTGAGCGGCAAGACATTTGCCACGGTCGCGATTTCGCACCTCACCACGAGCCGACGGCATTTGCAGCGGCCGATCTTGCTGGCCGAACCGGTCGCCGAAGGCTGGATTCTCGCGGGCCAAGCCCCGTGGGTCACCGGCGCGATCGCCGCCGATTGGGTCGTCACGGGCGCGACGCAGCCCGACGGCAAGCAAGTGCTCCTCGCCGTGCCGAAAACGCTGCCGGGTCTGAAAGCTGCTCCGCCGGAGGACTTGCTAGCACTCAACGCGAGTTGCACGGGCGTCTTGGAGTATCAGGACATCTTGGTCGAGCGACGGTATTTGCTCGCGGGTCCGACGGAGCAAGTGCTGGCCGGCGCGGCAGGCGCGAGAACTGGCGGGCTGACAACATCGGCGCTCGCAATTGGGCACGCTTCGGGACCAATCGCGTTTTTGCAGCGTGAAGCGGCGCAGCGGCCGGACTTGGGCGCGATTGCCAAGGAATTGCACACGGATCAATTGCGGTTGAAGACCGAACTACTCGAACTCGCCGCCGGTCATGAAGTCTGCGCTCCCGGCGATCTTCGCGCGAATGCGAACAGCCTGGCCCTGCGCGCCGCGCAGGCCGCGCTCGCCGCCGCAAAAGGTGCCGGCTACGTCAGTGGTCACCCAACGGGCCGCTGGCTGCGCGAAGCGGCATTCTTTCTCGTCTGGAGCTGCCCGCAGCCGGTGATGCAAGCGAATCTCTGCCAATTCGCTGGTTTAATCTAACTCGTTACCAAGCCCCAGCTTGGTAACGTGCACGGGAGCAGACGCCGGCATGTTGATAACCGCATTGACAGTCGAATTAGTTGCGTATACAAACAATGAAAGCCCGCGGCGTAAGCCAGGGCGAGAGATTTGAACCACAAAGAAACACAGAAAACACAAAAGGGAGAAGAGAAGATTTTTCGCCGTAAGAAAAGCAAAAACAACAAAAATGTTCTTGCGATCATGGGAGCGGATTCTCTTTCAGTGGCCATTCCTCTTTGCTTTTTTTGTTTTTCTTGCGGCAAAATTGCATTTCTCACCTGCTGTGTTTTTTCTGTCTCTTTGTGGCTCAGAATTTATGACGCCCTGGCTTACGCCGCGGGCTTTTAATATGGCCAAAGCTTCCTTCGACGACACAGTTCAGAAAATCGGACGCGAGTGCCTCGGCGTGCGGATTCGGATGCTGAACCGCGCGTTGACGCAGTTCTTTGACGAAGAATTTCGGCCGCTTGATCTCAAAGCGAGCCAATTCGGCATCTTGATGATGGCTGCGTCGTGGGGCAAAGTGATTCCCCGCGATCTGTGCGAAACGCTCCATGTCGATGCTTCGACGATGAGCCGAAATCTCGCTCGCATGGAGGCCGCGGGCTGGATCGAGCACCTCCACGATCGCGACGGCCGCGTGCAGCCGTTTCAACTGACCGCGGCGGGCAAAAAAATCCTCGAACAATCGTTCCCGCTATGGGAGCGAGCGCAAGCCCGCGCGGCAGAGCTCCTCGGCGACATGGGCGTGGCGTTGTTGCGTGACTCAACCAAGCGGCTGGGACTCAAAGCCGAACAGAAGAAGTAACTGCCCAGGTGCTTGCTGCTTAGCAATTAGAACGAAGTAGTCTTTCCTTTTTCCTCCCGATAGTTGTATCTACACTCAACAAGGAGCCTGACGATGAGCGTTGCCAACCCTGTGAACTGCCCTGCATTCTCTGTTGTCCATGCCGGACCGTTTTCGACTTGGCACGAGCATCAGCTCACGCATCCGAAAATGGGCCGCATCCCGAAGCAGTTCCTCCAAGAACCGCTCGGGACGGGGGCGATGGAACTTTCCGTGAACTGGCTGCCGCCGGGGGCCGGCATGCCGTTCACTCACGCGCATCACTTGAACGTAGAGCTCTACATCTGGCTCGAAGGCGAAGGCGAGTTCTTTCTCGATGGGCAGATCGTCGAGGTCAAACCCGGCAGCATTGTGCGCGTCGCGACGGCGACCGCCCGCGCGTGGCGTAATGTCGGTACCGTGCCCGCGGCGTTCATTTGTTTGCAGTATCCCGAGGCGGGGCATGTCGAAGGGACGACTGTTGATGGGAAGTTGGTGGATTCGAGTGTGGCGTGGGAGACGGCGCAGCGGATTTGAATTTTGGAGTAGTTGAATTACGAGCGAAGTCGTATCCAACACAAGTCTGTCTGGTCCCCTCCCCCCGCCGCGGGGGAGGGATAGGGTGGGGGACTTGAGTTGACGTTGAACTAAAATGGTTTTGCTCCCATGCGTAGTATTATTTAGACACGAAGTTTTGCTCTCGCTCAGAACCCCCTCCCCAACCCTCCCCGCAACAATACTGTTCGGCACAAGATTTGGCGATGGCTTGAGCTAGTATAGGTTCTCGGCGGCTGGAGCTGGAGTGCTCAATCTAGGGTAGAAGGCCTGCCTGTGGAAGCTGACAGCGCGCAGCATTCAGCGCCACGGCCACGC
>JBGSSS010000027.1:0-28166 GCA_041736895.1 Pirellulales bacterium
GGACGCCGCGATCGCCGCTTGGCAGCAGGAACGCAATGAAAATCGCCGCGGCACCAATTGGCGCTTCACTACGGCAGACGCCAGAATTAAACTGAAGTCACTCTACCCCGTACCTGACATCGATCGCTAGATGGACTACTACTGGTATCGCCCCGGCACCGTCGGCACCGTATTCGGATTCCCCGCCGGCAGGTTGTACATCGAGCCAGCGGGCGCCGGATTCGTTGGAATCGCACCCGGCGGGTTCATGGGGCTCGCGTATCCACTCGGAGCGGGAGAGTTCGGAATTCCTGCCGGCGGCAACATCGCTGACGGTGCTGTCGCTGGCGGTGGGATTGTGGTCGAGGTTGCGCGGCGCGCGATCGAGACGTTGTTGTTCGACTGGACGTTGTTCAGCGGCGGATTCTGAAACGCCGGCTTCGGGGACGCGAACGGGTCTTGGCGAGCCATCACCGGCGCGGGATTCGTCGCGGCGGGTGGAAGCGCAGCAGGTGGCGCGGTCGGGTTCGCGCGAATCGTCGGGATCGTGGCGGTCTGATTTGCCGGAGCTGTCGTTGGCGGAAGCTGCTTCGCGAGTTGTGTGTTCGCGGTTGCCGCGGCCGGCAAGTCGCGGATGACGACGCGGCGGATGATCTCTTCTTCTTGTTCGCGCGCGACAAGCTTCGGCACCTTGACCGTGTCTTGCGCTTGAACCCAATGTTGGCGTGTGATCGGTACCTGAATTGTTTCTTGCTTCAACTCATAGCGTACACGCTGGACTTGCTTGTATTCGTAGTGCGGCGTGGCAAACGGGTTCCAGCGGTTTTTCAATTCCGGCACCAAGAGCGTCTCGGTGACGGGCACCTGATATTGGCGGACTTGAGTCTGGTATTCGGTTTTGATTTCCGGCTTGAGAATCGTCCGCTGCTGCTCGGTCTGTTGCGTTTCCCAGACCTGACGCTTGACAACATCGCGGTAAACGAGAACGGTGTTACCTTGAGCATCGGTTTCTTTGGTCGGTTCGCCGGCTAGGGCGCAGTCGACTAGACATAGCACAGCTAGGGGAAGCAGCAAGCGAGTGTGTCGACCAAATACGCTCATAAAAACGACTCACCGAAATTGCCCTGGGGGGATCGAGGCACTTCGGTTATCGGCCTAACGGCAAAGTCACTTGAATCGGAATAAAGATTTTTTCATGCGCGGATTTCCTCGCACGCGCTGCTTGCGTATATTGACGAAATGTCCCTGAAGTCGTGAGACTTTACTGGGGCAACCCGCTCCCGTAGCTGAAGTCGTAAGACTTCAGATCCGTGCAAGTCTGAACTCTCACGAGTTCAGCTACAATCGTGCTAGCGTAAGTTCTCCCTTGGCCCCGTAGTCCCTTAGCCCCCTCGCTGATGACTGCTCCGCTGCTCACCGAACAAAGCTTGTCCATGCTCCGCTGCCCCGAAACGCGGCAGACGCTGCGGCTCATCGATGCCGCGCAGTTGGCGCAGCTCAACGACAAGATCGCCGCACGGACGCTCCTGAACCGCAGCGGGTCAAAGCTCGAACGCCCGTTGGACGGCGGACTCGTTCGGGAAGACGGCCAGGTCGTCTATCCGATCCTGGACCGGATCCCGATTCTCTTGGCGGATGAGGGGATTCAGTTGTAGGTCAGGCCCTGCCTGACACGCCGGGCGTGGACGCTCCGGCGAAGCGGGGCAGGCATAAATGCCTGACTTACGATTCAATGCTCATCAATCCTGACAGCCGGCATCAAATCATTCAACTCTTCGATCCGCAACATGCGGATATCTCTCACCGAAGCGCTGAACCAAGGGAGTTGCCGTGCCAGATCTTGCGCCGCAAGAGTACAGGTCACGGCATTGATTGCTTCGCCGCCGAAGTAAACGCTTCCTTGCTGCCATGAGAAGCCATGCTTTTGGAGCACTTTGCGAATTTCCACATATGCGTTGTTATAAGGATCGCCGTAGTGAGTTCGCAACGATTCGATATCCATGTCAAACGCAATCGCATACATCGGTGCCCCCGAGGTAATTCCGTAACCAATGGGTGGTAAACTTGTACGTAACTCTTCGCGAATGACTGTTGCCATTGCTGACTCCTTGATGAAGCACACCGGGCGTGGACGCTCCGGCAAAGCAGTTAGTCAGGCTAAAGCCTGACCTACAGATTTACACCGCGCTTTTCAAAAACGCTTCGATCCGATCCCAGCCTTCTTTGATCGTTTCCATGCTCGTCGCGAACGACATCCGCGCGTAGCCGCCGGCACCGAACGCCGAGCCCATCACCGTGGCGACGCCTTGCTGTTCGAGCAACGTGAGGCACCATTGCGTGCAGGTGTCGACCTTCACGCCGCCGTAAGTCTTGCCGAGGTGCTTCTTGATGTTGAAGAACGCGTAGAACGCTCCGCCCATGTCGGGGCAGGAGAGTCCCGGGATCTTGGCGATTCGTTCGCGGACGTAGTCGCGGCGTTTCGAGAACTCGGCCAGCATTTGCCCGACGCATTCTTGCGGGCCGGTCACCGCGGCGAGCGCCGCGTATTGGCTGATGCTGCACGGGTTGCTGGTTTCTTGGCTTTGCAGGTCGGCCATCGCCTTGCTGATGTTCGCCGGGGCGAGCGTCCAACCAATCCGCCAGCCGGTCATGCTATACGCCTTGCTTACGCCGTTCACCACGATCGTGCGTTCTTGCAGACCCGGGCGAACCGTCGGGAAGCTGGCGAACTTGTTGTCGCCGTAGACGAGCTGTTCGTAAATCTCGTCGCTGATCACGGTCAGGTTCTTTTCCAAGACGACATCGGCGAGCGCGGCGAGGTCCGCCGGCGAGTACATCGAGCCGGTCGGGTTCGACGGCGAGCAGAGCAGCAAGATGGTCGTCCGGGGCGTGCACGCCGCGCGGAGTTGTTCCGGCGTCAGTTTGAAATCATTGCTCTCTTCGGTCGGGACGATCACCGGGACCGCGCCGGTGAGCTTCACGAGTTCGGCGTAACTGACCCAGTAGGGCGCGGGGATGATCACCTCGTCGCCAGGGTTGCAGAGACAGGTAAACGCGTTGTGCAGCGAGTGCTTGGCGCCGTTGCTGACGACGACCTGCGCCGGCGTGTATTCGAGGCCGTGCGTCGCTTTGTAGGCTTTGGCGACGGCTGCTTTGAGTTCGGGGATGCCGCTCGCGACGGTGTACTTGGTGTGCCCGTCTTTCATCGCCTTGGTCCCGGCGGCGCAGATGTGCTCAGGCGTGTTGAAGTCCGGCTCGCCGACGCTAAAGTCGAAGACTTTTTTTCCGGCCGCGGTCAGTTCCTTGGCCTTGGCAGCCATGGCAAGCGTAGCGGAAGGTTCCAGCGAGGCGATCAACTTCGAAACAGCAAGCATCGGGGCGTGGGGGTTTGGGGATAGGGATTGGGGATTCGGGAAAATGCAAAAGTTATGCTCGTTTCAAAGTTGACCGTTTAGCGGCGACTCGATTTGTAGCCGAGGTCGTGAGACCTTGGATTGTGCGGCCATGACGCCTTGCCTTATGTTCAGCCAAAGTCTTACGACTTTGGCTACGAAGTAGCCGCCGTGGCCGTATTTCGCCGCTTGACGATCAATTCCGGGCTTAGGACAATCTTAACTCCTCCGCGGTTCGGTTCCCAGCGGTCAGTGCCAATTGTCAGGGGGACGGGAACAGAGCCTTTTGACCGTCAAACGTACAAGTTTTTCCTGCGTCAAGTAGGATAGATTTGTCACAGCTCACGGTTCCCGCCAGACTGATCAACGAAACATGTACAGGCTTATTACAGCGGTCTTCGTTGTCAATTATCCATTGTCAATTGTCCATTAGAATTCTATGTCCAAGATCGGTTTGTGGTTGATCGGTGCCAAGGGGGGCGTTGCGACGACGGCGATGACAGGGTTGCTTGCCTTGCAGCGCGAACTGATGGGGACGTCGGGCCTCATCACCGCGACGGAACCGTTTGACAAACTGGGCCTGATCGACTGGAAGGACATCGTCGTCGGCGGCCATGATATTCGCGCGGGTAGACTCTACGACGAAGCGTATCGGATGTGCGCCGAGAGCCGGGCGATCGATCCGTTTCTGCTGCAAAAGTGCGAAGGCGATTTCGACATGATCGAAAAGCACCTCCGCCCCGGCTCGCTGCACAATGTCGGCCAGACGATCAGCGGGCTATCGACCGAAGAGCTACGCGCGTCAGCCGCCAAGGAAACGTCCCGCGCAGCCATCGCGCGAATCGGCAAAGACATGACTGACTTCGCCGCGCAGCATAAGCTGGCTCACGTTGTTGTCGTGTACGTCGCCTCGACGGAGCCAAACTTTGATCAAGCGACGCTGCCGAGCAAGTGGACCGAGCTCGATGCCATGCTCGACAAGCCGGAACAGGTTCGCCTGCCCGCGAGCTGTCTTTACGCGATCGCGACGCTGCAAGCCGGGTATTCGTTCGTGAACTTCACACCCTCGGTTGGCGCAACGCCGGCGGCGATTCAGGACTTGGCCACGCGCGTCAGCTCTCGCCACGCCGGCTACGACGGCAAGACGGGCGAGACGTTGCTCAAGAGCACCCTCGCCCCGATGTTCGCCAAACGCAATCTCGAGGTGATGAGCTGGGTCGGGCACAACATCTTTGGCAATATGGACGGGCTCGTCCTCGACGATCCGGCCAACAAGAAGAGCAAGGTCACGAGCAAGGACAAACTCCTCAGCGAAATCTTTGGCTACTCGCCGCAAACCCTGGTCACGATCGAGTACATCAAGAGCATGGGCGATTGGAAGACGGCGTGGGATCATATTCACTTCCGCGGCTTCCTCGGCACGCCGATGACGATGCAGTTCACCTGGCAAGGCTGCGATTCGCTCCTGGCCGCGCCGTTGGTGCTCGATCTGGTGCGGCTGACCGAACGCGCTTGGCGCGCGGGCGAGACCGGCGCGCTGACGTTCTTGGCTCCGTTCTTCAAAAGCCCGCTGGGAACGACGGTGCACGACTTTGGCAAGCAGTATGAGATGCTCGAAGCGTGGATGGAGAAGATTGGGGGCTAGGGATTGGGGATTCGGGA
Source organism: Pirellulales bacterium (assembly GCA_041736895.1). Lineage (GTDB taxonomy): Bacteria > Planctomycetota > Planctomycetia > Pirellulales > JALHPA01 > JANRLT01. The sequence goes on from JBGSSS010000027.1 coordinate 5,034, forward strand.
TTGGGGTCAAAGAATGATCGTTTTCATCAGCTCCCGCTACCCATCCGCTTGCGTCATAGCGATGGACGCATTCTTCGCGAAAGCGTCGCGCCGGCGCGTTTGTTACAGACATTTTTTTGGGATTATTTTCTTTTTTTCGCTGTCCTTCGCGGCGAATCTCGTCCGCTTGTGTTGTCAGAGTGAACGACAAACCGAGACTGACAAAGACTCGCCCTTCGCTCCCCAACAAGCTTCCCCATCAACGTAGGTCCTGCATGCGGGACCGAACACCATAAAAACCAAGGCCCTGGTCAGCGCTGACCAGGGCTTTGTGCGTTAGTAGTGTGGGCTTCAGCCCACACGTCAAGAATCTAATTTCTGCTCGCTATGCAGAAAATAACACAATCCCAAAGCAGCGGCTTTGCAGCTACAACCTAAGCCTGCGGATGGTATGCCCATCCAAAGGTTGCCTGCATCCGGTACTAAACTTGAGCTGAGATTTTCACGCGTGGGCTGAAGCCCACGCTACTTTTTCGGATACAACTGCGTCACGAAATCGGTTGCCTTGTAATCCTTGTGGCACTCGACACACGAATCGATTTTTCCCCGCGCGACGATTTGCTTCGCATCGCCCGAGACGACCATGAACTCCCAATCGCCGCATTCGGGATGATACCCGGCTTCGCGTTTGAGCATGACGGTGAAAAGCTCGGGCGTTTGGGTTTGGCTGGCTTTCTTCTTTGCCTTGGAGCCTTGCTCGAGTTCGGCGAGCGGCCCCGGCAGTTTTTCTTTGACGATCAGCGTCCCGACGGGATACGTTCCTTCGCCCGTGCGAATTTTCTTTTCTTCGCCGGGTGTCACGTAGACATGGACGAAATGCCCGCGATGGGGATTGGCCTCGGGCAATTCGTCGGGGTCCGGCAACCGACAGAGCTGCGCTACTTGCAGATCCATCGACAACGGTTTGTCAGTGACGCGGGTCATGGTTTTGCCGCGGTCGGCGATCAAGTCTAACCAGTCGCGATTGCTGCCCGGCGGTTTCGGCGCGGCGGGCTGTTTCTCGGACTCCATCGCGATCGCGAGAACGGCGAAGAGGCCCAACATGCTAAACGTAGCAAACCAGCGCATGGAATTGCTCCTTGAGAAAAGAAACGAGTCGAACGCTCTGATTCTAGCAAGGAGTGATGTTTCTGGAGGTCACGAACGCGCAACAAAAAACCAAGGAGATAAACTCCTTGGCTTTGTTCTATCAGCGTCTTGATTAGCAATCGCTACTTCTGCGCGTTCATCCCCTTGCCGGACCAAATGCCGATGACTTGCAACGCGCCGCCGCCGAAGCCGCGAGTCATGGCACTGTCGAGGTCCGCGCCGGCGCGGATCGCGGTGATTAGCGAGTTGAACTTGCTTTGGTTGCTGAGCAGGTACTTGCCGAAGCCGTAGGCGGCGACTTCGGTTCCTTCGGCCCCGAGGGTCCCCTTGGGCAGGTCGTCGACATAGCGCATCCGGCCTAGCGTGCCGCCGACGGAATCATCGATCAATTTCACACGCGGGTCGCGGGCATCGTTTTTACCGGCCATCGCGCGGCCAAGCCCGCTGTAGAACCAGGGGGGCAAGCGGCCGTTGCCGAACTCGGCGAAGAGCAGGGCGTTGACTTGTTCATTGACGAGCGTCTTGAGCGAGAACTCCTTTTCGTCGGCCGGAACCCAAAGGACGGCGTAGGCATCGATCACGGTGTGGCGTGCGTGGCCGCGGAGATTGAGCGGCGGTTCGCGATTTTCGACGGCTTTCCATTCGACGTAGTCGATGCGGCTCTTGATGGCAAAGATCGTCGCGCGGCCTTTGATCAGCGGCTTGTCCGCCGGCAGGGCGAATTGATTCTTGAGAATCGTCGCCTGAGCTTCGGCGAAATCCGAGATTTGTTTGAGCACCGTTTCGTTCACGCTGCCGACGACGAGGAAGTTCGTCGATTCGACCTGCGCCGGCCGTTCATCGGGCAGGGCATGCTTCCAGTTATCGATCGCCGACGTTTTGCGTTCGGCCACCAGTTGTTCGTGCGTCGCATCGCGGGCCTTGGCAATGGCGGCGACGGTTTCCACGGCGAGCATTGGGTCGCCGCCGTCGTACTTCGCTCCTTCGGCGATCCATTTTTCGACGAGTGCGATCTGTTTGTCGCTCCATGCCTTGCCGTTCAGCGGCATCCGATCGCCGGCGGTGCCCTTGAGCTTCTTGACGATCAGGCTGTCAGCCGCCTTGGCCGGATTAACGATGCGTCCGCTATCGCCCCCCTTGAGCAGGTTCGCGAATTGATTCATCCGCAGCCCCCCTTTGTCGTTGTTGTTGCCGGTCCCGTGACAATTCAAGCACGCCCCGGCGAGCATTGGGGCGATGTCGCGGGCGAATGAGACGGTTTCCTTGCCGGTCGCGGCAACGAGCGGGATCGCCGGTTCCTCGGGCGGTTTCGCCTTGGCCGGCGCGGCGGCTTTGGCGCCGACTAGCGAGGCGAGCATGGCCTTGGGATCTTGGCCGTCGAATTTCGCGCCGTCGTTGATCCATTTCTTGAACATCGCCAGTTCCGCCGCGTCGACCTTGAGGCCGCCCTTGGGCATGTTGCCGCTTTCGATTTCGCGGACGCCTTCGCTGTTCTTGGCGTCGCCCTTTTGGATCATCAGCTTGCCCTTGAAGCCGCGTTCGAGGACTTCGTAGCTGGCAAAGTTGAGTCCGCCCTTGGCCTGATTGACATGGCAGTTGCCGCACTTGGCGATCAGGAACGGCGCGATTTGTTTGACGAAGCTGACTTCGCCAGCGGCGGGTACTCCGGCAGGCGGAGTCCCGGCCGGTGTGCCAGGAGCGGGCATAGGCATCGGGACTGGTTTAGGCACCGGCTTGGCCATCTCGGGTTTTTTGAACTCAGGCAGGGTGAACCCTTGCAGTTCGAGATCGCCGCGCACCGTGTCGATGCGTTTGATTACATTGGCCACGGGAACGGCGAGTTCGGGGACGGTAGCCAATTCGGTGACGGCCGTTTGGACGTCCGGCAGGAGTTTGAGCACGTCGTCGTATTTCTCGGCCTTGACCAGGGCATCCATCTTCGTGAGCATGGCGGCGGTCGCCGAGACCTTTTTCTGTTGGTCGGGCGTGATCGCGGCATGGCCAACGACCAGCGCCACGGCCCAGAACAGCATGAAGAGCGAAAAGTAACGCATGATGTTATTCCTGCGAGAGTTACAGCAGAATTTGGACGAGGTTTTGTGTTGAAAAGCAGAGCCGGAGAGGAGCTATCAGAGAGGCTTATTGTGCGCTCTCGGCGCAGACTCCCCCGTGTTCGGAACCGATTATAAGAGGTTCGTCAGCAAGACGCTAATTTATTTCCCTTTTCCAGGAGGGAAGTGATGGTATTTCGCCAGATTCGCTCGTTTTCGTTCGGAGCGGCATTCTTTAGGTTTCTTTCACGCCCCCCGCTTTTCCCTCGCCCCCACCGCGCGATCCAGCGCCCCGCGCAGCTCGTACATCCGCCGCGCTTCGGGAATCTGCGTGAAGGCAATCCGCATGGGGTCGTGCGGCTGCGCGCCGTGCATGCTCGCCAGGTAGACCGCGTGGTCGCCGAGCTTCCCGTTGATCCGATCCATCGCGTCCGAGACCAGTTGCAAGTCCAGGTTCTCGTCAAACAGCGGCCGCGTCGCGGAACGCGCCGGCACCAGATCGCCCAGCACGACCCCGACCTTCAGCGGTTTCCCCTCGGGCCGCAGGTCCCACATCTCGGCCACGTGCGCCGTGAGCGAGTGCGTGTCGCGTGCGGGCATGATCCGCCGCCGATCGTGCCAGCCCCCGAGCGAGCTGTACATGTAGCTGATGTCGATGCTCAGCGATTGTGCCCAATAGTCGAGCCGGCGCAAGCGCGCGGCTGCTTTGTGCGTCATGCAGATCAGCACCGCGCGGGCATCGTCGTTGTTGCGCAGGTCCGGCGGCAGCACATGCGAATGGCCGACCGAACGCCGCGTCGTCGGCGGGTCGGGGACATCGTCGCCGCGGAGCTTGTGCCACCACGCGCGGCCCATCATCTTGCTTTCCCAGACGCGGTTCAACTGATCGACGGTCAGGTTCGCCATTTGCTCGACCGTCGTCACGCCCCAGCGATGGAACCGCTTCTCCATCCGCGGCCCGACGCCGGGGAAGTCTTGCAACTCGAGCTCGAACAAGCGCGCGGGCAGCTCATCGCTCTTGATCACCGTCAGGCCGTTCGGCTTTTGCATGTCGGACGCCATCTTGGCCAGCATTCGATTCGGCGCGATGCCAATGGAGCAAGTCAACACCTCGCCCAGGTCGCGGCGCAGTGCTTCTTTGATCTCAAGCGCGATGCCGCGGGCCGTTTCCTCGCGGCGATGCTCGCCGATCAGGCGGCACATCATCTCGTCGATCGACATGACGTTGTCCACGTGGATGCACGACTCGACCGCCGCGACGATTTTGTGATGCAGGCGGACGTAGAGCTCCGGCCGAGCCTCGACCAAGCGGATATGCGGGCAGAGCCGCCGCGCTTCGGCGACGCCGGTGCCCGTCTTGATGCCGAACCGTTTGGCTTCGTAGCTGGCGGCGATGCAGCACGTCGTCTCGGTCATCATCGGCACGACGCCAACCGGCTGCCCGCGCAGTTCGGGCCGCATTTGCTGTTCGCAACTGGCAAAGAACCCGTTCATATCGACGAACAAGTACCCGAGCGGATTGTGATGAGTGATCATGGGAGAAGAATCGAGGAGTTAGGAGGAAGGAGTTAGAAGAAATGCGGGAGAGACTCCTCGAATAAATTCAGCACCGTTTAGCGGCGACTCGCAGAGGAGCGTTAATCAACGCTGCGGAGCGATCCGCGTGGCCGCTAAACAGGACTTATCGTCCAGATTGTGTTCAAATGTACATATATCTATTCTAAAGTACACTCGTGCTAGCATGCTAGCAAGCTTTTGATCGCCGATCCGTTGCTCCGCTTTCACGCTAACTTGTTGCCCCTTCGTGGCTTGGGATGAAAACAAAAAAAGCCCGCGATCAACTTGATCGCGGGCTTTCCTATTTATCGAGCGGGGGACGTAAGTCCTCCGGTTTTCCGTTGAACTGAATCCCTTACGGAGCGTTGCCGCCGCCGATGATCGGATTGACGATTGGCCCGCCGCCGTTGTTCTGATTGATAAAGATGCTGCCGATACGGACCATTTGGCTGCCGGTTTTGATGTAGCGGACCTCGGTCCAACTGTAGTGGTTTTCGAGTTCGCCCAGGTTATCGACCCGCACTCCGTCGAGCCGGGTAATCACGTCGCCCGCTTGCAGGCCGAGTTTCCGCAGCGGCGAGTTCCAATTCGGAGCCGACACCAAGCGGACACCGGTGAACTGACCAAACGCGGGGAGGGAAAAGTTTTCGACGCGGAACTCGGCCCCCAGGGCTTGCGAGTACGACCCGCCGATGACCATTTTGTAACCTTGCGGTTCATCAGCCTTCGCGGCCGAACCCGTCAGAGCGAAAGCCGCAACCAAACCCAGACACAGAGCACGGAGAGATTTGAACATCGAAGTAATCCTTATCAGTAAAAAAAGAGAGAGGAAAGTTAGGAAGGCAAAATGTTGAACGGCCGGACTGGAAGTTTTTCAGAGTCACCAGCCTTGTCTGAACTTGAAAGCGGACTGCCAGCAGCGCGGCGGACAGGGAAAGGCAAGAAAACTTCAAAAAAAGTCAGATTCGTCGTAACAACGCGGAAAAAAAGACGCTGTGTTTCTCCTTCAAATTCGCCGCCGCCGTGCCCGTCTGGGAACTGTCCAATTGGAACGCCCACAACTGAGGGATGAATTGCCGTTGTCGCTTTGAAACGAAAAAAGCCCGCCGGTCGAATAGACCGGCGGGCTTTTGTATGAAGATCGGTTCGCGAGTGAAGTGAACTCGGGGACCTACGGGAGTGTGGGAGGCGTATCTTGCGTGCCCGGGGTCAAGGATCAAAAGCGTCCTGACCCCGGGCTTTATGGTGATCGGTCCAGAAGACCTACGTTGGTGGGGGATGTTGTTAGGGAGGGCGATGTTGACTTGCCAGATCGTTGTCCGCGTCTCAATCGTCTCTGCCCATGTAAGCGGGCAGCAAGCCGCCGAGAGGACAGCGAAGCGGGGAAAATCTTTCTAGAAAAAACGGCTGTAACAACGGCGTGACCAAGACGCTGGGCGTAAGAATGCGCCGAGAGAAAGCCGATGAAATCCTGAGCCGGGGACGTTAGTCCCCGGATGTGCGGCGTTTGAGTTAGAGTCGAACGTAAAAGAAGTTCCCGCATTTGATCCCGAGAGGGATCAGAGAACTTAGCCGGTGGTCGCGGTACTCCGCGCACCACCGGTCATGTCGAAGAATGAAACGAGTATCCCGAAAGGGATGCTAGAACCGTGGAAAAAACAAGCGTTCTAGCACCCTTCCAGGGTGCGGATTTTCGTATGTGAATGAACCCGGTGGTGCGCCGCTGCGCGTCGACCACCGGCTAAGTTCTACGATCCCCTTCGGGATCAAAGGGAGCGAAATCATCAAAATGGATGTTTGAAAAGAGGGAAGTTCTTTTGCGAGTGTCTCTAAGATCCATCGAGATGGGCAATATTGTTTAAACCGTAATCGCTTAGGGATCGCTGGCGGGAGATTCTTGTCCAAGCCGTTCTGCATACGGCGCCAGTTCCGCTTTCGGCGGAATGTCGCGGAGAAATCGTTGCCAGATGCCGAGTTTTCCCGTGAGTTTTTCCGTGGCGATCAGATAAATCAGCTCGGGATATTCGCGCAGCACCGCCGCACGTTGTTCGTCGCTCGCAAACGGTTCCTCGGTCAGCAAGACTTCAAGCTGCGCCGGCAAAAGTTTCGCCTCGAAATCCTTCGCCAGCCACTCCGGCAGTTTGTCATGATCTTCGATCCAAAGCAGCCGCAGGTGTTGCAATTTGTTCAACGAACTGAGGAAAGCCAGTTCCTCGTCATCGGCTCGCGTATTCCGACCGGTGATGCAGAGGCGTTCGAGCGCGGGTAACTCTTGCAGCTCCGCGAGCGCCGTGACGGGGAGCTTAGTCGAGGGGCCGTTGAAATGGATATGCAGGTATTTCAACGTTGGCAGTTGCCGCAAATCAGTCAGCTGCCGCAATGTCGGATTCTGGAGCATGACGGAATCGAGTTTCGGGACGCCGTGCAATTCAAACGTGCCCCCTTCGAAGAAAAAATCGTCCAGATTTGGAAGGTCCCTAATCTTGGCATGTTGAGTCTCTTCCAGACCGAGGTATTCGATCTTGGGACAAGCTTGAATCTCGAACTCGTCACATTTGTAAATAGTCAGCATCTTTAGCTTTGGCAGACCGAGCAATTTCAACTGGCGCGCTTCTTGGACATAGAGTGTCTCGACGAGCGGGGCGTCGCTGACATCGACATTCTGGCAATGCTTTACAGCAATGATCTTCAGCGCCGGGAAATTCCGCACACGCAAATTGCCGGCATACAAGCAAGTCAGCCGCTTCGCCTGATACCCGGCGAGTTCCAGCGGCGCGGCAAGCTGGTCCATGACCGTATGCGGTACCGAGAGGATTTCCAGATGATAGGGAATCGTCAAATCGGCAACGCATGGCTCGAGCGATTCGCCCGCTACGCTGCGCGGATCGACGATGTTGATCGCCAAGAAGGCGTACTTGCGTTCTTCTTCCGTCATGATCGCCCCCGGCCGCGGCCAACCCGAGCGATTCAGGTCGGCCACGATCGCCGGATCGAACGCATGCTGATCGATATCAACCTGCCGCAAATGCGGCGTGCGGGCCAGAATCGTCCGCCACGCTTCCGGCGAGATCGTTGTCTCGGACAGGAAGAGTTCTTCGAGCAGCGAATTCTCGGGCAATGCCGCGGCCACTTCGGCATCGATCACCCCGCGGCGGCTGATGTCCAGACTCGTCAGCTTCGGTAGCGCGAGCATCGCCAGCATCAAATCGCGCGGCAGGACTCGTGTCTCGTGCAAGTTCCCTGGCTCGCCAAGGAAGTCATCTGCGAAGGTCGATTGCTTGCCGACATGCAGGTCATCGACCTCCGGGAATCGGCCGAACAGTTCGCGAAAACTAACTTGCGGGTTTTGCTCGTAGGCGGGAAAGAATTCTTTGTCGTTGATAAAAACAAAATCGTATTTGTGCAGCGCCTCTTCGCCAAACCAGTAATGATCCCACCGCTCGCTAAGGGGCAACAACTCCTTTGCTTCTTCATTGAAGATATTCTCGCCGCGCAATTCGATGCCGTATTTCGCCAATTCGGCCTTCGCCGCAACCCGCCCGCGAAACCGCGCATACCGCGCCGCCGGCCAACTCGCCAGCGCCGCGACGATGACCACGACGATCACCAGCGTGCGGAGCGAGAATTGCAGGCGGGGGAGGCGCATATTAATTTTTCGCCTCGATGAGATATTTGTTTTGGAAGATCTTCTGAATCGTGTAGCGTTCTGACAATTGGTTTTGAACTTCTTCGGAGAAATCGGCGCACGTTAATTGGATCTTCAATAGATTTGGGGCCTTGTGGAACAATTGCTGGACACCCGCAGGGCTCAGTTTGATGAACCCTACAATTTCGCGCAGCGCGCAATCTTCCGGCAGAGCGTCTACCCACAAATCATCCAGTTGCGCGGGGTCCGCGAATTGGAAAAAGCGTAAGTTCGGGATTCGGGCAAAAGCCGTGACCGGCAGCATCATCGCCTGGGCTCGAAGTTTCTGGTCTTGATCCATGATAACCCAAGCGACCCGATCAAACTCTTGTAATCCAAATCGGCCTTTTCGATCGCCGTAGGCGGAGCACATGGCCCATTCAATTTCGGGATGCAGTTCCAAGACCCGATGATAGTTTTTTTCAATGAAACCTTTCGGGTGCTCGGTGTAGGTTTTCAACGACATCTCGCAAGCGGGAAATTTGCCCGCGGCGGGTCCGAACCAAAAAAGATCCCAGCGCTCGGCAAGCGTCGGTTCCGCATCGGCTTGAAAAGTGTAACGCTGAAAGCTCTCGGCTTCCTCGCGAGTATAGAAGACGAGTCCATGTTCTTGTGCTTGCAGCCGCGCCGCCAAACGAGCTTTGTATCGCTCGTACCGCGACCCATGCCAACTCGCCAGCGCCACCACAATGACCAGGAGAATCCCCAGCGTGCGGAGCAAGAATTGCAGACGGGGGAGGCGAAGTGCCATAAGATGTTGCCCAAATGAATGCCCGAAGGATTCCGCCAACAGCGGAGAACGTGATTTATAAATGTATCACGTTTCCGATAATTTGACTTCCTCGCGCGCGTTGTTTTAGACTTACCGTTGCCTTGGCGGTGCACTCGCTGCACAGGCCGATGTTTCGTCGGCCGGGCCGCTTCGCGGTTAGTTAGAATCGAAACCGTGTCAGACTTCGACGCGCGCGTCGAACTCGACACGGTAGCAAGGCCAAACGCGGGTTCGCCCGCGTTTGTTTTTTTGAAAGCTATCCCATTCGTAGCCCGCAGCGTAAGCAAGGGAATGGAAAACGCGTAACACTCCCTCGCTTACGCGTTTTGAAGTTGCGCTATTCGATGCTGACCAGTAAAAAGCCCGAATAATGGACGTGATCGCTCCCTTGATGAAATTGGTTTGGCCCCCTCCCCTGAACGGGGAGGGTTGGGGAGGGGTGATGGAGCAACGCATGGCTTTCCCTTCAGAAGATACTACGCACAGAATGACTCGAAATGGAAAACGTCTGGCAACACACCAAAAACCCCCTCCCCAACCCTCCCCGCAAGGGGGAGGGAGCCAAACCAGTTTCTTGGTGGGGCGGGCCGCTAGCTTTGATCAAGACGGCGAAATAGCGCAACTTCAAAACTAACGCGTCGGGCTGCTAAAGACTTAAACTTATCAAGGACAGGGGATGCTCGTCATCTGGATCATCTTGCAATGGTTGCTGTACCTCGCCGGCGGAGCGCTGGCGTTGTTCGTGGCGTTCATTCTCTTGATATTCATCTATGCTATTATCCGGGAGACAATTGTCAGCGTTCGCAAAGGTCTGCGCGAACGCCGTGTGAGTTTAGGCCGCGGCAAATCAATCGACGATCTCGCCAAACGATTGCAGCTTGAACCCGCTCAACTGCGTGACTTTCAACCGGCTTATCGCACGGCCTTCATCAAAAAGCGATCCGGCGGCGAGCGGAAACTCTCGATCCCCGATCCGGCGACGAAGCAATTGCAGCGCACGATTTTGCGGCGGCTGCTGAAACGACTGCGCGTTCATCCGTCGTGCATCGGCTTTGAACGGGGCAAGTCGATCGTCCATAACGCACTGCCACACGTTGGCCGCGCGGTCGTCTTGAAGTTCGACATTGTCGATTTCTTTCCCCGCACCACGGCCGCGCGCATTGACCGCTACTTTCGAATGATCGGCTGGGATGCCGAAGCGGCGGGGATACTGACGAAGCTCTGCACGCACGAGGATGGCCTGCCGCAAGGCGCGCCGACGAGCCCACGGTTGAGCAACCTGGTGAACTTTGGTCTCGATCATGTCTTTCAGAAGATTGCCGAGCGGCGCAAAGGAACCTACACGCGCTACGCCGATGATTTGACGTTCTCGTTTCCGAAAGATTACCCCAAGAAGATGCGCGGCGTCTGTCAGCTGGTCAAACAGCTCGTCAACAAGCACGGCTATCAACTGCAAAAGAAAAAATCCCACACGCTCCGCCGCCATCAACGCCAAGTCGTCACCGGCTTGGTCGTGAACGACAAGGTGCAACTCTCGCGCGCTCGGCGGCGGCAACTCCGCGCGATCGAGCATCGCCTCAAACGAAATCGCCGCGCTTCGATGACCGAAGCCCAATTCGCGGGCTGGGATGCTTTGCAAAAGATGATTAAGCAACAGGTTGCCGGCGCGGTGTTGAGAGATCGCAAGTAACGTAGCTGAAGTCGTGAGACTTCAGAGCGTTTGAGTTGGCGACGTATGTTCTCGGTCGTCCAAGGTCTCACGACCTTGGATACAAGAATGTAGGTCCCGCTCTCCGAGCGGGACCTCGCGCGGCGTTTGACGCCGTGCGAAGCAAACGCCGGAATCGTCGTCGGTCCTCGCGCCAGATCCCGGTCGGAGACCGGGACCTACAGGGGCTGAGGTCTTACGACCTTGGCTACGGCAGATAAATTGGCCTTGACAAATTGCTCGGGATATAGTATACACAAGTTCATATATCTGCGGCGGGCAAGGCCCGGCGCTCGACCATCAGAAAGGAGTGGTGACTGTTGCCTTAAATGGCAACACGAAAAAACCCTGCGCGGACATGCTTATTCCGGTTTCACGGGACAGAGCGAACCGTTGGCCGTGGTTTTCTCGGGAAAAAATCGCCTGATGCCTGAAACGCTGTCTCGTTAAACACGGACAAAGACGCGCGCACTTTTTCGCGTTTTTTTCTGTTTTTTTCGCGTCGATTGTCGTTTTTTCGCGTTTTTTCTGGATTTTCCGCGTTTTTTTGAGAGTTTTTTCAGTGTTTTTTTGCTGTTTTTTCTCGTCTTTTTTCCACTCTTTTCTTGCGAAATCCGCCGTTTTACTGCCGTTTTCCGCACAATTCCGGGACTGCCAGCATTTGGTGTTGAATAGCGAATCCTTTGACGTTCAAATCGTATTGCTGTTGTCCTGTCCTGAACCCCGTACTTTCAATTTGCTCGCAATTCCCCATGGCCTACGAAGTAACGCTGATCACTGGTGATGGAACTGGTCCCGAATTGGCCGAGGCCGCGCGCAAGTGCGTTGACGCGACCGGCGTGAAGATCAACTGGGACGTGCAAGAGGCCGGCGTCGATGTCATGGCCAAGACCGGCACGCCGCTGCCCGACTCGGTCCTGGAAAGCATCAAGCGCACCAAGTGCGCCCTCAAGGCCCCGATCACCACGCCCGTCGGCACCGGGTTCCGCTCGATCAATGTTCACCTGCGGCAAGCGTTTGGGCTCTATGCCTGCGTCCGTCCGTGCAAGATCTACAAGGGCGTTCGGACGTACTTTAGCGATCTGCCAGTCGACATCGTCATCATGCGCGAGAACACCGAAGATCTCTACGCCGGCACGGAGTTCGAAAAAGGGAAGCCCGAGACGGCCGACCTCATCAAGTGGATCAACGCCAACAGCAAGACGGGCAAGATCAAGACCACGGCCGAAGAGACGGGCATCAGCATCAAGCCGATCAGCGTCAGCGGCAGCGAGCGGATGTTCCGCTACTCGTTTGAATACGCCCGGGCCAATGGGCGCAAGAAAGTGACGTGCGTGCACAAGGCGAACATCATGAAGTTTTCCGACGGCCTCTGGCTCGACGTTGCCCGCAACGTCGCCAAGGAATATTCGGACATCGAGTTCGAAGATCGCATTGTCGACAATATGTGCATGCAACTGGTTCAGAAGCCGGAACTGTACGACATGCTCGTCCTGCCGAACTTGTACGGCGATGTTCTGAGCGACCTCGCCGCAGGTCTGGTCGGCGGGCTCGGCGTTGCCCCGGGTGCGAACATCGGCCCGAATGGCGCCGTGTTCGAAGCGACGCACGGCAGTGCGCCGAAGTACAAGGGCCTGAACAAGGTCAACCCCACGGCGTTGATCCTGAGCGGGATGCTCATGCTCAAGCACATGGGCGAAACGGATGCGTCAGCTCGCCTGGAAAAGGCCGTGGCCAAGGTGATCGAAGAAGGGAAGTCCGTCACGTACGATCTCAAGGCCGACCGCAATGATCCGACGGCTGTTGGCACGCGCGAAATGGCTGAGGCGATTTGCCAGGCGCTGTAGAGTAGCCTACTTGCTCTGCAAGTAGGACGTTGGTCGATTAACTTTGTTAATACACTGTTTCACGAATGCCGACTTGCAGAGCAAGTCGGCTACTCTAAACCCTCGATCTTCGGATCGGGGGTTTTTTGTTGCGTTGTGCGAAAAAGCCAGCATTTTGCGGCAGATCGCTTCTTTGTAACAGATTACCCAAATTGACGCTCTCCTAGGTGTGCAGTTGCTTTCCCCTCTCCAACCAAACACCCTCCGTTTTAGGAATTCGTCCCATGAACCCTTGCCGTACCTCGTTGCTGTCCTTTTTGGGCGGCCTGTCCATTTACTTTGGAATTTTAGTTGGTTTCCTTGTGCTCGAGAAGAACCTGAATGTCGCGTGGCTTGTGCCGGGCGCGATGTTGCTCGCCGGCGGGTTTCTGCTGGGGATCAGTCTCTGCCGCGAACTCCGCTCGACGGCCAAGCGCTCGGAGCATGTGGCGTTGTCGAAGCGTGTGTTGCCGCGGTCGCATGATTCGTCGTATGCGTTGTCGCTGGCAAGCCGCTCGTCCCGCTTGCCGCGGCCTCGGTAGCCGAGTTGCAAATCGAAAAATCAAAACGAACTCTTGCCCCGGCAAGAGTTCGTGACGTTTATAGTCTGCTATAGTCTGCGTCGAGAAGATTGTCTGGGAACTTGCATTCAATCGTTGATTGATTCATGATGAGGTGAGAGAAATCGATGGCAGTTTGGATTGATCTCGAATCACAAGGGAGTCATCGTGTACACAACGAAACAACATATTCAAGCCGTCATCGAAGCCTTGCCGGATAACGTTACGATCGATCAAGCTATCGAGGAATTGCGTATGCTTGATGGCGTACTTCAAGGCCTTGCAGACATCGAAGCTGGGAGAATCATACCGCATGAACAGGTAGTGGCTGAACTTATGGAGCGCATGGGGCAAACACATGGCACGCATTGAATGGTCCAAACGTAGCCAACGAGAACTCCAAGAAATTTACAACTACATCGAGCAATCAAGTCCGCTTTATGCTGCTCGATTTGTTGATCGCTTGATGAAGCGAATTGAAAAGCTCGCAAATTTTCCGCTCTCAGGTGAAAAAGTAACGTTCAAACTAATGCCTGATTTGAGACAGATTGTTTACGGGAAATATCGTATTTTCTTTCAAAGCACTGGCGAACGGATTCTTGTTACTTCAATTTTTCATGCATCTCGATTGCTAACGGACGAAGATTTTTTAACGGATTAGCACTGAAGCGACATGCTCTCCCACGCCGAATACCGCGCCATCGTCACCAAACAACGCTCCGGCTTGCGCGCGTTGCTCTGGCGCGGACTCTTTCGCGTCGTGTCGTGGCCGTATGGCTTGGCGATGCGTTGGCGCAATCGGGGCTATGACCGGAATCCGGCCAAGACGACGCGCGTTGCCGTGCCGGTCGTGAGTATCGGCAATCTGACGCTTGGCGGGACGGGCAAGACGCCGCTCGTCGAATGGCTCTGCCGCTGGCTCCGCGAGCAAGGCGTGCGCGTCGCGATTGTCAGCCGCGGTTACGGGGCCGAGGACGGCGCGACGAATGATGAGGCCCGGGAGCTCGAGGAAAAGCTGCCCGACGTGCCGCATGTGCAGAACCCCGACCGGATCGCGGCGGCGACGCTGGCGATCGAAGAACTGGCAACTCAATTCATCGTTCTCGACGACGCGTTTCAACATCGCCGCATCGCCCGCGATTTGGACATCGTCTTGATCGACGCGACCGAGCCGTTTGGGCACGGCTATGTTTTCCCGCGCGGAACACTCCGCGAACCGTTGAGCGGTGTCTCGCGGGCGCAGGCGTTGATCCTCACCCGCGCCGATCAAGTTAGCGCTACCGAGCGTGCCGCGATTCGCGCTCGCTATCTGGAACTCGCCCCACAAGCGATCTGGGCCGAAGCGGCACATCAACCGGTATCGCTGCGTGATGCGAACGGCGTCGAAGCGCCGCTCACCCTGCTGCAAAACGCCAAGGTCGCCGCCTTTTGCGGGATCGGCAACCCGGCGGGGTTTCGGCACACGCTCACGGAACTTTGCGGCGAGTTGACGGAGCTACGCGAGTTTCCTGATCATCACTCTTACATGCGCGAAGATCTGGATCAATTGAGCGACTTGGCCAAGCAGCAGCAAGCCGAGTTGCTCGTCTGTACGCACAAGGACTTGGTCAAGATCGGCGTCACCGCGCTCGGCGGCATGCCGCTTTATGCGCTGCGCATTGGGTTGAAATTCCTCAGTGGTGAAGAGGAGTTGCTGGCGAAACTGCGGTCGCTGTTGGAATTGATTCCGCCGGAGGATCACTCGCTGGAGTTTGCGGGGCCCTAGCGTTTTAAGTTCTCGGGCTTTTGCGACAGCAGATTTGACTTCTCTAAGAGATCGCCAAGTTCGCCATTGAAGTTGTAGCCAATAACTCGCCATTCTTTAGATCCGCGGTACATCGTGAAACGCCAAACGATTGGATGGCGTTCTGAGTGATCCAAATATGTCAGACGAGCCAATCGTTTGCCTACTAGATTCACATCGAGAAGCTCGACATCGCCTAGTGATTTGCCGCAAGCTTGGCGAAATTGTTTTAATTTCAATTGAAACTCGTCAAGCTGATTCGGTGAAGGCTGTGGAAAGCCTAGTATCGACATTTCGAGAAATGCTCGTGAGTAGTCATCTACGCTTATTTGTTTGAGCACGGGCTCTAGAGCTTGCTCGGGTGATTGTTCACCCGCTTCCTCGGCGAAAATTGTGTTTGCAGAAATACAAACAACAGCCAGCGCTAAGCAGAACATCCAACGCATCGCGGCACCTTGGTCAAAATAGTAAATTCAACAACGCTAGGGCCGGAACGATACCTAGAACCTGGCACTAGTTGCAAGTGAATTCCCGCTAGCAGCTTTATCTCGGAGGCATTGCTGGCATGAACCTGCTCTTGAATCTCCCTCGCGGATTTCGTATCTCTTGCCCCGGTTTTCTTCGCCGCTGGCGAGCGAGCCCCTGGCAATCGGGCCGGGACTTCCATGAATCGCACAACTCGTGTTCGAACATCGGGCCTATGTTCTTCCTCTGCCGCATAATTTTCTGTTGGCTGATCACTGCCGCCGCGCTCCTGGCGCAGGAGTTGGCACCTCCGCGCGTGCTTTCCTTGCCCGATCCAAACGCCGTCGAAAGTTTGCCATCGCTTGATCCGCCTGCGCCGATCCTGCCCGAGGAAATTCCGCTTCCGACGGATGCAAAGAAAGCCGAGACGGAAAAAGTTGTTGATGAAAAAGAAAAAATCATTCACCCTTTTTTCTACTACAAAGCCTGGAACGGCAGTTTTGACCTCGGGGCGAACGGCAGCGAGGGGAATAGCCAGAGCTTCAACTTGCGCGCTGGGTTGAACATGAAGCGCGAGGCGCCGTGGAACATTACCACGATCACGGGGAACTACGTCAACAACTCGGCCAATTCGACCCAGACCGCTGACCGGTTGTTTCTCGAAGGGCGCTATGAATGGCTCTTTGCCGGGTCGCCTTGGAGTTTGTATGTCCACAATACGACGGACTACGACGAGTTCCGCGCGTTCGATGTGCGCGTCACGGCGGATGCCAGTGTTGGCTACCAATTCTGGAAGACCGACGTGAGCCATTTCAAAACGCGGATTGGTCCCGGTGCTTCGCGCGAGATCGGCGGACCGAACGACGAGTGGATCGCCGAATTGGTGTTCGGTGCGATCTACGAGCGGCAAATCAGCAAGTACCAGAAATTCAACTTTACGATCGACTATTTTCCCAAGATCACGGATTACACGAACTATCGCATCAATGCCCAAATCAACTGGGAAGTTGTGCTCGACGAGATCAACAATCTCAGCATGAAGGTCGGCGTCGTCGATCGCTACGACAGCACCGACGAGGGCAAGAAACCGAACGACATCGACTACAAGACGTTGCTGGTGTGGAGTTTTTAAGTCGAAGAAGTTCGAAGGAAGAAGTCAGGAAGAACTGCCCGATTCGCGGTGAGCCGAAGGCGAGCGCTCGCGGGATGGTCATGAGATCAGTCTATTTTTCAGGTGAGGCAATCCGATGCGAATCTGTGCTCTGCTTGTCGTTGCCTTGTTTTTAGCTGCCGTCGCCCGCGCCGCGGAGCCTCAAGCCGAGCGGCAGTACCTGATCAAGCTCAAAGTCAGTGAAGGAAAAGCCGATGCCAAGGCCGGCGATCCGAGCATCAAGATTTTAAGTGAACCGCAGTTGATGACACGCGAGGGCAAAGATTGCTTCTTAAAGATTGGAAGCGAGGTTCTGCTCCCGGGCTTTGGCTCGAATGCTGTGGAGTACGCAGATGCCGGAACTCAGATCCACATTTCATGCCATCGCGCTGACGATGAATCGGTCCGTCTCAAGCTGAAGATGACGCAATCCAAGATCATGCAGAATGCACCCGAGAGTTTTAGCCTAAGCCAATCGGGATCTGTTGTGTTGCTCAAAGCCAAACTCAACACACCGGTGAAAACGGTGCTGCACGAAAAAGAAAAACTCGCCACCTGGGTCGAGGTCGAGGTGGAAGAGATTCTGAAGAATTAGGAGTAGAATCTCGGGACAACTTACTCATCCGTCACACACCCTTCGCTGGCCGTCTTCACGTTCTTGATGTACTTGTAGAGTGTGCCGCGATCGGCTTTGTACGGCGGCATGATCCAGGCTTTCTTGCGCGCGGCCAGTTCTTCCGGCGGCAGATCGACGTCGATCTGATTCTTCTCGGCATCGATCGTGATCCGGTCGCCATCTTTGACTAGCGCGATCGGGCCGCCGAGTTGCGCCTCGGGTGTGACGTGGCCTATGATGAAGCCGTGGCTGCCGCCGCTGAAGCGGCCGTCGGTGATGAGCGCGACTTTGTCGCCGAGCCCCGCACCCATGATGGCACTGGTTGGCGTGAGCATTTCGGGCATGCCAGGTCCGCCTTGAGGGCCTTCGTAGCGGATGATGATGACTTCACCCCCTTTGATCTTGCCGGCTTCGAAGCCAGCGAGCATTTCTTCTTCGCTGTCGTAACACTGTGCGGGACCGGTGAAGATGAGGCCTTCCTTGCCAGTGATTTTCGCGACGGCACCATCGGGACAGAAGTTGCCGCGCATGATCCGGATGTGGCCCGACTCCTTGATCGGCTTTTCGATCGGCACGATCACGCGCTGGCCCGTGGCGAGGCCCGGCACTGTGCTTAGGTTCTCGGCAATCGTCTTGCCGGTGACCGTCATGCAGTCGCCGTTGAGCAGGCCCTTTTCGAGCAGGTACTTCATCACCGCAGGCGTACCGCCGACGTGATGCAGGTCTTCCATCACGTACTTGCCCGACGGCTTCAAGTCGGCGATGAATGGAATTCGGTCGCTGACCAATTGGAAATCATCGATCTCCAACGGCACATGCGCGGCGCGGGCCATCGCGATCAAGTGCAGCACCGCATTGGTCGAACCGCCCGTCGCCATGATGATGACCATCGCGTTTTCGAACGCGGCGCGAGTCATGATGTCGCGCGGCTTCAGGTCTTTTTCCAAAAGGTTGCGGATGGCAACACCCGCGGCCAGACATTCGCCGACCTTGAGCGGGTCTTCGGCCGGAATCGACGAAGAGTAAGGGAGTGACATGCCGAGCGCTTCGATCGCGCTGGCCATCGTGTTGGCCGTGTACATCCCGCCGCAGGCCCCCGCGCCGGGAATGCTGCAGCGGATAATCTCGGCGCGCTCTTCTTCGCTCATCTTGCCGGCGATGTATTCGCCGTACGCTTGAAACGCGCTGACGATGTCGAGCTTCGGATGCCGCGTCGTGCAGCCAGCGCGGATCGTGCCGCCGTAAACCATGATCGCCGGACGATTCAGCCGCGCCATCGCCATCAAACAGCCGGGCATGTTCTTGTCGCAACCGGGTAGGGCAATCAGCGCGTCGTACCATTGCGCACCCATGACGGTTTCGATGCTGTCGGCGATTAGGTCGCGCGACTGCAGCGAGAAACTCATGCCATCGGTGCCCATCGAGATGCCGTCGCTGACGCCGATGGTGTTGAAGCGCATGCCGACCATGTCGGATTTGACGACGCCTTCTTTGACCTTCTCCGAAAGCGCGTTCAGGTGCATGTTACACGTGTTGCCCTCGTACCAGACGCTGCAGATGCCGACTTGCGCCTTGTTCATGTCCTCGGGCGTCATGCCGGTGCCGTAGAGCATCGCTTGGCTGGCACCTTGCGCTTTGGGCTGGGTAATGCGAGCGGAAATTTTGTTGAGCATAACGAGCGGGTGACGTTAGTCACCCGGTTCTAGTGCGAGTTGATTGATTCAAAAAACAAAGCCGCCGATTGTGTCGGCGGGCATTCGCGCGTGAGTTGACGCTCCATTAAGAATAACCCGAGCGAAAAAGGTTCGCAAACCCCCGCAAAACGGCCAATGTTCGAGCCGCAAACAAAAAGTTACAATGTGCGGCTCAACGCTTTTCCCCAGGAATGACCGTTACTCCAAGAACCGGGTGACTTACGTCCCCCGCTCGCTGCGAGTGTAAGACGAACATCTGAGACATCATGCCGACCAATCTCGCCCAAATCGAAGCTCTCCGCTGGAAAAAATTTCAAGTCCTCGACGACGGGTTCGTCACGCTCGTCGATTGCATGGGCGATGACCAGGCAATCGTCCAAGCAGCCCGAGTCAGCTACGGCGAGGGAACGCGCAAGGTCAGCGACGACCGTGGGTTGATTCGGTACCTGCTGCGGCATCGGCACACGACGCCGTTCGAAATGGCCGAGGTCAAGATCCTCGTCCGCGTGCCGATGGATTGCTGGCGGCAATGGATTCGTCATCGCACGGCGAATGTCAACGAATACAGCACGCGCTACTCGCTCGCGATCGAAGCAACGCAGACAACCTTGCCCGGCGAATGGCGCACGCAAGCAGCCAGTAATCGCCAAGGCTCCGGCGACCCGCTGCCGCACGAAGTCGGCGAGCAATTAACTAAGAGCGAGCAAGAGTTCCAAAGCGCCGCGCGCAAGCTCTACGAAGACCGGATCAACGCCGGCGTCGCCCGCGAGCAAGCCCGCAAGGACCTGCCGCTATGCACATACACCGAAGCGTACTGGAAGGTCGACCTGCATAATCTGCTGCATTTCCTTGAACTCCGAATGGATCCGCACGCCCAGTATGAAATCCGGATGTTCGCCAAGACGATCGCCGAACAGATCGTTGCACCGCTGTTTCCGCTGGCATGGGAAGCATTTCAGGATTACAAGGTCGGGGCGATGTTCCTCACGCGCTTGGACCAAGCGGTCATTGTGCGATTGATGCAACGCCTGCGCGAACAGAATCGCGCGACGGCGACCGAGGAAGATTTTCTCGCCGTGCAGGAAGAAGCTTGGCGCGACAGGTCGCGGAATCGCGAACGGGATGAATGCCGGGCGAAGCTGGTGGAGTTGGGGATACTGAGTTAAGTTGCTTTCTTTATCAGCCAGAGCAAGCCAGCAATCGCAATAACCACGACTCCGATATAGCCGAGGATATTCAATTGTTTGGTGCCCTCTTGCAATTCCAATTCGGTGCACGAATCGTAACGTGATTTCGGATTCACATACACCAAGACAGACTTCTCTTGGGGAATTGATTTAAGACTGACTTTTGAATTTCTTGTATATCGCTCGCCATCGAGTTCAAATTCATAAATGAATTGATAGCCTTGATCGATTAGTTTTCGTTCTTGCTCAACGTGAACGATTTGCCCCGGAACGCGTCGCCAACGCCTGACATCTTCTCGCATGAGTCTGCTGCCGGTGCTTGTTCCAGAAACCAAGAGCAGACCAAATCCAGTAAAGAAGACCATCACGGGATCGCCCGAGAATAATGATTTGATAGCGATACGAATTGCTTCAAACATGGCGCGTTTAGCCATTCATGCGATGTACTTGTACAATGTTTGTTTTAGCAGATAATCTGATTTAATTGTGCCGCCAAAGTTTGTTTAGTTTTCTCACAATCTTGAAAAACATGCCAACTCCTCTCGAAACCGAACTCCTTGCCCTCAACCAAAAACTCCTCGACTCGATCTTTGCCGGGGATTGGAAAGTCTACGCCGCGCTCTGCGCCGACGATGTCACGTGCTTCGAGCCCGAGGGGCAGGGGCATTTGATTCATGGTTTGGCGTTTCACAAGTTCTACTTCGATCTCCCGGTCGGCGCGGCGCAAGTCAAGCCGCAAGTCACGATGGCCTCGCCCGTCGTGCGACTGCTCGGCGAAGAAGCCGCATTGGTCATGTACACGCGCCTGGTCCAGGTCAACACGCCGAACGGACCCGTGACGAAGCGGACCGAAGAGACGCGAGTTTGGCAGAAGATCAGCGGCACTTGGAAGCTCGCGCATCTGCATCGCTCGCCGCCGGGGGTGTAAGCGGTGTCGTTCTAATTCGGACGTGTTTGAAGTCAAGTATTTTGCAACTTGCTCCGCGACCCGCTACACTCAAAGCGCGCCGAAAAACGGTGCTTCTAATTCTGCGATGCATCCGCGAAGCTGATCAAAGTTCTACTCATTCAGGAGATGATTCTTATGGTTATCGGTCAATGGCGTATTGCCATGTTGCTCGGTTTGTGGAGCGCCGTCTGCGCGGTTTCGCCAAGTCTGTTGGCCCAAACCGTCGCGCCGCACGATCTGAAGTACATTCCGGGGCAGCCACTGGTGGCCATTTGGTCGCGGCCGATGGAGCATTTCGCCAACCCGGCGATTGCCAAGGTGCTCGCGGACTTGCAGCAATTCGGGGAGAGTGTGCCGGAAAAGGCCGATGCATTTCTCCACATCGACCAGATGCGTGCCACATTTTCCCTATCGGATCCGAATAATTTGGAAGTGCCCACGAATACAGTCGTGTATCACTTCACCGAATCTAAGCACGCGGACTACATCGTGCAGGATCAAAGTAAGATTAGTAAGTTGGAACCACTGCCAGAGAACAAGTATCCGTTTCCTGTTCTGGCCGATGTGAATCGATTACCCGAGCCACTCACGTTCCTTGCCAAGCTCGATGCAAAATCGGTAGCGTTGACGAATGGCAAGGATTCGCTGAAAAAACTGATCGTTCCCAACACCGACAAACCGACATGGAGCAAGGAACTTCCGGCCTTGAATCCCGCCGCAACAGTAGTGTTGCTTGATCTAGCGCAGATTCGCGAGCTGGGTAACAAACGATTGGCCAACGTGAATTTTCAGGGCATGGAAGCCTTGCTCTTCGGCAATGTCAAATCCCTCTGGGACAATGCCGACTACGCGTTCATTAGCCTCGACACTACCAACGGCATTCAACTCTCGGCCATGGCTCAAAGCGCGGACGCCGAATCGGCGCAGCGCTTCAAGGGAACCATCGAAGGCCTCCTCGCCATCGCCAAGGGCTTGCTCCCGATGGCCAAGCAAGGAACCGAGCAACTCAATCAAATCTCTCCTGGCTTGGGGACGATGATCTACACGGAGTTGGAGAACTCCGTGAACGGGATCAAGGTCACGCAAACCGGCACGCAAACCAAGCTGACGCTGGGCATCTCGCAAGAGTTCTTGGCCAAGGTTCCGGCGCTCTTGCTCCCGGCGATCAAGTCGGCGCGGGCCGCGGCGATGACGAATGTTAGCCGGAATAACCTGAAACAAATCGCGCTGGCACTGCTGAACTACATGGATGCCAACAAAAAGTTTCCCGCCGCGGTGATGCTCGGTCCCGACGGCAAAACGCCGCACAGTTGGCGTGTGGCGATCCTGCCATATCTTGAGGAAATGACGCAGTATAAGCAATACAAATTCGACGAACCGTGGGATAGCGAAAACAACAAGAAGGTCGCCGCCACGATTCCGCAAGTTTATCGCTCGCCGATGGCCACCAATGGTCCGAACTGTACCAGTTACTTCGTGCTGACTCATCCCGATGGCGTCTTCAATAGCACGCCGGGCACGCCAGGCTCTGGAACAAAAATCCGCCAAGTCGTTGATGGTCTGAGCCGGACGATAGCTGTAGTCGAAGCCAATGCCGAGATTCCCTGGACCAAGCCCGAGGATCTGCCGATTGTCGATGGCCAACCGCTGCCCAAGCTAGGCATGCCCGGGGCAACGACGTTCAACGCGGCGTTCTGTGATGGTTCGGTTCACTCGTTGAGCCTTGCGATCAAGGAAGAGCTGATGCGGAACTTGATCAGTATGAAAGACGGCAAGGTGATCGACATGGAGGAACTCTATGGACCGGCCATCGTTCCACCGGGTGATTCGCCATTCGACGCGACGGCACCAGCAAAAGCCCCGCCGCCGCCGGTTGAAGCTCCAGCGCCTCCGCTGCCGCCGGGAATTCCTAATACCAAGGGCCTGCCGCCGGCAGTCCCTGCGCCAGCGCCGCCGGGTCCTG
>JBGSSS010000044.1:0-24460 GCA_041736895.1 Pirellulales bacterium
CTTGCCCGACCGTTGGTTGCTGGCCCACCCCCAGCACCGCTGGAACATCGACGAGATCCGCCGCAAGGAACGCAAAAGACGCCACCAAAAACTACGCCAACGACGGAAGAAATAGAGGTGCGGTTGGCCGGACGCTTACAAACTTTTTGTAGACGTGTTCAACTCAATTCACTCAGTCATAATTGATCAATACAAGCATGAAGCCTGAAAAGCAATTATCAAATCAAATGACTGAGCCTCAAGTCGTTGTCGATCATGTTGTCTTGCTCATTCACGGTATTCGTACAGAGGCTGATTGGCAAGAAATGGTGGTTCGCAAACTTGAAGCTCCCGGGATCAGGGCATTTCCAATCAAGTACGGTTATTTTGATGCCTTTAAGTTTCTAATTCCCGGATTCCGCAATCAACCTCTAGTAAAAGTCTTGAAGGAAATTCGTCTTGTTCGTGATCGCTTTCCAACAGCAAAGCTTTCGATTATTGCTCATAGTTTTGGAACTTATGTTGTAAGTCAGCTTTTGCAAGAGAATTTTGATATTCGCCTACATCGCACGCTGTTTTGCGGTTCTGTAGTAAAAACTAACTACCCTTGGGAAAAGGTTCTCAGGCAAGTAACAGAAGATCAAGTTGTCAACGAGTGTGGCAAAAGCGATGTCTGGCCCGTTATAGGGACTTGGCAACACTAACGCCAATTGGAATTCATCAGGAGTCCAGAGTAGTTTTTTCTTAGCCATTCGCTTGCGACCAGTACCAACTGGGTCGGTAAATTTCCATTCGCTTTTACTGTCCAACTTGCTCGGCTTTTCCAGGTCGCAACTGGTTTCACTGGATGCCCAGCGAACCATCATTTTGAAAGCATCCCAGTAACCCTGTTTCGATTCCCTTGCCAGTTCGGTGCTTTGAATTTCGGTATGGTACTTCGTCAAATACTCGTTTGTAATCGTCGAAACGTGTGCCTGTAGGTCAGCGTACTTTTTGAAGTGGGCTAGCTTGTAGCCTCTGCCAGTTGCCGATTCTTCGACGATGAAATTATTCTTCGCTCGCTCGGCTAGACGTTCCTTGTAAGCATCAAGCCAGTATCCAATTGTCTGAGGTTTCTTTTCGGTACCGATGGGTGTCATCCGGCTGATTCGGTCTTGCCACTTGTTCGGCAATCGGTATTCATCGGTACCGATTGCCCCCGTGTTTCCTGTAAAGAATTCTTCAAAAAATTCGTGTTTACGTTCAAATCCATTGAGAGGCACAATCATCGTCAGTTTGGGCTGACTCAGTAAGTCCTTCACATAATCGACGAAGGCTTTAATTTCCGCATGTAGCTTGGTCTCAGACGGGACGGTACCAAAGTTCTCGTAGTAACTCAGACACTTGTTAAACAAGTCGATATGATGCCTGAAGACTTCGGCATGGGGTCTTTCGCTGGCGACTTGGGCTTTGACCAGATACCACTGCTCCAGGGCTTGGCTGTACCCTTCCTTGGTGTCTGGAAAATTGAAGTAATACGTTTTTTTGTCGGCAAATTTTTTCCAACATCGACCACCATCATGCGTGGTTAGTTCGATCTTGATTTTCTTCTGTTTGCATTCTTCGGAGAATCGCATTTTTTGTACCTAATCGGTTCTATGAAAGTGTTCTATTAGGTACAGTTTGTACCTAATCGGAGTCCATAGTCAACAATTATTAGGTACAATAAATTCGTTTTTGTAAGGTAATTCACTATGCTTACGTCAATGGCATGCAAGAGGTCATCGGTTCAAGTCCGTTATCCTCCAGTACATAACCCCATAAGCCGTAACGGTTTATGGGGTTTTTTCGTTGAAATAGGTGTATCTAATTCAACTGTTTCTAATCCGGATTACGTGTGTCTCTAATTTCTGACAGCAGCCTGTTTGAACCGGATAGCGGTTCCCTAATACGCTGGGGCTATTCCCCGCGTTGAACCGGAAAGCGGTATTCAAATAACCTGGGGGAATCGAGTTTCTTTCCCCCTATTAGGAGTCAGAGCGATGACAGAACACAACCTTGCAATCTTTTTTATGATGCGAAGATTGCCCCGCACTTAGAGCGGGTTCAAGATAGCTGTAGCGTCGATGACGTAGGCGAGGCAAGCGGGGCAAGGAGAGCGAAGCAGGCGAATCCTAAGATTCGCAGATGCAGCTCGACGAAGCCACGCGCCGCCGCAGCCCGTCAGAACGCTACAGATAACTTGAACGCGCTCTAGTTCAAGTGCGGATCACTGCGGATTGCCCCCAGTGCCACGCCGGAATGAGTATCCAGAAGACTTTCTTTCACTGTGATGCTTGCGGCTACCACGAAGCCACAGACGGCAACAAAATCATCCAACAGACTTTGCAGAAAATGATTGCCACAGCTTAGGCTGCCAACAAAAAAGCCCCGACGTCATGCTGGGGCTTTTGCTTTTAGTAGCGTTTGTCTGGCGGCGGCACGTAGTCACGCGGAGCCAAACGGTGTCATAACCGGAATTTGCTTTAGCTGACTAGCGTAGCTAATCTACGGCATTGCAGGCTGTCTTTTTGAAGCGCCGCTTCCTTGTTCGTGGGACCACGGGATGAAACAAACCAATCCACCGGGGCCAGCTGGTCGTTGGGGCGGGTTCAACCACCTGCGAGCCATTCGCGCCGACTTTCTCGAGTTCGCTCACGCTCTCCATCAAAAATATGGTGACGCAGTTTATTACCGCGTCATGGGGCAAGAGATTTTTCAGTTCGCCAGTCCAACCCTCGCGCACGAAGTGCTCGTCGGGAAAGCCAAGTCGCTGCACAAACCGGTGAATCAAAAGCGCGCGTTTGGACGACTGATCGGCAACAACCTTTTCACGAGCGACGGCGACGCTTGGCAAGCTCGGCGGCGAATGTTGGCTCCCGTCTTTCAGCCGCAAATCATTGACCGCTATCGAGCAATCGTAATCCGGCAAACCGAACAGGTCATGGGGCGACTCTCGAGCGGGGTCGTCGACCTGTCGCGAGCGTTCAACAGAATCACGCTCCTCGCCGTGGCCGAAGCGCTCTTCGGCGCGGCGATTCATGAGGTCGCCGATGAATTCCTCGACGTGGTGAATCGCTTGCAGGGAGCACTCTCGCGGCAAATTCTCAGCCCGCTGCTGGTCCCGCTGTGGATCCCGACGCCGGACAACCGCAC
Source organism: Pirellulales bacterium (assembly GCA_041736895.1). Classification (GTDB taxonomy): domain Bacteria; phylum Planctomycetota; class Planctomycetia; order Pirellulales; family JALHPA01; genus JANRLT01. Next base: position 3,154 of record JBGSSS010000044.1, read on the forward strand.
GATCACTTCGTCGTTGAAGTTCTTCACGCGGCTCATGTCCTCGCTGATCGAACAGCGGCGGCGATCGCCGGGTCAATACAACGACTTGCTGGCGGCGCTGCTGCAAGCCTCGGACGCGGAGGGAACCGCGCGCTTGACCGACCGCCAGGCCATGGACGAAGCCATGACGATCCTTTTGGCGGGGAGCGACACGACCGCGGCCGCACTGAGCTGGTCGGCTTACCTGCTCGCGAAGCATCCCGAGCATCAACACACACTACGGCAAGAGGTTACCAACGTTGCGGCGAGCGGTCCGTTGCAGGCCGAGCATACCGATTCGCTTGGTTTCGCGGCGCAGGTCTTTGAAGAGGCGATGCGGCTCTACCCACCGGGAATCGCCATCGCCCGGCAAGCCGCGGAGCCGGTCGAAATCGGGGGCTTCTCCATTCCCCGCGGCGCGCTGGTGTTCGTGATCGTGTACTCGATTCAGCGCGACGCGCGGTGGTTCCCGGAACCGGCCATGTTCATCCCCTCGCGTTTCGCGCCCGAGCGTGAGGCCGAAATTCCAGCGAATGCCTATTTGCCGTTTGGGATTGGTCCGCGCGCCTGCATTGGACGCCGATTTTCGATGATGGAAGGCCCCCTCATGCTGGCCGAGCTTGCGCGACAGTTTGAATTCGAATTGCCTGATCCAAGTTTCGAAGCGCAACTCGAAAACCGGCTCACGTTGCATCCGCGCGGCGGTCTGCAGTTGCGACTCAAGCGCCGCAGCGAGGTTCAGGCTGCCGCGTCTGCTTAGAAGCGCGCATAAAGTTTACGCAAGGCTTCAATGGAGGTCTCAAATCGTATGCTGCACCGCGACGCGGATGCAGTGCTGGTCGATCATGTAGCGAAACGCTTCGTCGGCGGAGGAGAGCGGAAACTTTTTCGCCACGAGTTTCAGAAACGGAAAGCGGCCGTGATGGACCGCTAAAAAATCGATGGCCGTGACCAGATCCCGGGGCGTGTAATTGTGAATGCCTTGGATGGTCAACACCCGACGTACCAGTTGTTCCGGCTCGATTGCCGTTATTCCGACCGAGCGTACGGCCCCCAGCAGCAGATAATGTCCCCCCAGACGCAGGTTCTCTATCCCGAGCTCAAAAGCGCCGCTGGCCCCGGACATTTCAAAAGCCAGATCGACGCCGCGGTCGGCGGTCTGTTGTTTGACGAACTCGCGCAAAGCAGTGGGTCCTTCGTTTAGGTTGAAGGTCTCGGTCGCGCCGAATTTTCTTGCGCGCTGCAAACGCTCGTCGTTAATATCGACCACGATGATTTGCGTTGCCCCCTGGACGCTGGCCATGGCGCTCAAGGTTAGCCCCAATAAGCCGGCGCCTTGGATCAGAATCGTTTTCCCGGCGCAAGAGCCGCTGCAGCGGATTGCCGCGGCGACCGTCGCGGTCGCGCAGTTCGCGGAACAGGCCACCAAGTCGGGCAACGCGGCCGGGACTTTCAAGATCCCCGTGCCGGCAGCGAGTTGGCACATCTCCGCTAACCCGCCGCTCAACGGATGCGCCGAATCGCAACATTGATGGCCATACTTGAGAAGCGACTCGCATTTCTGCGGCAGGTCGTTTTGGCAATAAAAACAGTCACCGCAACTCGCGGCAACGGTCCAGGTCACACGATCGCCAATCCTTAATTCTTCTCCGCGCAGATCTTGGATCGGAGCACTTGGGCCGAGTTCTTGCACTTCGCCCAGAATTTCATGACCCAGGATCAACGGCGTGTGCGCAGACCGCCGGCCGGTGTAAGTGTGCAGATCGCTCCCGCAGAGCGTGCAACAGAGTACACGAACCAGAACTTCGCCGTTCTTCAGAATCGGATGCTCGAATTGACGCGTGACAAGCGGTTGGCCGGGTTGTTCAAAGACCTGTGCCTGGTACGTCTGGCCGTGGGCTGCCGATGTCATGGGCGTTCCCCTCGCTCAAGCAGCGAGTTGATTTCTGGAAGCAACTTCGGGAGCGACGCGACCGAGTCGATGGCGAAATGCGCGCCGGCGGCGAGCATCTCTTGCTTGGCGGATTCGAATTTTGCTTTTCGCTCGGAGGGCGGGAGTTCCGCGAGTTCTTGGCTGGTCAGGCCGAACAGATTTCCCGTCTCGATCACGCCGACGGACCAAGCCCCGGCATTGCGTCCGGCCGCAACTCCGACGGCCGTGTCATCGACGACCACGACCGCAGCCGGCGGGTAGATGTCGAGTTGCTGCATGTTGGCAAAATTCATCCACGGCTCGGGGCGGCCGGCGGGAACTTCTGTGGCCGAAACCACGGCGTCCATCACCAATCCCTGTTTCGCCGCGAGTTGCGCCAAGCGATCCATGATCGGCCGGGCGAAGCCGCTGCTGCTGCCGAGTTTTAAGCCTTGCTTGCGGCATGCTTCCAGCGTTTCAAGCACGCCGGGAATAACGGCCGAGTGACTGGCCAGCGTCTCAAGCTGAACCGGCAGGAACTCCTCGTACATCGTGTCGATGTCCCGCGAATTGGCGGCGCGCTGATGAACCTCAGACCAGAGTTTGCCGATCCGCGGAATCGCCAGGAGCGCTTCGATGTGGGCTCGTTTTTCCAGGCCCATCGGCTGGCGTGCTTCGGCCACGGTGATCGCCACGTTGTGGCGGAGGAAGACTTGCTGAAACGCGGTGACGGGCGCTAGGCTGCCGTGATCGACGATTGTGCCGGCCCAATCAAAGATGACGCCGCGCATTTGGAGTGACGACTTGGAGCGTTGAGGTTCCATCATTTCACTTTCAAGAGAACGGAGCCGCGGGTTTCACCGGCAAAATACGACGCGAGTAGAAAAACAAGAAATACAAGACACTTGCCGCAACGCAGCCGCAGGCAATGAGCCCGGCGATCAAGGAGGCCTGCAAGAAAAAATCGAGCAAATTCCCTTGGATATCCAGCGTTTTTCGCACCAGGAGCACACCAACGTAGCCCAAGTATCCCACGGCATCAACCATCGACATGAGAAACCCGAGATTGCCTCGCTCATGACTCAGTGCGATCAGCCGTTCCAACACTGTGGTGTGAATCGCGACGTAGGGTAAATACAAGGCTGTTCCCAACAAGACAATCAACGTCATCGGCGGGATCGGATACAGTTTGTGCCAAAGCACGGTTCCGCACAACAACACTGCTCCTAGACCGCAGATCCCCAAGGCGCTCAAGAGCGCTCGGCGATTGTCGTGAATGATCACCGTCGCCCCGCAGAACACTGTGATAAAGAACGAAACAACCATCTCGGATTGAGTGTATGTTCCGGAGTCTGGCTTCGTTCCCAAATCGCTCCACAATTCGGGCAGAAAGTCTCCGCGAAAACTACGCAAGATCGTTGCCAAGAGATACACGACGATGATCGGGATCAAGACCAATCCGTATTCGCGTAAGAACGCCATGCGTTCGCGGTGGTTCAAGGGCGTTCGCTCGCTCCGTTCCGCTTCATCTTGTTGAGTGGGATGGGGGATGCAAGAGAGCATCGCCACGCCGATGCAAAGCGGGATCACGAACATGCCCCCTGCCGCGGCCGGCATCCAATACTGGCTCACGCCTTGTTGCAGCAAGAACTCGCCGACCGATTTCATGAACCCATCGGCCAGAATAAAACTGACGCAAAGCCCTGCGGTCAATGCTTCGGTGACACGCCGGCCTTCGAGAAATCCGAGCACCAAACCAAACACCATGCCCAACGGCAAACCGTTGAAAAACAAACAAACGCCGCGCAGCGGCACGGGTGCAATGCCGAACAATAGCAATGCCGCTTCGGCGAGGGCGATGAGCACTAAGATCGCCGCAGCCCGGCGTTCGGGCCGCAATTCGGCCACGAACTTGATTGCCAAAAATTTCGATGCCGTGTAACCCAGGACTTGGGCAATCACGAGTAGACTTTTTTCGTCCAGCCCCCAGTATTCGTCTTTGAAACTCGACGAAACATCAAAACCCGCCGCGTTGAACGGTTTGCGGAATGCGTACATGCAGAAGTACGTTCCGAATGCCGCGGTGAGGGACCAGAGCGTCCAGACCCAGGCGGGCCAATCCTTGCCGAGCTTGAATGACGTCGATGGATCGCTGGATTGCATCAGTCAAATCAAGGGGATTGCGAGAATTTGATTGGAATTGTGTAAGCCTAGCGCACCGTACCCGAGAAACAGTATATTGTGTTTTCGTCCGCTTTCGACATGAGTATTCGATGTGCTTTCGATGAGAGATCAGGCCATGCCGGCAATGACCGAACCAGTTGAACAAGTTCGCGAGCTATTCCAAAAAAACGGGCACTCCCAATACGGCGGCGAAGCGATTACGCAACTGGAACATGCCCTACAAGCCGCGACCCTCGCGGAGGAGTCCAATGCCCCGCCGGCGTTGATCGCCGCCGCGCTGTTGCACGACGTCGGCCACTTGTTGCATCAGCTTCCCGCGGATGCGCCCGATCATGGCTGGGACGATCGCCACGAGCAACTCGGCGCGGCGTGGTTGCAAGATTATTTCTCACCGGCGGTCGTCGAGCCAGTGCGGTTGCATGTCGCGGCAAAACGTTACCTGTGCGGCACTGATCCCTCTTACTTCCAAGCGCTCAGCGAGCCTTCGCGGGTCAGCCTGGAACTGCAAGGAGGTCCGATGAACGACCAACAAGTTGCGCATTTCACAAAGCATCCGCATTTCGAGGCGGCGATCGCGTTGCGCCGCTGGGACGAAGCGGCCAAGGTGCCGAATCTTGTGACAGCCGAATTGGAACACTTTCTACCGTACCTGACCACCTGCTCGCTGACTGCTGATACAGTTTAAGCATGGGTGGCCGGGTCGACCCGGAATGTTTAGCGCCGATCCTTGAAGGTTCATTGCCTACTCCCTCCGGGTCCTCACTTCGTTCGTCCCCGGCCACGCCTAATTTTTCTTCAGTTCAAAGCACTGCCTCTTCCTTTGAGAAATTCTGTTGTCTAAATCCGTCGCCATTGTCGGAGCTGGGATCGTTGGCTTGGCCCATGCCTGGTCAGCGGCGGAACGCGGCTATCGGGTCAGCGTCTTCGAACGCAGCGCCGCGGCGTGCGGCGCGTCGATTCGCAATTTCGGCATGATCTGGCCGATTGGGCAGCGTCTCGGCAATGATTACGAACTGGCGCTGCGCAGCCGCGCGAGGTGGGATCAAGTCGCTCAGGAAAGCGGTCTGTGGCTGAATCCCTGCGGTTCACTGCACTTGGCCCATCGGCCCGATGAATGGCAAGTGCTGCAGGAATTTGTCGCCGCCGCGCGGCAGGCGAACTGCGATTGCACGCTCCTCTCGCCCGCGGCAACCTGCCGGAAGTCAAAGGCAGCCAACCCCGCGGGTTTGCTCGGAGCCATGTGGAGTCCAACCGAAGCCGGGGTGAATCCGCGTCATGCGAGTGCGGCCATCGCCGCGTGGCTGCAGCAAAAGTTTGATGTTTCGTTCCGCTTCGGGACGATGGTTTCCCGCTTCGAAAGCGGCGTGATTCATACCGCCTGCGGAGTTCAACATCGTTGCGATCGCATCATCGTGTGCGGGGGCGCTGACGCGGCGCAGTTGTTTCCGAACGAATTGCGTGCATCGGGTCTAAAACTTTGCAAGCTACAAATGCTCCGCACCACGGTGCAACCGAAATCGCAGTTGCATGGCCCGCATATTGCCAGCGGCCTCACGCTGCGGCATTACTCGAGCTTCGAAACTTGCCCCAGCATCACGGCCCTGAAAAGCCGCATCCGCGACGAATCGCCCGAACTCGATCATTACGGCATCCATGTGATGATGTCGCAGAACGACGCAGGCGAGATGATCCTCGGCGATTCACATGAATACGACGATCGGATCACTCCATTCGACCTTGCCGAAATCGATGCACTCATGTTGAGAGAGCTGCGCAAGATCATCCAACTCGATCATTGGGAGATCGGCGAACGCTGGCATGGCATCTACGCCAAGAATCCAAAAGGGCTGTGTTGGAAACACGATCCTCTGCCCGGCGTAACGATTTTCACCGGCCTCGGCGGCGCGGGGATGACGATGTCGTTTGGCTTGGCCGAAGAATTTTGGAGCGCGGCTGCTTAAGGAACAGACATTCACTCACGAGGCTCTTGGAGCAATTTCTACATAACCGCTGATTCTTCGTCAGGTACCCACGAGCTGATGATCTTTCGATCTTCGGGTGTCAAAGTGTCGAGAGGCACTTCGAGTAGTTGGCCGCCTTTGAGCCGCAGCGTGACTTTGTCTTCGTAGACTTCGACAAAGCGCGCTTCAACCGAAAGCTTGCCTGCGCTATCTTTCCAAACACGAAACTCTTTGCGGTCTGCCTGCTCTGAATCATCCACTGGCTCAGCTTTCGCATTGTTCTCCGCAACTGAGGGTTCCGGTTTGGGCTGCAACTCCGCGAGGGCGATTGTGAACGTATAAAAGAATTCTTGGCCCGCGGCGTCTTTGATCGTCACGATGACCGCATTGTTGGCCGCGCTGTGATTCGCCGGAATGTTCCACGTCAATTTTCCCAGGGCGTCGATCACCATGCCGGGGGGACCATTGTCGAGTTTGAATTGGAGGCCCCCTTTGCTGGATTTGACGGCGATCTGGTATTCGAATTTCTCGCCAACTTTCGCGGAACTCGGCGGCTGCGAATCGACGAACAAGTAGTCGAGATTCGACGACGCGAGCAACTTGACCGTGTCAAACGGAACAATCACCAGGCTCTCGGCCCCCAAATAAACCAACCGCTTGGACGCGGTAAAGAGCAGCGCTCGATGATTGAGCGGACTGGGCCGATCCTCGCCCAGCGCGGCAAGGCCGAGCAGCTTGTCGGTCAGCTTGACTAGAGGTTTGGTTTCGCCTTGCAAATGCAGATACAACCCGAATTTTTCCATATTGCGGTTCATGAGATCTTCGAATTCCAAGCACAAATAAAACGGCCCATCCAAGGCTGGGAGCTTGGCCGTGTAGCGATCGATCTGCTCGGTGTTGCGCGACTTCATCTCCGCGGTGTAGGTATCGATCCGGCCGTACAACACTTTTCCATCGGCGCTGATCGTCGTCGGGGACAACTCGCGTTCCCCTTGGTGATGATGCCGAACCAACTTATTGCCCACCGGAATGTAGGCGACGCCCCGAGTCAGAATCAGACTGTTGTTCGGGGCGATCGAAATCGTGGCCTCGCGGTTGTTAAATGTATCGACTTGCTCCGCAACGCCCGTTTTTTTCAACTGCCGCACATCAACCGCTTCGAGCATCAGGAACGCGCCGTCGCGTTCCCCTTCGAGCAGATACAGCGGTCCCAAGGCCGCCGACCCGATGGCCAAATCCTGCAACGGCTCGCGGCCGAGCGGCGTGGTCAGTTCGCGCTCGCCTGTTTTTAGATCGTACCGCGAGAGGGTCCGTTTGCCATTCAAGCCGACGAACAATTTTTCGAGTCCCGCGGCGATCAGCACGCGTCCATCGTCCACCGGCAAGTAATACAGAAACCGCCGATTCTCGAGACCAAAAACGCCGATCCGTTTGAGACTCGGAAAATGCAAGACAAGATATCGCCCGTTGCCGCCAACCGCGTAATCTTCGATGACTGCGGGATATTTGATGACCACCGGCTGCTTGAGCGGCTCCGCTGGCGTCACCGCCGGCGCAGACCGCGCGGCGGATTCGATTTCGCGGTTGGAAATTCGATTCCCGTCGCGGTCCTGGATGGTTAAATCGAACGAGTAAAAGAGTTCTTGCTGCTTGGCGTTGGTAATCGCGACCGCGACCTGCGCCACGCCGCCGGTTGCCGGGGGCGTCCACGAGATCACGCCGGCGGCCGAAATCGTCATGCCCGCCGGCGCGATTTCCAACCGATACTTGACCCCGTCGGCTTTCGAGCGAACTTGCAGCGGGTACTCCCACGGCACACCCGCAACGGCGCTGAGCGGCGTCACCGAATCGACAAAGAAATAATCCGCCGCGGTTTTCGCCAACGCCTGATCGACATTGATCCGATAAAGAGTCAGCCGATCCCGCGTGGGCGATAAGACGGCCAGGACTTTGGCTCCCGGCACGAAAGCAACATAGCTATCGAGATAGTCTAGGGCGTTGTGAGGAACGCCGCCGTTTTTTGAAAAGATCTCAAGCTCCGTAAGACCGTACAACGGCTGCTTTTGATTGGGCAAGTGGACCGTGAAGCGGCTACTATTCGATTCCGCATGTCCACGCCCGTTTCGTTCCTCTTTCGTCGTCATGCAATAATACATTTCTCCATGTGTCGCGGGGTGATAGACGGAGCCTTCGTCTTTTTGCTCGCGGTTTCGCTCTTCGCGTTCATCTTCATTCAATTGCCGAATCCCCCGATCTGTATACAACATCTTTCCAGTAGGACTGGGAATAATGGTGCCTACGGAAGTATGTTCGTTATACAAATGGATACTATTGTTTCGCACCGTAAACAGATTTACGCCCGAGGGAGATATCCCCGGTTCCCACCCGGCAAAAATTCGGCCATTCGCCGCCGCGCGAATCTCCATCGGATAATCCCTGCTCACATGGAAATATCCCGCCGTTATTGCCGATTCTTTCAGCGTCTCGAGATCGAGACAAATCATGGGCTGACTATCGCTCTTGACGATCAGCAACAGCGGTCCCGCCGAAGCCGAGCCGAGTGCCATTTCAATTGGCTGCTTCTTGGCTGGCAGCGGTTGAACTTTTTCCCGCACGCCGGTCGCTAGGTTGTAGCGGGCAATCGTCATTTTGGACGGCGAGACCAGCACCAACTTTTCTAAGCTGGCGGCGAACATCGTCTCCGCATCCTCTAGCGTCACATAGTACGCGATCTTGGCCGTGCAGAGATCGAACACCGCGAGTTTACTCAGCGTTTCAAAACGCATCACCAGATAACGCCCGCCGCCACCCACGACGAACCCGGGTGTGCTGGCCGGGAGTTTGATCTCTTGCTTCGCCCCCTCGATCGGCGACGGGATAAACATTCCGGGCAGTAGTTTCAACGCTTCGGTTTGGACGGCTGGCTCTTCGGCTCGCGCAGCGTTTGCGTCCAGAGCGCAGCAGATCGATAAACTTAGCAACGTGATCCGGCAAAACATTTTTACGATCATTTGCTTCGTTCCCCTGTTTCAAAGAGATACTGTCGTCTATTCGGCCAATTTCAGAATCTTAATGGATCACCGGCGTCCAAGCTACAAATATTGATTTTTTAGGGGGGCTCGGCCCATGTTATCCCCTAATTCCTCGCGGGGATTTGTGATAACCACGGTTTGCAAATAGCGAAAGAAATATTTTCACAACCGCATGTAACAATCCCTCTGCCGCGACGCTTGGCTGTTCAACAGGTCCGGTCACTTCGAACGGCCTGAATCAATAGCCTCTCTCTTTTGAAGGAACTTCACCCATGAAACGTGCATGTTCGATCGCGGTTTTTGCTCTTCTTTTGGCTGTCACTTGTTTGTGGACGTCGACGGCTTCGGCAGGGTATGGCGGCGGCGGGTGGGGGGGCGGATTCCCCCAATATCCTCAGTATCCCAGCGGCAATTGCCACTCGGGCCACTGCTACCCCACGCCGAACTATCCCCAGTACCCACAATATCCGCAGTACCCTCAGTACCCCAGCGGAAATTGCCACTACCCGACTCCGAACTTTCCACAATATCCACAGCAACCACAATATCCAGAGCAGCCCCAATATCCTCAGCAACCCCAATACCCCAACGGTGATGGCGGCTGGAACAATGGGAACGGCGGTTGGGGCGGATACGGCGGCAACGGCATGAACTTTAAGAAGCAGTAGTCGCTTGTCCCAAGTGGAACATCCGACTGGCTCGCTCGAATGACAACTTCATCATCGATCCCCGCAATCCGGCGCGAACACCCGTTCGCAGCCGGTTGCGGGCGTTGATCGCTATGACGCAAGCGGCTGGGGTGCTTTTGCGATGAATCGAGCTGAAAGAATAATTTACAGCCACTTTTTTTCGCGGTACCAGGCGACTGTTTCATTGAGCAGCGTCTGCGGATCGCCGGGGACGAAGCCGAGTTGCTCGCGGGCTTTCGCCGCGCTGCATGTCCAATCGCCGACCTTGATCTCTTTGTACTTGTCCCAGTTCATGTACGGTGCCTCAAGGCCGCGATGCCTGTGCCAGATGACGCTCCACTTGACGAGCCGGCTCATAAAGAAATTCCAGACGCGAAAGTTCATGTAAAACGGATTGCCCAGTGCTTTGGCGCAACCCTCGCCGAGTTCGCGATACGTCCACTCTTCGGCATCGGCCAGATAGTAGATCCCCTGCCCTGGCGTCCCGCCGTATTGTGCGCAGCGTTCGCCGCGTTCCACGGCCAAGAGCATTCCTTTGACTAAACTGCGCACATCGATCCACGAATACGTTTTCGGATCGAAGCCAGGAATGAAATGCATGCGCAGGTTCTTGATCGTCTTGAATAGATCAAGCGAAGTCTTCTCTCCCGGCCCCAACACCATCGGGGGACGAACGATCGTCATCGGCACTCGATCGGCCACGGCAAGCGCGGCGTTCTCGCCACCGAGTTTGCTCTTGCCATACTCGGAGACCGGCACCGAGGGCATCGTTTCATCGCGCGGGTTGCCGCGCTCGGAAACACCCGCCGCGCCGAGCGACGAGACGATCAACAACGTTGGCGGCTTCGCTTGTTTCGCGCAGGCCTGCGCCAGTAGTCCCGTGCCGAGTTCGTTGACGCGAAAAAAATCGGACTCGTCGAGCGTCTTGATGATGCCGGCGACATGGTACACGACGTCGATGCCCTGGAGCGCCTCGACCAGTTTGTCTGCTTGCTCGATCGTGCCGACGACGAGCCGCGCGCCGAGTCGGCGCAGCCCATCGCCCCGGCCGACATCGCGCACCAAGGCCGCGACGTTGTCGCCACGCTCGATGAGCGTTCGTGCCAAGTTGTTGCCGATAAACCCGGTGCCGCCGGTGATGAGAATGTTGGCCATGCCAGTTCAATTCGCCCGTAAGGCCCCTGAATGAAGTCAATACGCTGCTCGATTATGCGCAAAGCGACTCTGAACAGCAAAAAAAACCGGTGCTGGTCATGCGTGCAATTTCGTACGACGGACTTCCAGTCCGTCGCAAGATGTCTCGGGATTTCGACGGACTGGAAGTCCGTCGTACGGTGTATTACAACCCGAATTCCCCCGACAATTGCAGGCCGCCAACTCCAGGGCTAGAATCAACGGCGACAACGAAGCTTCGTTCGTCAAACACGGACTCGCCACTTGAAGGGGAAGTGGATTATTCCGTTTTTCTGCCCGCTGTCTCACTGAAACGCTCGCCTTCGGCTCGCCGCTAACCGGGTTTCGTTCGGTTCAAGTCTTTCCCCGCTCACTGTTTACTGCTCAATGTTCACCTCTCCACCCAACTTCGCTTTTTGTCTTTCCGGGAGTCACCCATGCGTGTTGCTTGTTTCGCCATCTTGAGTTTCTTGTCTCTTTCGCTCGCTTCCTTCGCCGCCGATCCGGTCAATGAGTTGACCGCCGCGGAAAAAGACGCCGGCTGGAAGCTTCTGTTCGACGGCAAGTCGGCCGACCAATTCCGCAACTACGGCAAGACGGACCTGAACCCCATGTGGAAAGTCGCCGACGGCGAGTTGACCCTTACCGGCAAAGGGGGCGGCGACATCGTGACCAAGGAACAATACGACGCGTTTGAATTCACGCTCGATTACAAAATCAGCAAAGGTGGCAATAGCGGACTCATGTACCACGTCAAGGAAACCGACAAAGCTCCGTACTTCACCGGACCCGAAGTCCAAATCCAAGACAATGTCGATGGCAAGGACCCGCAAAAAGCCGGTTGGCTCTATCAACTCTATCCAGCGACGACCGATGCGACGAAACCGGCCGGCGAATGGAACACGCTGCGCATTCTGATCACGCCCGAGAAGTGCGAGCAGTCCATGAACGGCACCAAATACGTTGAGTACGTCAAGGGGAGCAAGGATTGGGACGAAAAGGTCGCCAAGAGCAAGTTCGCCACCTGGAGCGGCAAAGACAAAGAAACCGGTGAAACCGTCGGCTTCGGCAAACCAACCAAGGGCTACATCTGCTTGCAAGACCACGGCAACGTCGTCTCGTTCCGCAACATCAAGATCCGCCCGATCGCCGGCAAGTAGTTTTCTAGATTCTTAGCCACAGATGGACACAGATAAATGCAAAATGCAGCAGAAGTGCTTCATGAATTGAAGTCGTGTATGTGATCTTCTTGCATTTTATCTGTGACAATCTGTGTTCATCTGTGGCTTGTATTTTTCTTTTCGCGGAGAATGATCGGATGCCCCTCGTCCAAACACGCCGGACGTTTTTGCAGACTTCGACCCTGGCTGCCGCGGCGACGGCGCTCGCGCCGCATACTTGGGCCGAGGAAAAATCTACTGATGAGAAGCGCGAGATCATCTGCGGCGTGATCGGCACGGGCCGCGGGATGGCTCATGTCGCGGCGATTCTCAACGCGCCGAATACCAAGCTCGCGTACCTTTGCGATGTCGATGCCAAGCGGCTCGACACGGGCATGAAGGCCATCGCCGCCAAGAAAGCCGACTCGCCCGTGCCGGTGCGTGATCTGCGCGAGATTTTTGACGACAAGAAAGTCGACGCGGTGTTCATTGCGACGCCAAACTTTTGGCACGCACCGGCGACGATCATGGCGTGCGCCGCAGGCAAGAACGTCTACGTCGAAAAACCGGGCAGCCACAATGCCTGGGAAGCCGAAACAATGGTGGCCGCCGCGCGGAAACACAAGCGCACCGTCCAAATGGGAAACCAACGCCGCAGTTGGCCCGCGCTGATCGAGGCCGTCGAGAAAATCCGCGGCGGCGCGATCGGCAAACCGCTCTACGCGCGTTGCTGGTACGATAACTCGCGCAAAACGATTGGCCGTGGCAAGCCCGCGCCGGTACCGGAGAACCTCGATTACACGATGTGGCAAGGTCCCGTGCCCGAAGCACCGTTCAAGGACAACTTGCTGCATTATAACTGGCACTGGCATTGGAATTACGGAGGCGGCGAGTTGGCTAACAACGGGATCCACGCGCTCGATGTCGCGCGCTGGGGACTCGGCGTCGAACTTCCCGAAACAGTTAGCTACACCGGCGGGCGATATCATTTCGACGATGACCAAGAAACACCCGACACGGGCGTCGCGCAGTACGACTTCGGCGACGTCGGCATCGCGTGGGAAGGAAGCAGTTGCCACCCGCGGCGCGAAGAGAAGCATCCGTTTGTCGTGTGGTACGGCAGCGAAGGGACGCTGCACAACGTCGGCAGCAACTATGTGATCTACGACCTGAAGGGCGAGAAAGTTGCCGAAGGCAAAGGGAGCGGCGGTGAGCAAGGCCACATCGAGAACTTCCTCGACTGCGTCCGCACCGGCAAGACACCGAACTCGGAAATCGCCATCGGGCAAACGAGCACGCTACTCTGTCACCTCGGGAACATGAGCTACCGTACCGGCACGGTGGTCAAGTTCGATCCGGCGGCGCGTAAAATCATCGACAACGCGTCGGCGGAGAAATACTGGAAACGCGAGTATCGCAGCGGTTGGGAGCCGAAGGTCTAAGTTTCGTAGCTCGAAGCCATGCTTCGAGCGAGTAGCAATTGAATTTTCGACAACTCAATACGGTACACATCCGGATTTCATCATGCACCACCACCGATTCCTTTCTGTCAGCCTGATCGTCATCGCATCTCTGTTGTCGGGTTGCGGCGACGGCGGAGACAAACCTGGCTCCGGCGGCGGTCAAGGCAACGGCGGAGGAATCGGCAACGGCACCAGCGGCGGGCAGCATCTGCAACTCATGAACGAAGCTTGCGATCTGGCGCTGAAAATCCTGGCCGAGCGCGAATCAGGCAAGAGCGTTGACGAAGTGAATAAACAATTCGCCGAGCAAGTCGCGGACATCGATGCGCGGATCGCCAAGCTCCCCAAGCTAACCGAGGCGGAAAGCATCAAAATGATCAACACCACGAAACCGCTCGATGTTGAAAGGAAATTCTCGGACCTCGCCTTAAAAGGCACGTTGCATGAGACCGGGAAAGTTCTCAAACTGCCGAACTATGCTCTGGCCGACTCCGTCACCACCAAGTAACCATATTGCTTTGATCTTCTACTCACAAATCGATACAGAATTTTTTGGACAAAGCAATTGCAACGTGTAAACTAATGTCCGATTTCGCCCATTATCCTTTTTTTCTAGTCGGGGGGAGTTCTATGATTCAGCGCATGTTTCTAGGTTGCCTGATCGCCCTTTTCTGCTTGAGCATGACCGGTTGCGGGGATTCCCACGATAGCTTGTTGAATGACACAATTCGCATGATGAACGATGCTTTAACGGACCTCGAAAATGGTGTTCCCGAAGAGAAAATGAAAGCGAAATACGAGGCACAAGCCAAATCCATCGAGGAACGTGCCAAGAAGTTAGGAAAACCAAGTGAAGCAGAGCAAAAACGTCTCGCGGAGAAAATGCTCGCCGAAATGAAGAAAATGCAGCCACGCTTCTCGAAAGCCGCAGAAAAAGCCGGCAGAAAAATGCCGAATTTGAAAGGCATGGGTTTCTAGATTCATAAACGATCATTTTGCTGAACAAGCCATCCAACGTGGATGGCTTGTTTTTTACTACGACAATCCTTCCAGCAGGCGTGAGTTGCCGATGTTGCTGAAAGTACTTTTGCTCAGTACGGCAACCAAGTCCGTTGGCCGTCCTTGGCCCGACGGAATTGACCTGTCGATCTTGATCGTCCTGGGCATTGCCGTGTTCGCGGCCCTCCTCTTTGGACTCGGCTACTGGTTCTCAGACTTTCGTGCGTGGCTGAAAGCGTGCGGCCGGAAGCTGGTTTTGGTTCGCGATTATCTGCCGCAGATCCCGCTCTGGGCACGCCACAAAACGCCGCGCTCGCTGCGGGCTTTTGGTCTGAAGCTGCCTTGCGATGAGCAAGATTTGCTCCAAGCCTATCGCCAGATGGTCAAAGGAATTCATCCCGATCACGGCGGCGATCTCGAAGTCTTCATGAAGCTGCAAACCGACTTCGAAGAGGCTCGCATCTTTTTGCAATCGATCGCCGAACCGGCGCAGGGATCAAAATAAAAGGGACACTGATTAAACTGATGCGACTGATTTTCACTGATCAGCAAGTCTTTTACCAGCCCGACGCGTAAGCAAGGGAGTCTCGATTATTTTCTACGCCCTCCCTTGCTAACTCCGCGGGCTACTACCGGAACCTGCCTTTTTTCAGATCAGTGCCGATCCGTTCAATCAGTCAAATCAGTGTCCCATTCTTTTTGCACAACGTTATTGCTGAGTGAGTATTCTGCTCCAACTCGGCACGCACTTCGCGCAAAATCTCGGCATACACCGTCGGATGCTGCTCCGGAAACTTGAGGCCCGGCGCCGCGATGTACTGCCCGTCCTGGTGGATCACCCAATCGCGAAACGGATGCAACCAACGGCGCCGATCGAAATACTGTTCCCCAAAATCTTCGTCCGTCAGATACCCGCGCACTTCGAGCAGCGCACAGAGCCGCAACGCCCGAATCTTCCACTCCGTGAGCACCACGGGCGACGGCACACCCGCCGCGACATCGGGCACATACTCGGGCAAGTCCAGCGGCAACTGGCTGCAATGATCCCAGCGCGTCGCGGCGCGCAGCGGCGGAACGATCGCCTGGGCTTCGTTGCAGTAGTAGAAGTAGACGATCCCCAGCGCGTCGCAAACTTCGCTCACATCGTCATCGTACGCCGGCAGCAAAATGGCAAGATGATGCGGCTGGTCCGGCGGCGGCGAACCCCAGGTGGCCCGCGGCGGCAAAATCTGCCGCAGCAGCGCCGCGTTGAAATGCATCTTCGCCTGGACGCCGATCTGCACTCCAGCGCGGGCCAGCACGATGTCGTAGCCCTTGGTTTCCGGGTACGCGATCCAACCTTCGTCGAGCGCGCGTTCAATCAACGCCGTGCAGAGTTCGGCTTCGTCCTTGAACGGCGTGCGCTTCCTGCTCATGCGAAAGTTTCCATGTGACGAGATTGCCTGCTGCTGATCTTAGAATTTGCCAAGTTACGCAGCAAGCTGTCGTCCGTAGCCGAAGTCGTCAGACTTTGGGTTTCGGGGTTCAACTTGCAAGCATCCGAGGTTTTACGACCTGCAGTCCAAAGTCTTACGACTTCGGCTACGAGACGAGCATCCAAAAAACGAAGGCTCGCCCCGTTGCCAGGGCGAGCCTTGTTTGCTTATTAGCAAGTAGTGGCTGCTCGACGACTACCGCGAGTTCAACGTTGCCGAAGAACCTGCGCGATCGCTATCCCCTCATCGCTGAACGAATTCGGGGATCAAGCAACCCGTCGGCCGCTGGTCAAGCGGGCCACCTCTGGTTATGACTACACATGTGCAGACCACCTCCTCTCGCAAAAGACACCCGGGGGCGTAAGAACCAGTTTCCCACGCTGCCGGCTATAGTCCGGCCGAACCACGTTAGCTCGGCACCTGCGACAATTGCATTATGTCACCTGAGACAATTCCGTCAAGAAAAAGTTCGCGCCCCCCGACCCAAGCGATCGAATTGCGGGGCGTAGCGGTGCATAACCTGCGGGAAATCGACCTCGATATTCCGTTGGGAAAATTGATCGTTATCTGCGGCGTCAGCGGGTCCGGCAAGACCAGCCTAGCCCTGGATACGCTTTATACCGAAGGCCAGCGGCGGTACATCGAAAGCTTCTCGACCTACACGCGGCAGTTCCTGGAAAAGCTCGAAAAGCCGGCCGCCCGCTCGATCTCGGGCCTCCCCGCGGCGATCGCCGTGCAGCCGCAGCAATACGGCAAATCGAACCGCAGCACCGTCGGCAGCGTCACAGAATTGGACGACTATCTCCAGTTGCTCTTCGCGAAACTGGCACAGCCGTACTGCGAAAAGTGTGGACAGTTGGTCCAGGTCTTTACGCCGACAAGCGCGGTGCAGAAGTTGCTCCAAGAACCCGCCGGTTCGCGAGCGCTGTTAGTCGTCGAGCAGACATTGCCCGCCGGTGTGGAGGCGGAGCAAGTCGAGTCGCTGCTAGCACGATGCCGCGAGCAAGGGTATTTGCGGCTGCTCTTCGCCGGTCAAACAACGACGCTCGACGATCCGGCGCAGGCCGCAAAATTGCAACAAAAGATTCTGCAACAAAACTCCGCGCCGCAAACACTCGGCGTAGTCATCGATCGCGTAAAGGTTGACCCCGCGAGCGAGCGCAGGTTGCGCGAGTCGTTCGAAGTGGCGTTTCGCCAGCCGAGCGTGGCGGGCATCGTGGCATATGTCGAAGCGACAGAAACGACCCGGGTGGCCGGGTCTGACCAACGGGAAGCCCCGGAACGTTTGGTGTCGAACCTTCAAAATTCACATTACTCTACATCAACTCTTTCCGGGGCCTCACTTCGTTCGTCCCCGGCCACTCATAGTCTTTCTTTTATCGATGGCACTCCTTGGCAACGTCTTGAATTTCCTACCGAACTGCGCTGCCGCGGCTGCGGCCAAACCTTTCCCACGCCGACGCCGGCGCTCTTCAACCCCAACAGTCCGCTCGGCGCATGCCCCGAGTGCGAAGGGTTCGGCAACCTCCTGATCCTCGATCCGGCGTTGATCGTCCCGGATCCAACGAAGTCGATCCGCGCGGGCGCGATCGCGCCGTGGAACACGCCGGCGTATGCGCATGAGCTCGAAGAGCTGCTCGCGCTCGCGCCGGAGTATGACCTGCCCGTCGATGTGCCGTACTCGCAGTTGACAGCGGCGCAGAAAAAGCTAATCGAAGAAGGCGTGCCGGAAAAAAAGTTCGGCGGGCTGAATGGGTTCTTTGCCTGGCTCGAAAAACGCAAGTACAAGATGCACATCCGCGTCTTTCACAGCCGTTGGCGCAGCAGCACCGAATGCCCCGGGTGTCACGGCCAGCGATTGAATCCCACGGCGCTTGCGTATCGAATTGGGGAGCACAACTTTGCTGCCTTGGAAAGGCTCTCGTTGACGGAGCTGCTGAAGTTGGTGCAAGAAAAGTTATCCGCGGATACTGATCGCACGCCGAAGGGAGCAAAACATAGCGTGGCCGGGGACGAACGAAGTGAGGACCCGGAAAGTGCGGACGTTGCGTCTTCGGCAGTTAATGTATCAGTAGCCAAGCGTTCCGGGTCTTTCCGTTGGTCAGACCCGGCCACCCGGCGTTCGCCCGCGACGATGATTTTGGACCAAGTGCAGCAGCGGCTGCGGTACCTCGAACAGACAGGGCTCGGCTATCTCTCGTTGCATCGCTTGGTCCGCACGCTCAGCACCGGCGAAGCCCAACGGATAAACCTCACCGCGGCGCTCGGGTCAAGCTTGGTCAATGTGCTGTATGGGCTCGACGAGCCGACGCTCGGCTTGCATCCGACGGAAGTCGATCGCGTCGTGCAATTGCTCAAAAAGCTCCGCGACCGCGGCAACACGGTCATTGCCGTCGAACACAACGAAGCGGTGCTCCGCGCGGCGGATCAACTGATCGAGATCGGACCCGGGGCCGGCGAGCGCGGCGGGCAGGTCGTCTTTCAAGGGACGCCGCGCGAAATGCTGGAGCACCCCAACAGCGCGACGGGGGCGTACTTGGCCGGCGAGCGATTTCAGCCGGCGGCACGCACGCCGCGTGAGACAAATCATGGCTGGTTGCGAATTACCGGCGCGCGGGGGAACAACCTGCAAAAAGTCACCGCCGATTTTCCGCTCGGCATGCTGACCGTCGTTTGCGGCGTCAGCGCCTCGGGCAAGAGCACACTGCTCGAACAGACGCTCTACCCCGCGCTCTGCCGCAAGAAAAAAATCGAAGCCGAAGCGCCGCTCCCTTACGATGCGCTCTCCGGCGACGGGCAACTCGAGGACGTGATCCTGATCGATCAAGCGCCGATCGGTAAAACGCCGCGCTCGAATCCGGCGACGTACCTGAAAATCCTCGACGAAATCCGCCGCCTGTTTGCCGACACCGTCGACGCGCGGACGCACAACTACACGCCAGGTTTTTTTAGCTTCAATGTCGCCGGCGGGCGCTGCGAAGTTTGTGAAGGCGATGGGTACCAGCGCATCGACATGCAGTTCCTGCCCGATGTCTTCATGAAATGCCCCGCGTGCCAAGGCCGCCGGTTCCGCAGCGAAATTCTCAAGGTTGAATACCGCAACCGCAACATCGCCGACGTCCTCGACATGACGGCTCGCGAGGCGTTCACGTTCTTCCGCGGCGCGCCGGAGATTCAAAAGCGACTGAAGCAATTGCTCGACGTTGGGCTCGAATACCTACGCCTCGGCCAGCCAGCCAACACGCTATCGGCCGGTGAATCGCAGCGGCTGAAGCTCGCGGCGTATATCGCTTCGCTGAAGAAATCGCGAACGCTGTTCTTGCTCGACGAGCCGACGATTGGGCTGCATTTTTCGGACGTGACAGAGCTGCTGAACTGCTTCCAATCACTCCTCGACGTCGGCCATTCGCTGATTGTGGCGGATCATCATCCGCTGATCTTGCAAGCGGCGGACTACCTCATCGAACTTGGCCCCGGTTCGGCCGCCGACGGCGGCCGCATCATCGCCAAGGGAACGCCGGCCGAGGTGCGGAAGCTCGATACGCCGACGGGAAGACTTTTGAAGCAGTGGAAGAAGTAACTAAACGAAAAAAACACTCCTCTTCGAGTCGCCGCTAAACGGGTATGAATAACGATTTGCAGCAGAACGATCGCCTCTACGAACACGGCTACGACGTGCGTCTCGGCCTTGCCGCGCCGACGGAAGCGACGTTGTCCGTCTCGCCGCTTCACAAACAAACCGCACCCATCGTCAGCGCCACGCTCTACGGCCCGTTCTGCAAATTCAGCAACACGCTGCCGTACAAGATCCCGCTGCGCGCAGAATCGAATTCCACACGCTGGTCGGTCACGGTTCCAGACGTTTGTTATTGGACGCCGAACCTGCCGATGCACTATCGGCTGACGTTGCAGTTACCTGACTCGCGTCAACTAACGACCTGGGTCGCCCTGAAACGCTTTGGCGTGAAAGGACCAACGCTGTCGATGGATGGCGAGCGGTATGTCCTGCGCGGGTTTTCGACGCGCGGATTGGATTTGTCCGCGAGCAACGATGATGCTTGGAAATCTTTGCGGGAACAACGAGCTGTCCTCGTGCTCGAACAGTTGGCGGAAGAGCTTGTACAACGTGCCGGCTGGTCAGGATTGCCAGTTCTTTGGGACGCGCGCGGGGAGCAATTGACACCCGAGAAACTGCTCGCGGCCCGTGCGTTTCCGGCGGTACTGGGGTTAATGACAACCGCGGACCAACAGGAGAAGCCGGCCTTGGATCATGCGGCGAATGAGTTGCTCTGGATCATCGATGCCGAAGCAGCAACCCAGATTCGATTGCGGGACACGGACGCCGACGAACGCAAACAAGTCGCCGCGCTCATCAAGCCGGATGGAACCTGGTCCGATCAATTGCCGCTGCTGGTACAACTGCCGCTGCAGCCAACGACGAGCCTGGGAGAGCGCCGCAAAGAATGCGACAAACTGCAAGCTCAGACAGCGAGTCAAGGAGTGTTTGCCGGGTATCTCTTGCTTTGAAGCTTAGCCGCAAAATGCAAATGCAATTTTGCCGCAAAGAAAACAAAAAAAGCAAAGAAAATGCGGAGAGGCTGTTAAGATAGAAACCTAACTTTGTATCCCCATTTTTGCTTTTTTTGCTTTTCTTGCGGCAAAAAACGTAATTGATTTGATGTCCGACACACCCGATCGCTACTCCCGCCAGATTCGCTTCGCCCCGTTCGGCAAGGATGGGCAAGAACGTCTGCGCGCGGCACGAGTGCTGATCGTTGGCTGCGGCGCGCTGGGGACGGTGAGTGCCAACTTGCTTGTGCGCGCGGGCGTGGGTCACGTGCGGATTGTCGATCGCGATTTCGTTGAGCTAACGAACCTACAACGGCAAGTGCTGTTCGACGAGGACGATCTGGCGGCGGAGTTGCCAAAGGCTGTTGCCGCGGCGAACAAGCTGCGCCGAATCAACTCCTCGATCGAGATCGAGCCGATTGTCGCCGATGTCAACGCGGGCAACATTGCCTCGCTCTGCGCTGGCGTCGATTGCATCGTCGATGGGACGGACAATTTCGAGACGCGGTTCCTGGTGAACGACGCGGCGCATGCGCTCGGCGTCCCCTGGGTCTATGGCGGGTGTCTCGGCGACGAGGGGCAAGTCCTAAGCATCTTGCCGGGCGAGACGCCGTGCCTGCGGTGCGTCATGCCCGAGCCGCCGCCGGCGGGGGCGAGCGCGACGTGCGACAT
>JBGSSS010000109.1:0-13128 GCA_041736895.1 Pirellulales bacterium
CGATTGACGAATTGATTCTCTCGGCCGCCGAGGTCGAGATTCGGGCCAGCGGCAAACAGCCGACGGTCCACATCGTGGCTTACACCGGCGGGTTGATGACAGTACCAGGGTGGGGGCCAATCGTGCTCGATCTCTCGGGCATCGACGCCTCAGCCGAGCAGGTCGGGATTCTAGCCGATCACGATTCCCGTCTTTCGGGGATCGTGGGCCACGGCAAAGCGGCGGTTACCAACAACCGCCTTCTGGTCCAGGGCCAAATCGCAGCGACGACCGATGCCGCGCGGCAAGTCATTGAATTGGCCCAGGGTGGGTTTCGGTTTCAGGCCAGCGTCGGCGTCGCGCCGCTCGATTACGAACGCGTGCGCGCTGGCGAAACGGTGCAGGTCAACGGTCGGGCGATCAAAGCGCCTGGCAGCGGGTTCACGCTCGTGCGGGCGGGCGTGCTCAAGGAAGTTTCTATCGTCGCCATCGGGGCCGATGCCGGAACGTCGGTGTCGATTGCGGCGAGTCAACGAAGGGAGGAAGGAATGTCAGTAGAAACACCTACGGCCGAGCAAATTCGAACCGAGGCCTTGGCCGAAACCTCACGCATCAATGCGATCCGTCGCGCGTGCGGCGGTCGGCATGGCGACATCGAAGCTCGGGCCATCAGCGAGGGCTGGGATGGCCAGCGGGCAGAGTTGGAAGTCTTGCGCGGGTCGCGGCCGAGCGGACCGGCAATCCACATGCGGCGGGAACCGGCTTCGCGCCAGGTGCTCGAAGCGGCAATCCTGGCGCACATGCGATGCGACCATTTGGCTGAAAAGCATTTAGGCGCTGACGCCGCGCAGCAAGGCCGCGAACTGCGGGCGACGAATCTCATCGACCTGTGCCGCACCGCGTTGCAGATCGATGGCATCGACGCCTATCACGGTCGCGATGGTTTGATTCGCGCGGCCTTGAGTTCGGTGTCGTTGCCCGCCGCCTTGAGCGACGTGGCCAACAAGGTGTTGTTCGAAGCCTACAACGAAGCACCCGCCACTTGGCGTGCCTTCGCGGCGATCAAGTCGGCCACTGACTTTAAGAATCACACGGGCATCCGGATCAGCGATTCTGGCGACCTACAGGAAGTCCCACCAGGTGGTGAAATCAAGCATGGTTCGCTCAAGGAAGCGACGTACAGCTACTCGGTCGATACGTTCGCCAAGATGCTGACCATCGACCGCCGTGACATCATCAACGACGATCTAACGGTGTTTGATGACACGTCCCGTTCGTTGGGCCGCGCTGCCATGCGTTCGCTTTCGGATCTGGTCTACACGGTTCTGCTGGCGAATGGTGGCTCGTTCTTCTCCGGCGGCAATGGCAACTATGACGCGGGAGCGCCAACGGCGCTGGGACTCGATGCACTCTCCAAAGGCATCGTGCGCATGATGGCCCAACGGGATGCCGAGAATCGTGACCTGGACATTCGCCCTCGGACGCTATTGGTGCCGCCTGATCTGCAGCATATGTCCAAGCAATTGCTGCTGAGCGATTACATTCAGCGGGCCAACAACGATTTGCCGACAGGCAATGCGTTGAAGAACTCGGTGACGCTCGAGGTCGAGTCGCGTCTTTCCAACAGCGCTCGCTTTAGTGGCACGAGTGCCAAGGCGTGGTATTTGTTCGGGAGCCCCGCCGATGCGGCGATCATCGTGGCGTTCCTGCAAGGCAAGGAATCGCCCACGGTCGAGTTCTTCGGCTTCGATGCCGACCCGAACACACTCGCCGCATCGTGGCGGGTATTCTTTGACTACGGAGCCGCGTTGGCCGACCATCGCGCGGCTTACAAAGCAAAAGGTGAAACCTGATCCGCCCAATCTAACCAACCATCGAACGACCGATCGACCTCGCCGCTGGCGACCACGGTCCCGCATCCTCCGGGGTGCGGACCGTCGAGCCTTTCTCACTGCTCTGCAGTACACGGACCTGGAGGACGGATCATGTCGGAAACTGAACGAATTGGGAAGTACGAACTGCGCGTCGAATGCGCAGCGCCAGCCGAAGCCGATCTCGAGCAACGGCGGATCGATGTCCTGACCGCGTGGCTGCTTGCGCGGTGAGAAACCCTGGGGAAGGAGACGAATGATGGCGACACTTGCGCTGCCGAATAACACGGTGCAGTTTTACAACGATGGGCCAGGTGTTCCTGTCTCTGGACCACAGCAAATTGCCGAATGGCATTATCGCCAAGCGTTCCTGGCTGGCGCTCGTGAAGTTGTCGAATGGGACATGCCCGATCCCGACGTTATTTACGAGGCCTGGAATGACCGCGAGCAAGCGCGGCTCGCTGCGGAAGTGCGTGTGCCGAGTTCGATCTTGTTCGGCCATCCGCACCTGGAAAGCGAGCAGATCGTGTATCGCACGGGCCACGAGGTCGAAGCCTCACGCACGCGGGGGCGCTGCCAAGCCCTGGAAATGGCCAAGCGGCTGTGGTGGGAATTAAACGATCTGGGCATGGCCGACGACGTGATCCTAGCCACCGTCATGCGACCGTGGCTCGATCAGGTGTCTCGATGGGCGCTCAAACGCGAGAAAATCAAGGCCATCCTTAGCCACAAACTCGACCGCGTCTGCCGCAACATCCGCGACGCGGTCCGCCTGCAGGAACTGGAGGATGTCTGCGGTGTCCAATTGGCGTTCGTTGAGAACCAGTTTGGCCCCGGCGCGGCGGGAGCCCTTTCATTCAATGTCATGGCGGCCGTCGCCCAGTACTACAGCGACAACTTGCGCAGCGAGGTGCTCAAGGGGATGGACGAAAAGGTGCGTCAAGGCTGGCCGACCGGCCTAGCGCCCTATGGTTACGTGAATACTGATGACCGCGAAGCACCGGTGCAGCCGCACCCCGAACGCGCCCAGACGGTTCGACGAATCTTCGAGTTGTATGCTGGCGGTGGGCACACGTTCGGCAGTCTGGCGGAGCAATTGCATCGTGAAGGGCATGCCTATCGCACGAGCCAACCGCGATTCAATCGCACGGCGCTGTCGTACATCCTGAATAATCGGTTCTACATCGGCGAACTCCATCGCAACGGACAAATGTTCGAGGGCCGATACGAACGCTTGATAAGCCGCGCGACGTTCGACGCCTGCCAAGATATTTTGCATGGCCGGAATCGACGCACCGGAAACCCGGCTTTCACGTTGGCTGGCGGTCTGCTTACTTGCGTGTTCTGTGGTCAATCAATTACGGGTGAGCGGATTCGCCGCAAACTAAACGGCGGCGGCATCCGCGAACATACCTACTATCGTTGCGCCAACAACTCGCCGGGGCCCGATCACCCCACCGTCCGTTGGAAGGCCGACAAATTAGAGCAGGCCATTATCGAGGACTTGGAGCGATTGCGACTGCCAACGCCGGAAATTGCCCAGTGGTTTCGAACGGCATTGGAGGCCAATCTGACCGACCTCCTCTCGCACCAGCGCCGTTATGCCACTACCCTAACGAAACGGCGGTCGGAGTTAGCGGCAATGCAGGACCGCCTGCTCAACGCCTATCTCGCGGGCAGCGTCGAAGAACGTGTATTTCAAGACAAGTCGAGCGAACTCAAGACCGACGCGGCCCGTGTGGAGGAGGAGCTCAGCGGCCTGGGTACGGTCGATCCCCAGAACGGCAAGGCGGCTTTGGCGGTGTTCGACTGGAGCCAAAAGGCGGCGGAAATCTGGCGAGGTTCAAACACGGCCGCTCGTCGCCAGATCCTGGATGCGGTCTGTTTGAACCGCCAAGTTTCGGACGTAACTCTAGTCACCACAAAGAGAAAGCCGTTCGACTTTTTGGTCGAACGGCTCAAAAACGACTTTAGTCGGAGCGACAGGATTTGAACCTGCGGCCTCTACGTCCCGAACGTAGCGCTCTACCAGGCTGAGCTACGCTCCGATTCAGATAAAAGAATTGCGATGTTTCTACGCTTAGCCAAACTTGACACCGCTATTTCCAGCGGGGTTCGGCAAGTGATGATAATTCTCTCGATTTGCGGGGACAGCGTCAAGTCTGCCGAATGCTCGATAAAGGATGCAAACTCCCAGATTTGCCGTCTAATCGGCAAGCAGTTTTGCCCCTCCAATTGAAGTCGGCACTTCATTCAGTGCTATGATTCAGTTGACACGCCAATTGGCCGATTCATTGTAGAGCGATCGCAAGAGTCTGCATTATCGGGCCTTTTCCTTTTGCCCTGTCGTGTCCGTAAGCAGAATTGAAACCTGAAAAGGTTGAATGCCTAAAGCCCAACATCGTTCACGGTTTGGAGTCATGACATGCTGAGTTTCTTCGAAGCGATCACCCGCCGCTTGGCCGAGGCATGGAAAACCGACGATTCGACGGGGCGGCCGCGTACCTATCGTTGCCAGTGCGGCAGACCGGTGTACTTTCGCAATAGCGTCTGTTTGGGCTGCAAGGCAGAGTTAGGCTACGAACCGGAACTGGCGCAGGTTCGTTCGTTAGTTGCTGGTCCCGCGGTGGGGACTTGGAAGTTGGCCGACCAAAAGGGAGACGCACCGCTGTATCGGCGCTGTGAAAATTTCAATACGCCCGCTGGTTGCAATTGGTTAACGCCGGCCGCGGAAACCGAACCGCTTTGTATTTCCTGCCGCTTGAATCAGACGATTCCAAAACTGGATGATGCGAATAACGCTCTCTGGTGGCGGAAGATCGAGAATGCCAAACGAAGTCTTGTCGCGCAGCTACTCCGAATCGGCTTACCCGTTAAGTCCAAAGTCAGCGAAGATCTCGAACACGGGGTGATGTTCGATTTTCTGCGCAACCCGGAGAAAGGTCCGCGCGTGCTAACTGGCCATGCTAATGGGTTAATCACGTTGAATGTCGAAGAAGCGGATGATTCGATTCGAGAACGAACCAGACACGAGATGCGCGAACCGTACCGCACGCTTCTGGGTCATTTTCGGCATGAAATTGGGCACTATTATTGGGATCGTTTGATTTTTGATGCGCCGTGGCTGGAAAAATTCCGTGAACTGTTTGGCGACGAGCGCCAGGATTATGCTGCGGCGCTGAAAAAGAATTACGAGCAGGGCCCGCCGCCGAATTGGGCCGACAATTACATCACTTCGTATGCCTCTGTGCATCCTTGGGAAGATTGGGCGGAGACCTGGGCTCACTACCTGCATGTGGTGGATAGCCTCGATACGGCGCTTGGTTTCGGCTTGCATGGAGAAGAGGTCGAAGCGGCCGTAGAACCGTTCAAGATCGAGGACCTATACGATCCCAAGGCCCCCGATGCGCAGCGTGTGATCTTGTTGATCAACTCTTGGGTGCAATTGACAACAGTGCTCAATGAGATGGCCCGCAGCATGGGGCAACACGATTTTTATCCCTTTGTGATGTCGCGGCCGGTGCTGCGGAAAATGCACTTCATTCAAATGGTGGTGAAAGACGCGCGCGGCGGCACCGAACTGGTGTGAGTGATCGTCGCTGATCCTCGCTTACGGTTTGCTGATGGGAATATCTTTGAGCATGGCGGGCGAACCGTGGATCGGGGAC
This sequence comes from Pirellulales bacterium, assembly GCA_041736895.1. GTDB lineage: Bacteria > Planctomycetota > Planctomycetia > Pirellulales > JALHPA01 > JANRLT01. Next base: position 5,519 of record JBGSSS010000109.1, read on the forward strand.
TGCTCGCCTTTGGTAAGCTGCCGCACGCGCAACCCGATATAGGCGTTGAGTTCGCTGAGATACACGCCGCCGTCAACCAAGCGCGGCTTCAGTTCCTTGTCGCCCGTTTCGCCATTGCCTTGACCGCTGATTCCTTCGAGGAGCGCTTGAGTGAAAACGCCGTGCTCGTATTTGCGGCTCTCTTGAGCCTTTTGATTGCCCAGCGCCGAACAGATGACCATCAGGCCGTTTTGTTCGGAACTCAAATCACGCAGCAATTGGTCGGACACATCGCTGCTGCCGCGGGTTTTTGCCGCGCCGATTTCGCCAGCGTGGCAACTGTCGAGAATCAGCATCAAGCGACCGGGAATCGAGGCGAGTTGCTTTTTGAGCGTATCTGCTTCGATCGCCGTGCCGGCAAAATCGCGATCTTCGGTGTCGTAGGGAAGGAAATACAGCGTCCCGTCTCGTGGGTCGATCTCGCCATGGCCGGCGAAAAAGACGATGCCGACTGCCTTGGGATTGCCGGTCATCTTTTCGCGCAGCCATTGCAAGCCGGAAAAAATATTCCGCCTTGTCGCGTTCTCATTATAGAGAACCTTACTTTCGATCTTCTCAAAGAGGTTGGTGCTATTCTTTTCAAAGGCTTGCGGCAGTGCCTGGGCATCGAGATGGGCAAAATCGAGTGAGCGCGAAGGAACCTGGTACTTGGCCACGCCGATGGCCAAAATGTACAACGATGGAAGTGTGCGATCCGCGACCCCGCCGCCGAGATAAACAACGCGCAGCTCTTCGGTCGAGCCTTGGACATATTCGGTCTCGGCAAGAACTTTGATCGTATGTTCGCCGGGGCTGTCGAACTCGAGTTCGAACTTGGCCGTTTGTTCATTCAAGTCCGGCGAGGCGACTTTCTGCGTGCCGAGTTGGCCGCGATAGGGCCTATCGTTGACGAGGATCTGAAAACTTTTGATCGGATAGCCGTTGCGAGTCTGGCCGCTAACTTGCACCGTGAGTTTGTTCGAACTCAAGTTCATGCCGGACTTCAACCCCGCAGCAAAGCGCAGTTTCGGCGGCAGGCTCTTGGTGATGTTGAGCGCCGGCAGCGGCCGTTCGCCGCGGGAAAGTTTCTCGAGCAAACCGGGCGTCCAATACTTTTGCTGAAAGCGATCCAGCGGGACGGTCTCGATTGTGCCCGAGATGCGATACGCCAACAGATCCGTTCCATTCGGCGAGGAATCGAACAAACCTTCGGGCGTAAAAACCAGCCAGTCCCCGCCGGTGCGGGCGATGATCAGTGTGCAGAGGAGTTTTTTTGCCTTGATATCATAAACATCGATGGTGCCATCGGCTTTGGAAATCGCGAATTGATCTTGGTAGAGCGCGATGTCCGTGATCCCGTCGGTATTCACGGGAATTTCGATGGCGTTCTCGCCCCTTACTGTCGAGACAACTGCCGTCTGCGGGTTCTTGAAGGAGAGAACACGATCGCGCTCATCCACGACGGGATAAATCGTTTTGATCGAGCAGGATCGCTCATGATAACAATACCAATTCGTGAGTCCGCCGAATGCTCCGAGCGCCGCACCATTGTTCAAAGAGATAGCTTGGCAGGGAGCGAATTCCACTGAAGCCAATTGGGGATGGAAATTGGCGTTTAATTGAGCAAATAGATAGCGTGGACCGTTGATCGAATGATTCAAATAACTCGTATTGTATTTGGTCGAACTGAGTTCGAATTGCAGTTTTCCCGTGAACACGTCATAAATCCGCGCCATCCCGCCCGCTCCCACGGCCGTCGGATTTTCATCAACAAGAAAGCGCCCGTCACGGCTAACCGACGGATTCCCGCCCAAGCCAGGGATTTTATATGTCAGCGCGTTTCGCGGCGAGAACGTTTCATAGACACGGACGGTTCCGTGCTTCGATTGTTGATCGAATTGAATATCGAGCGAGTAGAGTCTGTTCTTTGAATAAAAGTTTTGCTGAGTATCCGAGGTCACAACTTTCAGCCCGCGTGCCGTCGTTTTATTCGTGTCAAGCACAAGCTCATAAACCCGTAAATCAGAATCAAAATACGAACAAAGCAATCGGGTACGATCTTCTGAAATGCAAATTAAGCGGACATCCCCCTGGTCGTACTGGAGGGCCGAGCCATCTCCGCTTGTGCCCTCGGGCATACCTGGCGTGATCGAGAAAGACGAGGCTTTTCCAATCGACATAGTGTCAGGCAAGTAATCGAAGCCCGGAATTGGATACGCAATCAAACCGCGCGGCGTCATCAGTCCGCGGCCGGTGAAGTACCACCACCCGGCCGGCAAGTCGCTCAGGCTTTTGTTCGCCGCCAAGTATTGCTCGAGCGAGCCGGGTTTCCCTTCGGTCATGTTCCAGAATTGCCGCTGGCGGGGGTGGGAACTGACCTGCAAAAGTTTGCCCTCTTCGGCATAGCCGATCTGTTCAACGGGCGCGCTGCGCGGACGTAGCGTTGTCAGAAACTTCTTGCCCGCGGAATCACGAACCTTGAACTGGCCATTTTCCCAAACGCTGTGAACATTGGTGTTGAAGTTGTAATTGGTCAGATTCGCGCTAGCTTCGCGATAGACGCGTTCTTGCGAACGCCCGGTTTCGAGATCAACCAAGTATTCCCGGCTCTGACCGGCTTCGAATTCACGGAAGATCAGTTGCAGCTTGCCTTGTTCGGGCAAAAACTTTTTCCAGACCCCAAGATTTGATCCCAGGGCATTCGGCAATGTTATTAGATTGTGGCGATTTCGAGCGAGGTTCCAAAGGTGATGCTTGGGAGAATCTGCGTTGTATTCCATCCCCAAAATCAAATTGTTGTCGTGATGAATCAGTGGCTCGTTGAGGTATTTCTCGCCTTGGATTTCCGGGAATGGATGAACCACCTTGCCCGTTGCGATTTCGACGAATCGAGCCCAGGCGAAGAATTTCTTGGGCGGCAGCGGCGTGACGTTCCCTTGAACCGGAGCCTCAGCAAAGGCAATTTCACTAAACAATAGGGCAAAGCGCTGATCGTCGCTGAGCCGAATTTGGACCGGATTGTCGCTGGGGCTGCGCAACAAGGAGCGAATGGTTTGACCGTTGACGAGCGAGCGGAGTTCGATGCTCCCTTGTTTGGTATGGACGATCAATTCTTGGTCTGAGGTGATGGCCAAGATTTTTTCGGCATTCGCACTGGGGATAACTCGCGACTTGCCTGTCAAGGTATCCTGAACATCGATCTCGCGGAGATCCTCGCTCATTTGCAGGATTGTTTTGCCGCTCGGCGAGGCCATGATCGGCAGGGACTGTTCCGATTTTCGGCCCGTGTATTTTCGCAACAGTTTGCCTGTTTCGTAATTCCAGAGATACGACACGCCGGAATAATCCTGCACAAACAACAACGGCTGCTGGTCCAGGAAAGAAATTTTGGTGATCTGATTGCTATGCCCATCGAACGCCCGCAGTTGCAAGCCCGACTGCGCATCGTACAAGATCACCCGCTTGTCATCGCCGCCGGTAGCGATCAAGGTCTCGTCAGCGTTCACAGCCAAGACGGTAAACTTGCCGGCATGGCCAAGTTGCGGGACAAGTTCAAGTTCCACGGCGTGGGCCGAGCAAGCCGCGGCGAAGATGCCAACGCAAAGGAGCAGGTGCGAGAACAAGCAGGCATGGTTCATGGAAGTGCCCAAGCGAGAGTTTTCAGTGTCGGAAAAGATTGTCCCATGAGCTAAACGACGGCCGAGGAGTTATCTTCCTGGAAGTAAACCGTTTTACGGCTTGCTCAGCGGAAAATCGCGAAATTGCCGCGGGAAACCAGTCACAGGGTGCTGTTCGCCGCCACTGAGCGTCTTCACGCGATCCGTGACGTAGCTATCGATTTGCTTGAAGTAGACCGCGCCGTCGACCTTGCGAATCGGTAACTCCTTGGTCCCTTCGCCGCGAATTGCTTCAAGCAACGCCAACGTGAATCGCCCATGCTGATGCTGCCGATCCTCGACCGAGATTTCGTTACCCGTCGAGGAACACATCACGGCCACGCCCTTGTCTTCGGCAGAGAGATCCTTGATCAAATTGTCGGTCAGACTTCGTGCGCCGGCGAGGATGCTGCCGGCATGGCACGCATCGAGCATGACCAGCAACTGGCCGGGTGTGCTGACAATTTCATCCTTGACCGCTTCCGCATCGATGGCCGTGGAACTCAGCCGGTCGCGTTTTCCGTCATGCGGCAGGAAGTAAAGCTTATCCCGCGCATCACGCACGCCATGTCCGGCAAAGAAAAAGACACCGTAGTCGCGCTGCGTCATATTCTTGCGCAGCGCGGTCAGCTCGTCGAGGATCGCTTCGCGGGTCGCTTGTTCGTTGGTCAGCGTCTTGGTGACAATTTTCTTGAACAGAGGCTTGCTGTGCGCGGCGTAGGCTTCGGCAATTGCCTGCGCATCGCGGTGAGCGAAATCGAGCGGCTGTTCCTTGTAGTTCGAAATCCCAACACTCAACACGTAGAGCGTCGGCAAATCGGTATTGGCCAATCCTCCGCCGAGGTACAGCACTTCGACCGGGTCGGTGACGTGAAACGTCACGTCGTTGTAGCTGACGACGGATAACTCATGGCTGCCGGGTTCGAGATCGATATCCCAACTTGCTTCGACCGTACCAAATTTCGGCGATGCGATTTCGACTAAGCCTTCTTTGACAGCGTATGGCTTCTTATTGACCAGCAGTCGGAACTTGGTCACAGGATATTGACCGCGGCTCGCTGCCGATGCTTTGACGGTTAGTTTGCCTTGCTTCACTTCAGTTTTGACCGCCGGGCTGAGCAACTTGCCTAACGGCGGCAGATCGAGCTTGACGACCTCACCTGATTTGTTGATCGCTTCGCCCTTCCAGATTTTGGTTAAGAGACCAGGGACTTCGAACTTCTCGCGGTAGCGTTCCAACGGTACGAGATCATTGGTTCCCTTGATCCTGTAACGCAGGTATTTGCTACCGTTGACCGACCCGTCGAAATACCCGTCTGGCGTAACAGCCAACCAATCCTTGTCATCAAAGCTATAAAAAGCAACTAATTCCTTACCCGTTTCGGTTTCCCAAATACGTGTTGATCCATCCCCTGATGTCGTGATTAAGTATTTTTCATCAATACTATAAGTCACGCTAGTTACTAAGTCTGTATGTCCAACCAGAGTGCGAAGCTTTTTCTCCGCCGCCGCATTCCAGAGGTCCACAGTCTTGTCAGAATTACCCGTGACGACTGATTTCCCATCCGCACTCCATGCTGCAGTTTCGATGTTTATGTTATTTGCATGATTGGCCAGCGTGCTCAGCCTTTCCCCAGTCACCGCATTCCAGATAATTGCCGTGTTGCCCCTTGTCGTGAGGACCGATTTTCCATCCGGGCTCCAGGCTACACTGTCAACCCAAGATGGTGTTGTTAGGGTACGGAGCTTTTCGCCTGTCGCAGCATTCCAAATTATTGCTGTGTCATCCTTTGAACCCGTGGCAATCGATTTCCCGTCCGGACTCCAGGCTACGCTCATGACGTCGCCTGTATGTGCGGATAGAGTGCGGAGCTTTTCTCCTGTGAATGCATTCCATACTATCGCCTTTTTGTCCTCAGAACCCGTAACAATCGATTTTCCGTCAGGGCTCCAGGAAACGCTGTGGACGTTTTCTGTATGCCCAGACAGTATGTGGAGCTCTTCTTCGTTCGCCAAATTCCATAGGGATGCCTTAGTATGATAAGCGTAGACCAGTGATTTCCCATCTGGGCTCATGGCTATGTCGCTAATAAATGCATACGCTTGCAGTTTATGTGTTGTTGTCCTTGTTGCTCCATCCCAAATAATAGCTCTGTTATCGCTATTAAAAGTAACGAGTCTTTTCTTGTCGGAACTCCAAGACGCCTTGTGGATATGGCTTGTCTTGCTGTCAAGCGAGCGGAGTGTTACACCCGTCGCAGCATTCCAAATGATCGCGCTCGTACCAAACGTCGAGACAATCGATTTTCCATCCGGGTTCCAAGCTATACAATCAGCACTATACCTAGCTAGAGTGTTGAGCTTTTCCCCAGTCGCAGCGTTCCATATATTGCTATCATCACTTGAACCGATCACAATCAATTTTCCGACGGGGTTCCAGGCTACACCCCAAACCCATTTGGTGGTCGTTAACGTGCGTAACTGTTCACCAGTCGATGCATTCCAGATGATTGCTTTCTTGTCTTGAGAACCCGTAATAATCGATTTCCCATCCGGATTCCATGCTACGCTCATGATGTTGTCTGTATGTCCCGACAGCGTGCGGATTTTTTCCCCTGTCGTCGCGTTCCAGATGAACGCTGAATTATCGAGAGAAGATACTGTAACGATAAATCTCCCGTCTGGGCTCCAGGCTGCCTTACTAAAGGTTTCGGTATTCCTGGCCAAACGAACCTTTTCTCCCGTCTCCGCATTCCAAACGATCGTTTGCGTAAGATAAACTGTGACAATCGATTTCCCGTCTGGGCTCCAGGCCAAGCTAGTTACACTTAGTTGTTTATGGCCGACCAGCCTATTGAGCTTTTCTCCCGACGCCGCATCCCAAATGATCGCTGTAGTGTCACGAGAACCAGTAGCAATCGATTTCCCGTCCGGACTCCAGGCTACGCTCACGACATCGTGTGTATGTCCAGCCAGAGTGCGTAGCTGTTCGCCTGTCGCTGCAATCCAGATGATCGCCGTCTTGTCTGCAGAACATGTGACAATTGATTTTCCATCCGGACTCCAGGCAACGCTATTGACGGAGTTACTATGCCCTGACTGAATGAGGTGCTCAAGTTCGCTAGCTTGTCCAGTTCCCACCGGCAATGCCAGAGTGAGCAAAAATAGAAGCCTGAATTGGTTGTTCAAGAACATATTCATAGTAGTTTAGTTCCTGTGAATTGAAACAAAAGCTAGATTTGCAATACAACGATGAGCCTTTACTATTTCACCTCATACCGCACACTAATCGTCTCCCGCACATCCCCAAATTCGCGTTGCACTTCGACCTTGCCGACGCCGGTCGGCGGGCCGAAGCCGGTGGCGAATTTGTCGTCGCCGCCGCGGCCTTTGCCTTGGGCTGGTTCGGATTTCGCGATCAGGTCCGGCATCTTTTCGCCATCCTTCTGTTTATCCCAGCACGCTTGAAACGCCGCGGTGATCGTGCCGATGTTGTCCGGCTTGTTGAGCAAGCCGGCGGCGCTTTTGGAATACTCGGTGACTTGAAAACTGTCGTCGCCGCCGGCTTTGTTGTTGCGGTGCCAGCCTTGAATGATGGTCTCGCCCGGCTTTCCGTCCTTGGCCGCGTCAACGATGATCACCGAGTACTTCGGCTCGCCCTGCGGCGTCGCCGGGATGCGGAATTCTGGATTGCTGAACGTGAAGAGCCCCAACCCATCGACCGAGATTCGCACGGCGACCTCGAACGGGGCGCGATTTATGACGCGGATCGCGTAGATCTGTTTGTTGCTGAACGAAACCGTCGGCTGGCCGTTTTTCAGTTCCAAGCTGAGCGGGTTCTTGGGATCGAGAATCTCAATGGCAAACAGCGAGTCCGTCGAATTGCGGGCTTCGGTTCCGACGACGGCGCTTTGCGGGTTGAGGATCGCGCGGCGG
>JBGSSS010000132.1:0-35453 GCA_041736895.1 Pirellulales bacterium
AACTCGGCTCGGACCGGGGATGATAGCAAGACTTGGTACTTGATCGGCGAGCGGGACATCCTTGTCCTCCAAAATTGAGAGTTCGTGGCTCAAAGATGTATAACCTATACATGACATTGATCGCTAGACGAACTACTACGATTCGTTCCCCCACGGAACGTCATTACTATAAACCGGGGCGAGGGGATTTGCATCTGAATTTTGTGAAATGTGATTGCGGCTCGGCAGGAGCCTTGCCCTCCCAACTACGCAAAAAACGCGGCTGGAATTGATTCCAGCCGCGTTGTTGTTGCTGCGTTTTTGACGTGTGGGCTGAAGCCCACACAACAAATGCCCGCCGATACCATCGGCGGCTTTGTTGTTAGTTGTCGGTGCCGAGGAGGTCGTCGAGCGAGCCGCCCCCGGTGGATTTCGGTGCTTCTGGCTCGGCGCTGCCATTGGCGGCGGCACCGTTCGGTGTTGCACCATTCGCAGAAGCACTGTCGAGCAGCGGGAACGCCTTGCCCAGGACGTCGGCCTTTTCGGCGGCCAGTTCTTCGAGGGCTTGCGGACGAATGCGGACTTCCGATTGCTGGAAGTGCTTGAACCCCGTCCCGGCTGGGATCAAGTGACCCAGAATGACGTTTTCCTTGAGACCAACCAGATTATCGACCTTGCCGGCGAGCGCCGCTTCGGTGAGGACCTTGGTTGTTTCTTGGAAGCTCGCGGCCGAGATGAAGCTGTTGGATTGCACCGAGGCCTTGGTGATGCCGAGCAATTGTGTGCTCGACGTCGCCGGCTTGGTCTTGGTTCCCTTGGCCGGCTTGCCGCCGAGGGCTTCGATCTGGGCGTTGACTTGTTCCAGGGTGTCCTTGGGAACGATTGTTCCGGCTTCGAAGTCGCTGTCCCCTTTGTCGGTGATCTTCACGGCCTTTTGCAGTTCGGCATTCGCGCGGCGGAAGTCGAACTTGTCGAGTACACTGCCCGGGAGGAGTGTCGTATCGCCAACGGATTCGATCCGAACCTTGCGCAGCATCTGGGCCACGATGATTTCGATGTGCTTGTCATCGATGTCCACGCGCTGAGCGCGGTAGACGTTTTGAATCTCGCGGGTCAGGTATTGCTGCACCGCTTCTTCGCCGATGATGCGGAGAATATCGTGCGGCACCAGCGGTCCGTCCACCAACGCTTCACCGGCACGAACATAGTCACCCGAGTGAACACGCGGATGCTTGCCCTGGCTGATGAGATGTTCGCGTTCGACGCCGGCTTCGTTCTTGATGATGATCGTCCGCTTGCCGCGGCGCTTCTCCCCCAAGATTTCGACGGTGCCGTCGATTTCGGCCATGACCGAAGGTTCCTTCGGCTTGCGAGCCTCGAAAATTTCGGTGACGCGCGGCAGACCACCCACGATGTCGGCCGTACCAGCCACTTCGCGGGGGGTCTTGGCAAGCAAGGCACCTGGGTTGATCGTATCGCCTTCGTTGACTTCGATGTACGCCTTTTCCGGCAGATAGTAGTAATCCAGGATATGACCTGTTTCATCTTGGATCACGACTTGCGGATGGTAGTCGCCCTTATGTTCGACGATCATCCGACGCGTGTTCCCGCTGGCATCCTTTTGCAGACGCATCGTTTCGCCATCGATGACGTCTTCATAGCGGACCTTGCCGCCGACTTCGGCCAGCACGGGGATACTATGCGGATCCCACTGGACGAGGACGTGGCCAGCCTTGATGACTTGGTTGGCTTCAACGAACAAGACGGCACCGGCTGGGATTTCGTACTTGTCAACTTCGCGGCCTTTATCGTCGAGGATGACGATTTCGCCGTTGCGCGACAGAACGACCAGTTTGCCTTCGTCGTTCTTGACCGTTTTCAGACGGGCAAATTGGACGATACCCCCCTTCTTGGCCTTGGTTTCGTGTTCCATGACGGCCCGCTGACCGGCCCCGCCGATGTGGAACGTACGCATTGTCAACTGCGTGCCCGGTTCGCCGATCGACTGCGCGGCGATGATCCCGACGGCCATGCCCTCTTCGACGAGCGAGCCGGTGCTGAGATCCATCCCGTAGCAGCAGCGGCAAACACCGAGCGCCGCTTCGCAAGTTAGCGGGCTGCGGACTTGGATCTTTTCCAAGCCCAGGGCTTCGATCTTGCGTGCTGTTTCGCGAGAGATCATTTCGCTTTCGTTGACGATCACGGCACCCGACACTGGGTCGGTGAGCTTAGAACGGCTAACCCGACCGCGGATGGTGTCGGAGAGACTGATTTCGACCTTTTCGCCGCGGTAGATCACACTCTTGGTGATGCCTTGGGTCGTGCCGCAATCATGCAGCGTGACGACGACGTTTTGCGCGACGTCGGCCAGCTTGCGCGTCAGGTAACCCGAGTCGGCCGTCTTCAAGGCCGTATCGGCGAGACCCTTGCGAGCCCCGTGCGTGCTGGAGAAGTACTCGAGCACGGTCAGGCCTTCGCGGAAGTTCGCCTTGATCGGCGTTTCGATGATCTTTCCCGATGGCTTGGCCATCAAACCGCGCATCCCGGCGAGCTGACGAATCTGTTCGACACCGCCGCGGGCACCAGAGTGCGCCATCAGGTAAATCGGGTTGATGTAACCGCCGCTGCGGTAGTCCATTTCATGCTCACGCATCATGTCTGCGGTAATCTGTTCGCGGGCATGCGTCCAGGCATCGAGCACTTTGTTGTAGCGTTCGTTGTCGGTGATGATGCCGCGGGCGTAGAGCTTGTTGAACTTGAGAACTTCTTTTTCCGCTTCGCCAACGTACTTCACCTTGCCGGCGGGCGTGATCAGATCGTCTGTCGCAAACGACAGGCCCGACATTGTGCTGGAACGGAAACCCAACTGGTTCATGTTGTCGAGCAGGTCGATCGTCGCGCGGCGGCCAAGGATTTGGTAGCTGTCGCTGATGACTTTTTGCAGTTCGCTGCTGCGCATCGACAAGTTGTAGAACGGCATTCCTTGCGGCAACATGTCGTTGAACAACACGCGGCCAACCGTCGTTTCGATGATTGCGCCGGGCTTGGCATCGGCCGGATTGTCGGTCTTGAGTTTGCGGTTCGCGGGCAAGCGGACTTTGATCTTGGCGTGAGTGTCAACTTTATTCAGTTGATGCGCCAGGATCACTTCAGCCATGCTGCTAAAGATCATGCCGTCGCCTTTGCGATCCGGGATCGGTGCCGTCACATAGTAGCAACCCATCACCACGTCCTGCGACGGGCTAATGATCGGCGCGCCGTTGGCCGGGCTGAAGATGTTGTTCGTCGACATCATCAGGGTATGCGCTTCGACTTGCGCTTCGATCGACAGCGGCAAGTGAACCGCCATTTGGTCACCGTCGAAGTCGGCGTTGAAGCCCTTGCAGACGAGCGGATGCAATTTGATGGCGTTGCCTTCGACCAGGATCGGTTCGAATGCCTGAATGCCCATCCGGTGCAGCGTCGGCGCGCGATTCAGCAGCACGGGGTGATTGCGGATGACCTCTTCGAGGATATCCCACACCACGTCGTCCTTGCGCTCGAGCATCTTCTTGGCCGACTTGATCGTGTCGGCATGATTGAGATCCTTGAGGCGGCGGATGATGAACGGCTGGAAAAGTTCCAGCGCGATCTTCTTCGGCAAACCGCATTGGTGCAAACGCAGACGCGGACCGACGACGATGACCGAACGAGCCGAGTAGTCGACGCGCTTGCCGAGCAGGTTTTCGCGGAAACGGCCTTGCTTGCCCTTGATCATATCGGTCAAGGATTTGAGCGGGCGATTCGACGAGCCGAGGACCGGCCGCTTGCAGCGGTTATTGTCGAACAGCGCGTCGACCGATTGTTGCAGCATCCGCTTTTCGTTGCGAATGATGACTTCCGGGGCGTTCAGATCGATCAGCTTGCTCAACCGGTTGTTGCGGTTGATGATGCGGCGATAGAGATCGTTCAAGTCGCTCGTCGCAAAGTTGCCGCTATCGAGCAACACCAACGGACGCAGATCCGGCGGGATGACCGGAATCACATCGAGGACCATCCACTCGGGCTTGTTGTCCGAATCGCGGATGCTTTCGACGATCTTCAGACGATTGATCAGGTCCTTCTTCTTTTGCTTGGAATTGGTTTCGGCCAGATCCTTGCGCAGCGTTTTCGACAATTCAACGAGGTCAAGCACACTCAGCAATTTGCGGATCGCTTCGGCGCCCATTTCGGCTTCGAAAGTTCCTTCGCCGTAGGTTTCGCGCGCGGTGCGGTATTCTTCTTCGGTGAGTAGTTGTTGCCGCTTGAGCGGCGTGTCCTTGGCATCGATGACGACGTAGTCTTGGAAGTAGATAACCTTTTCCAAGCTGCTGGTCTTCATGTCGAGCAGGTTGCCCAACCGGCTCGGCATCGCTTTGAAAAACCAGATGTGCACGACCGGCGCCTTGAGCTCGATGTGGCCCATGCGTTTGCGGCGGACACGGCTGTGCGTGACTTTGACGCCGCAGCGGTCGCAAATCATCCCCTTATACTTCATGCCGCGATACTTGCCGCAGGCGCATTCCCAGTCCTTTTCCGGGCCAAAAATGCGTTCGCAGAACAAACCGTCTTTTTCCGGACGGTAGGTGCGGTAATTGATGGTCTCGGGCTTCTTCACTTCGCCGAACGACCAGCTCCGAATGTCATGGGGGCGGGCGAGGCTGATCTTGACCGAGGAATAGTCATTGATCCGATCGTACGATGCTTCTCCGACAGTGCTCATATATGCTCCGTGGCGTAAATGGTGCCAAGGCCGTGCTGCGTGTTTCTGAATGATGTACGTTTACAGTTCGTGGCTCGGATCTGACCAAGCCGGGAGAAAGCTGGCGATCGTTAGATTCGCCGCTTCTCCAATTGCATGTTCAACGCGAGACCACGAATTTCGTTGGTCAACACATCGAAGCTCGCTGGCGTGCCGGCTTCGAGGGTGTTCTCGCCCTTGACCATGCTTTCGTAGATCTTAGTGCGTCCTTCGACGTCGTCGCTCTTGACGGTGAGGAGTTCCTGGAGGATGTACGCGGCGCCGTAAGCTTCGAGCGCCCAGACTTCCATTTCCCCGAACCGTTGACCGCCGAAGCGAGCCTTGCCGCCGAGCGGCTGTTGGGTGATGAGCGAGTATGGACCCGTCGAGCGGGCGTGAACCTTGTCATCGACCAGGTGATGCAGCTTCAACATGTAGATGTAGCCGACCGTGGTTTCCTGTTCGAATTGCTCGCCGGTGCGTCCGTCGCACAGCTTGACCTTGCCGTGCTTTGGCAGCCCTGCGGCTTCGAAGCACTTCCAGATGTCTTGTTCCGACGCTCCATCGAACACCGGCGTCAGCGCCTGGAAGCCGAGCAAGGCGCCGGCCCAGCCCAAGTGGGTTTCCAAGATCTGACCAACGTTCATACGGCTCGGCACGCCCAGCGGGTTGAGCATGATCTGGATCGGTGTTCCATCGGGCAGGAACGGCATGTCCTCGCGGGGGAGGACCTTGGCGATCACACCCTTGTTACCATGGCGTCCGGCCATCTTATCGCCGACGCTGATGACGCGTTTGGCGGCGATGTAGACCTTGACCATTTGGAGCACACCGCTGCGAAGTTCATCGCCGCGCTTCATGCTGTTGAGCTTGCGTTCGCGGGCATCAATCGCCGCTTCGACCGCCGGCCACGATTGCTTGTAAATTTTTTCGACATCAGCCTTCTTTTGCGGGCTGCGAATGTCGATGTTGTCGATCTTGAAGTTCGTTGCTTGTTCGGCCACGAAACGGTGCTCTTGGTCGCGGACCAAAGGCGTGCCGTCTTCGTCGGTCAGCTTCTTGCCGAGGACTTCTTCGATCTGTTCGACAAGTTCGCCAAACGCGGCGGCCACGGCCGCGTTGCCCGAACCTTCGGCTTCCTTGAGTTCCTTTTCAAAGAGCTTGCGTTCGTCTTCGCTGAGCGACATGCGGCGCGAAAACTTTTGCGTGTCAATGACGATCCCTTCGATGCCCGACGGGACTTCGAGCGAATCGTTCTTCACGTCTTCGCCGGCGCGGCCGAAGATCGCATGTAGCAGTTTTTCTTCCGGCGTGAGTTCAGTCTTGCTCTTGGGCGAGACCTTGCCGACGAGGATATCACCGGGGCGAACGAAAGTTCCCACGCGAACGATGCCGCTTTCGTCGAGGTTCCGCAGCATTTTTTCGCTGACGTTCGGAATATCGCGAGTAAACTCCTCGCGGCCGAGCTTCGTTTCGCGGATTTCGATGTCGAACTCTTCGATGTGGATCGAAGTGTAGACGTCGTTTTGGACCAACTCTTCGCTGATGATGATCGCATCTTCGAAGTTGAACCCGTCCCACGACATGAAGCCGACGAGGACATTGCGGCCGAGGGCCAACTCACCTTGGTAAGTTGCGGCTCCGTCGGCGATGACGTCGCCCTTCTCAACCTTTTGGCCGACCGAGACGATCGGCTTTTGGTTCAAACAGGTCCGTTCGTTTAACCCGGTGAACTTGGTCAGCGGATAGGTATCGCCGGCGATTTCAATGCGGGTCGCATCGACATATTTGACCGTGCCGGACTTGGCGGCGCGGACGAGCATGCCCGAGTTGCGAGCCACATCGCGTTCGAGACCGGTCGCAACGATCGGCGGTTCGGCGACCAACAACGGCACCGCTTGGCGCTGCATGTTGGAACCCATCAACGCGCGGTTCGCATCGTCGTGTTCGAGGAACGGAATCAAGCCAGCCGAAACGCCGACCATTTGGCACGGCGCGACGTCCATGTACTGGATCTTGTTCGGATTGCTGAGGATAAAGTCCGCGCGATGACGAATGACCAGGTTGTCACCCTGGATCGTGCCGTTGCTGACTGGCGTATCAGCCGGAGCAAGATACGCTTCGTTTTCTTCGTCGGCCCGCAGCCAGACGACTTCTTCGCTGACCTTGCAATCCTTGACCTTGCGGTAAGGCGTGACGAGGAAACCGTACTCATCGACGCCGGCATAAATGCCGAGGCTGCTGATGAGGCCGATGTTCGTACCTTCGGGTGTTTCAATCGGGCAGATGCGGCCGTAGTGGGAAATGTGCACGTCGCGGACTTCGAAGCCCGCCCGCTTGCGATTCAAGCCGCCAGGGCCGAGCGCCGAAAGCCGGCGTTCGTGGGTGAGCATCGACAACGGATTTGTTTGGTCAACGACTTGCGAGAGTTCACCCCGGCCGAAGAAGTATTCGATCGCCGCGGAAATGCTCTTGGGGTTGATCAGGTTTCGCGGCGTCATGTCCTGCTGATCCTTGAGCGACATGCGCTCTTGGACCGTGCGGCGGAGCTTCAGAAAGCCCTTGCGCATTTCGTCGCAGGCGAGTTCGTCGATCGTCCGCAAACGCCGATTCCCCAGGTGATCGATGTCGTCAATTTCGGCCCCGCCAGTGCTATCCAGCAAGTTGACGATATAGCGAATCGATTGGATCAAGTCTTCGGCTCGCAGGCACATTTCCGTTTCGGGCACTTGAAGCCCTAGCTTGCGGTTGATGCGGAAGCGGCCGACCTTTCCCAAACGATAACGATTCGTGTCGTAAAACTTTTCGTGAAAGAGCGTGCGCGCTTTTTCCAACTGCGGCGGATTGCCCGGACGCAGACGCTGGTAGATGCGGAGCAGCGCTTCTTCGTGGCTGGCGGTGGGATCTTCGGCCAAACTGTTGAGGATGACCTGATTGACTTCGTCCGACATTACTTCGACGGTGCCGACGCCGCTGGTGCAGATCAACTCGGCGATGTTCTTGGTGATCTTCTGGCCGGCTTCGATGATGACTTCGCCCGCCTTGTCGCTGTCGGCCGGATAGACCACGTCATCGACGCTGATCTTGTTTTCGATCTTGCCGACGCTGCGGCCGTCAACGACCTTTTCGGTCGAGGTTTCGTAGAAGGCGCGCATCAGTTGCGAATTGGTCCCAAACTTGGGATCCATCGCGCGCAGGAGCATCATCGCGCTGAACTTGCCGCTTTGGTCGATGCGGACCGTGAGCGTGTCTTTCTTGCTGATGTTGAGTTCGATCCAGCTCCCGCGCTCCGGAATGATGCGGCAGTTGTATGTCCTCTTTTCGGTGACGTCGATTTCCGAGGTAAAGTCGATGCCGGGGCTGCGGTGCAACTGGCTCACCACGACGCGTTCGGCACCGTTGATGATGAACTCGCCGCCGCCGAGCATGATCGGAATGTCGCCGAGATAGACTTCTTCTTCGATCGGCTCTTCCTTGTTTAGCCGCAGCCAGACACGGAACGGACGGCCGTAGGTCAGGCGCAGTTGCCGGCATTCGTGCGGTTCATAGCGCGGTTTGCCGAGTTCGTAGCGGACGTACTCGAGCTTGAGCGTTTTGTCGTAGCTCTCGATCGGGAAGATCTCGCGAAGCACACCTTCGATGCCATGGTCCTTGCGCTTGCTTTGCGGGACTTCGAATTGCAAAAAGGCATCGTAGCTGCGCGTCTGAATCACGGTCAGGTCGAGAATTTGATGATATTCGCGCAAACCGCCGAAGCGGCGAATTTCCTTGGGGCGAAGCCGACGTTCTGCTGAAGTGGCCATAAGAAAGGGAAGCTCCCGGAAAAGATGCCAAACCAATTATTCGAATCGCTCTAGCTCGAAGCCGTCGCCAGCGGTACGCTTCGCGGGGCAAGGTCCGTTGCCAATCCGCGCCATCGCGCACGCTCAACAAACTTCAAGCGAACAAATCCAAATAACGCTGGCCGATGTTAAAAATTGAAGCCAAAAACAAACGCTAACCATCTCCTTGCCGCCCCGCCATCCGGCTCCGCGCGGGAACCAAATTGCGAATCCCTATCCGCGCAATCAGCCACGCCGGTTGCAGATCAGCCGCTTCCTTGCGGCACAACCGACAATCGACGCGAAATAACGGGTAGGAGAATTGACAGCCAATTGTTGCCTTGAGTGATACAAGAAGCCCAACGACCCAATCATTCGATCTGAAACCAACGTTGGGTCCGGCCTAGCGCTGCCAGACCGGACCCCGCGTTTATGTTCACAGTTCTTTCCAAGTCGCCACCGTGGGGTCTAAGCCGCACAGAGCAAGGCTCGAAAACTTAGATTGTCGTCAAACTTACTTGATGGCGACCTTGCCGCCGGCTTCTTCGAGCTCTTTCTTGAGCTTCTCGGCGTCTTCCTTGGAGACACCTTCCTTGATCTTGCTCGGAGCGCCTTCGACAGCGTCCTTGGCTTCCTTCAGGCCGAGGCCCGTGGCAGCGCGGACGACCTTGATGACGCCAATTTTCTTGGCGGCGTCGAAGCTTTCGAGGACGACGTCGAATTCGGTCTTGGCTTCAGCGGCCGGAGCAGCGGCAGCGCCGCCAGCAGCAGGACCGGCCATCATCACAGCGCCGCCAGCAGCGGCCTTGATGCCGTGAACGTTTTCGAGGTAATCGCTGAGTTCCTTTGCTTGCTTGAGCGTCAGGGCCACGATCTTGTCGCCCAGGTCCTTCGTGGTTGCGGTGTATTCAGCTTCTGCGGTTGCCATCGTTGCAAATTCCTTTGTGTCTGCGGGAGTGGGACCTCACCATGAAGTCCGTCAGCCCAAGCGAATGGGGTCGTGGATTGATGTTTATGTTGACGGCAACAGTCACGGTTGCCGGCGGGTACGGAACGATTTCTACAAATTTGACAAAGCGAGGCGTCACTGCCACGCAAATCTCTTGCCAATGTTGGAATCAATCAATTTACAAAAGTTGACAGCGACTTGACAAGTCGCTAAAGGCAACTTCCGTAAAAATTCTTGAAAATTGACGTTATTCAGCGGCAGGAGCGCCTTCGGCCTTTTCCAAATCTTCGAGCTTTTGCTTGATTTGGCCAGCCAGGGTGCCGCCGATGCCGATGAGTTGGGCGGCGAGCTGCGAGCCCGGACCGAGGATTTGCCCGGCGATCTTCGAAAGAACTTCGCCGCGGCTTGGCCAGGAACTGACGGTTTTCGCGCCGGTTTTGCCGAGTGCTTCGCCGTCCACGGCTCCGCCTTCGGCAGTGAACTTCTCGAAACCCTTAGTTTCGGCGATGCGGACGACTTCTTTGGCGAGGTCGACAATGTCGCCGCCGCCCCAAATCACGGCGAGGGGGCCTTCGGTCTTGCCAAAGGCATTCTCCAAAGGAGTCCCCTTGGTCGCCAAACGCGCCAAGCTGTTCTTGATCACGCTCAGGTGGATGTTTTTCTTGCGAAGGTCCGTGCGGAGCTTCGCGGTGTTGTCCGAGTTCAAGCCCACCACGTTGACCAGCAGGGCGTCGTTGACCCCCTTGAGCTTGGTCTGGATGTCCTTGATCAGCATTTCTTTAACGGCTTTGCTCATGGTAATTCGCCACCCGTGTGGCGCTCGTATGTCTGAATGAAGTGGAAGGGGTAGTGTCAGTCACAATTTCAAGGGTTTGTCGCCGGAACACGTTTTGTCGCCCTCGCTTACGCTACGGGCTACAAAACCTCGCTTAGGCAGCGACGGGAATGCCGATGGTCATCGTGCCCTTGATGGTGATGGACTTGACGTATTGCCCCTTGACCGTGCTCGGCTTCAGGTGCTGGATGTGATCGATAAAGGCTTGGATGTTCTCGACCAGCTTTTGCTCGTCGAAGCTCATCTTGCCGCACACGGCATGGATGATGCCGCCGGAATCGTTGCGGAATTCGACCTTACCGGCCTTGTATTCCTTGATCGTGCGGGCGACTTCGGGCGTGACGGTTCCGGCACGCGGCGAAGGCATCAAGCCGCGGGGACCGAGCACCTTGCCCAACGGACCGACGAGTCCCATCATGTCGGGCGCGGCGATACAGACGTCGAACTCGGTCCAGCCTTCTTTGATCTTCTTGCTTAGGTCGTCGGCTCCGACTTCGTCCGCGCCGGCAGCGCGGGCTTGATCGGCCAACTCTCCCTTGGCGAACACGACGACGCGCTTCGACTTGCCGATGCCATGAGGCAAGACAATCGACCCGCGGACCAGTTGGTCAGCTTGCTTCGCATCAACGCCCAAGCGGATCGCGATTTCGACCGTTTGGTTGAACTTGGGGGCGGGGAGCGCTTTCAGGATCTTGACCGCTTCGGCGAGCGGCACGGACCCCTTGGCTGGGGCTTTGCCCGCCATTGCTTTGTTACGCTTCGAAACCATTGGCATAAAAAACTCTCTTTCAATCTGGTGCGAGCCGCTCGGGTTGAATCACGCGATTCAGGGAGCGTCCCAGAAAAAACAAATATTGAAAACTCTGATCTTACAAAGCCGCGAATGATATTCGCGGGCATTTCGGACCGCCGATACCATCGGCGGCTTTGTTCTATTTACGCTTCGACGACTAGGCCCATGCTGCGGGCGGTCCCTTCGATCATACGGCGGGCATGTTCGACGTCGCGGGCGTTAAGGTCGGCCATCTTGAGCTTGACGATCTTGGTGATCTGCTCCCCGTTGACCTTGCCAACCTTGTCCCTGTTCGGCACGCCCGAGCCCTTGGCGATGCCGGCGGCTTCCTTGAGGAGCGCGGCAGCTGGAGGGCTCTTGGTGATGAAGTCAAAGCTACGATCGTTGTAGACGTTGACGACAACGGGAATCGGCATTCCCTTGGCTTCTTTGGTCCGGTCGTTGAATTGCGACACGAACTGCCCAAGGTTGATGCCGAACTTACCCAACGAGGTACCAACTGGCGGGGCCGGCGTGGCTTGACCGCCTGGGACTTGGAACTTGGCTGTACCGACGAGTTGCTTGGCCATTGCTTGCGTACTCTAAAAATTGGGAAGGACTAGTGATACTGCGAACTCGACGCGAGTTTTTCGTACCTACCTGAAAATCCGGCCCGAGGTGATGTTTGTACTGTGAAAATGTGAACGTGTGAGTTGTGATTAAACGGCTTCGACTTGCCAGTACTCGATATCGACCGGCGTGGTGCGGCCGAAGATATTGACCATGACGGTGACGCGGCCATTGGCTTCGTCGATGCCATCGATGTTCCCTTCGAAGTTGGCAAAGGTGCCTTCTTTGATGCGAACATGATCGCCATGCTTGTACTTGATGGCGACTTTGACTTGTTCTTGCGGCGCGCCTTCGTCGACCTTTTTCGGGACGATCTTGGCAATGTCAGCGGCCGACATCGGAGCCGGCCGGCCCATCGCGCCGGTAAAGTCGCCGATCCCCGCCGTCTCGCGCACGACGTACCAGGTATCGTCGTTGATTTCCATGTGCAGCACCAAGTAGCCCGGGTAGAGCTTGCGCTTGGTGGTTTTTTTCTTGCCGTTTTTGAATTCTTGGATCAGTTCGACCGGGACGAGGATTTCGCCGAAGTATCTGTCGAGGCCGGCCATCGAAACGCGGCGTTGCAAGTTGTCGCGGATCGAGTCTTCACGGTTCGTGGCGATCTTGAGAATGTACCACTGCTTGTTGATCGGCGCCTCTTCCATTGGCAGTTCTTCGATCGGCCCGGTCTTGCGAGTCTTCTTGACGACGACTGTGGGCTTCTCTTCTGCAACAGGCGCTTCTTCGGCAGCCATGGCAACCGCTTCGGCAGCCTCGTTGTTTGCGACTTGCTCTTCGTTTGAAGATGCCCCGATCGGCTCATTGGCGAGCAATTCTGCGTTCTGCGAATAATCACTATTTGGAACTTCGTGTGCGCCGCCCGCCGCTGGAGTCTCCGCCGCCAGCATTTCAGTAGCCTGCGACGCGGCCAAATCCTGCACCTCGCCGTGAACGGTTTCGTTCGCGGCGTCAACGGCGGGATTGTCGGTGGTTTGCTCGTCGTTCATGGTAACAAATCTTCGAAATTCAGTTGAGGCAGCCAAAGGTTCTAAAAGTTCGTTTGAGACAATCAACCGCCCAACGGCGGGATCATGTCCAATGCTGTCGTAGCCGCATTGGCATCACCTTCCGGAATAATGCCAAGCCATGCGAACAACTTGAACCAGACCGCGTCAAAAATCCAAAGCAGCACGGCCAAAATGATCATCACGACAATGACCACGATGGCGCTGCGAATCAATTCCGTCTTTGTCGGCCAAGAAATCTTGGCCATTTCGCCTTCGACCGAAATCAAGAAATCCGCCAAACGCGGATAATTCACCAACCGGTAGCTGATCCAAGCTCCGACCGCACTCACGCCGAGAAACAATGTCAACCCATTTGTGGTGTTGTCCATGCCGAACGCCGTTCGCATCCGCCAGCCCGCGGCGATGAAGATCACTAAGAGCGTGAAGAACACGACTTGGCGAACGACCTTGCCCATGGACGGCTTGTACAAGTCGACCTGGAAGAGCTCGCTGAAGAACGAGGGAGCGGCGATATCTTTTTTCTCAGCCATGACCCGAAGTATTCCCTTGAATGAAACTCACAGGAGCGTCCTGCGCCCGGTAAACAAAATTCGATCAAGCACGCGCTGCAGGAGTCGAACCTGCAACCGCCGGTTTTGGAAACCGGTGCTCTGCCAATTGAGCTAAGCGCGTATCCTCCGGCCCAGCATTTCTCACTCAAAAACCGACTCGCCGGAAATGTAGCGCGGACGCGCGTCATGACAACGCGCGTCCGCTTGATTTTTCAACGTGTCACCAACCCGGCACTAGGCCAAGATTTTCGTAACGACGCCCGAACCAACCGTCTTGCCGCCTTCGCGAATCGCGAAGCGAACGCCTTCGTCCATGGCGATCGGCGCCATGAGTTCGACGCTCAACTTGGCATTGTCGCCCGGCATGCACATTTCGGCACCGCTCATGAGCGAAGCCGAACCGGTGACGTCCGTGGTGCGGAAGTAAAACTGCGGCTTGTAGCCGGAGAAGAACGGCGTATGACGACCGCCTTCTTCCTTGCTCAGGATGTACACTTCGCATTCGAACTTGGTGTGCGGTGTGATCGAGTTCGGCTTGGCCAGAACTTGACCGCGTTCGATATCTTCACGCTTCAGACCGCGGAGCAAGCAACCGACGTTGTCGCCGGCTTGACCTTGGTCGAGCATCTTGCGGAACATTTCGACGCCGGTGACGACCGTCTTCTTCTTCTCTTCGCTGAAGCCAATCAGTTCGACTTCTTCGCCGACCTTGATGATCCCGCGTTCGATACGACCGGTTGCCACGGTACCGCGGCCTTCGATCGAGAACACGTCTTCGATCGCCATGAGGAACGGCTTGTCGATTTCGCGGACTGGTTCTGGAATGTAGGCATCAACCGCGTCGAGCAGTTCTTCGATGCACTTACGAGCGGCAGGATCCTTGGGGCTGTCAAGGGCTGGCTTGCCGGCACCGCGGACGATTGGAATTTCGTCGCCCGGGAAGCCGTAGTGGGTCAGCAATTCGCGGATTTCCATTTCGACCAGATCGAGCAATTCCGGATCGTCAACGAGGTCAACCTTGTTCAGGAAGACAACGAGGGCCGGCACACCGACTTGGCGAGCCAAGAGGATGTGCTCCTTGGTTTGCGGCATCGGACCGTCAGCAGCCGAGACGACCAGAATCGCGCCGTCCATCTGAGCGGCACCGGTGATCATGTTCTTGATAAAGTCGGCGTGGCCCGGGCAGTCGATGTGGGCGTAGTGACGCTTTTCGGTTTCGTACTCGACGTGTGAGACGGCGATCGTAACGGTCTTGGTTTCGTCGCGAACCGTACCGCCCTTGGCGACGTCGGCGTAAGACTTGAACGTAGCCAAGTTCTTGGCGGCTTGAACGGCCAACAAGGCAGTGGTCAGCGTGGTCTTGCCGTGATCGATATGACCAATGGTGCCGACGTTGACGTGCGGTTTAGTCCGTGCAAAAGTTTCCTTTGCCATTCTTTCTCCCTAGGTGTTGCTGATGGTACTGCGAAATTTGTTCGGTGTTCGCCCCAGCGGCCAATCCACCGGAGCTGTTTCGTGTTGTTTCTGTATCTTCTGCCAAAGCTAGCGGCGGGATTTGAACCCGCGACCTCGTCCTTACCAAGGACGCGCTCTACCAACTGAGCTACGCCAGCCAATCCATTTGCTCATCATCTCTAGGTCATTGCCCCTCGTGGGCATCCAGTTATTGCTGCTGCAATAGCTTCGAAGGGCTAAGCGGCAAGCGATGACCGGCACTGACGCAACTACTGACTCTGCTCTACACAACGGCTGTACTCAGCCCAAACATTGCTGCTACGAAGCGGGTGAAGGGAATCGAACCCTCACGACCAGCTTGGAAGGCTGGAGTTCTACCATTGAACTACACCCGCGTTCTGATCTTCTCTTCATCCGCCCCGCCGATACCATCGGCGGCTTTGTTACTACTGGTGAGTGAAGGGGTCGAACCTTCGAAGCGCGAACGCGACAGATTTACAGTCTGCCTCCTTTGACCACTTGGATAACTCACCGAAACCAATCGAACTTTTCTCCAATTCAACTTGGCAGCGAAGGAATTACCCTCGGGACAACTAACGCACAGGCTCGCCTGCAATTTACTGGCTCGCCTGCTGTGACCTGCTCCTGAACCATGATCGCAAGATCGCGGTTCATTCCACTCCGCCGCTGCATTTTTCCCAGGGCTTCCTGTCCCTTTTTGGCTAACTCTCGCGAAGAGCTAGCGACCGGAGTTGAACCGGTAACCTGCTGTTTACAAAACAGCTGCTCTGCCGATTGAGCTACGCTAGCGAAGCATTGTTTGCTAAGCCTGGCAGGAATTCATGGAAACCTCTAAATATACTGATCCCATTTTTCCTTGCAAGTCGTGATGTCACGGGGATTAACCTCAAAGTCATGCTGAAATCCGCTCCCCATCAATTCACACCTCACAAAATTAGACACGGGAATTTGCCAAAGCGTTCGGCAAATTCCCGTGTTTATTCGGCATCTCGCTGCAACTCCTTGATTGAGTTGAGCTTATGTCACCTCGATTTCAACCCGGCAAATCAATCTCCAGATGCTCTTGTTCGGCCGCTTGGCGTAGCTTGCCGAGGGCTCGGGCTTCGATCTGGCGAACGCGTTCTTTGGTCACACCCATTTCTTCGCCAACTTCTTGCAGTGTCAGCGGTTCATCGGCGTGATTCAACCCAAAGCGGCGGACGATGATTTTCTGCTCGCGTTCGTCCAGGCTCTCGAGGATCTTGGTGATTTGTTTCTTGCGTTGCGACTGCTCGTGCTCGAGTTCGGTTTGATCCGTTCGCTTGTCAGCCGTGCCGAGAAACAACTCGAGCGCGGTTGTGCGGAAGCGATCTTTGTGCTTCAGTTCGTCCGGGATCGAACGGGCGAAGTTTTTCATGATCGCCCAGCTCGCGTAGGTGCTGAACTTGAACCCACGCGAGTAATCGAATTTTTCTACGGCGCGGATCAGCGAAACATTGCCATCGCTGACCAACTCGAAAAAGTTGTCGCTCGGGCTGACGTGCCGTTTCGCAATCGACACCACGAGCCGCAGGTTCGAACGCACAATGTGGTTCTTCACCGCGAGGGCTTGGTTGTAGAGCGATTCGATCTCGTCCATCAGACTGCTCTTAGCCGACTGTGGATCGAGGTCTCCGCGCAATTTCTGAGCGCGGAATTTTAAGTAATTGAACTTGCGGAACAGATGTGCTTCCTGCTCGCGCGTCAACAACGGAATCTCGTACAAGCTCGCCAAATACGGCGGCAAATTTGCGGGTACGCGGACCTTTTTCGAGGCCGCCGGATTCACCGGGCATTCTTCTGCGAGAATCTTTTCCGGGTTCAGTCGCGGGAAACTTTGATGCGCGATGTGATCCAACGGCAGTTCCATGATCCGCCGCGCACGCATCTCGTTGATGACGCGATAGATGCTCGCGCGGGTGCGGCAGAACATCTTGGCGAGCGCTTCGACCGAAGCGCCGCGATGGAAGTGCTGGTAGATTTTCTTCTTCGCTTCTTCGTCGAGCGCGCCCGCTCCGTGCGGGAAAATCGCGAGTTCGGAGTGCTCGCTGTCAAAGTTGCGAATCGTGTAACGAATCGTTTCGACGCTGCGGTTGAAATGATCGGCCACACGGCGAATCACATCCGAAGGGCAGCCGCCATCATTCGAAAACCGGCGCGCGGCGTCGAGGATTTCTTGGCGTTCTTCTTCGTTCATCTGGCTGAAGCGCGAACCGCGTTTGACACGGTCTTCGTTTTCGTTGACGAAACGATCGATGCTGCTCTTGAGAAACCCGACGCGCTTACGGCCGTCGAAGACGAATCGCCGGCTCACCAACCCCTGTTGGCGCCAGCGATTTACGGTCTTCGTTGACACGTTGAACGACTTGCTCAGTTCCTCGACCGTCATGACGATTTCGGGAACATCTTTGGCCGCGATATCTGCCGAGTCGCTGAGATCTTCGACGAAGAGCAACAGATCGTGCCGCGCGTCCTGGCCGCTGAGCTTGTGATTCGGGAACGAACCGGGCTTGAATTCCGTGATTTTTTGGCAGAGATATTCGTAGGTATATGTTCGATCCGGCTGCAATTCGCGCAGCAGCGTCTCCGCCCGAGTCAGTTGCTCGATTTTCTTGTCGCGCGGCGCGTACCCGACTTGTTGGTCGCGTAGCTGGCGTAAAATAGGGCTTTTGTAATCGGTGTGCATCGTGATGTCCTCTCCGTTGAATCCGAACGGGGGGGCCATAGAACAAAGGCTTCCCAACAACCGGCTATCACTCATGTCGCTGCGAACGACATGCCAGCAAATCCGGCTATCGAAACATGGAAAATCCTCTTCCCAGACCCAAGGTCCGCCAGCAAGGTTCGATTCTGAGAGGAATCGCCCTGCCAAACTGACCCACTTGTTGTACGCAGCCAAGTGTCCAAAGGTCGAGAGAAAGTTGCCAGGAAATTGCTGGGCTTTCCGAAAGACACTTCGTTTGATTATCGAAAATCACCATAACCCCTTAGACAACAATAGCTTGTAGAGGATCACTATCATTGGCATAAAGCGGATAACCGCATCGTCTTGAGTCAGTTCTCTTGTCCCCAAAGCCGCTCGGATTGTGCCGATTCTGCTGGATTCAAGGGCAGGAGTACGACGATGAAAAGAGAAGAAACTGTCCCAGGTTTTTACGCTAGCACTTTGCAGGACTCGACTTATGGCGACGAACTGGCGCTCGGCAATCATTTTGATGGGTATTGCGTCGATCCTCTACGGCCTCTCGGTCGCGGCACAAGCTGTGGAACTGAAACCAAGCGCGAGCGCCGGCGAGCTCCGCTCTAACGAGTTGAGCCTCGACGTCAAGGGTGAGCTGCGCGTCATGGCCGACAAGCAAATGCAGTCTTTGCCGTTGAGCGTGGCCGCGACGGCGAAGTTCACCGAACGCCGTGTCGATGACGGAAGCTTGGCCAATGAGATCCGCACACTGCGTCATTACGAAAGCGCCAAGGCCACGATCCGTGTGCAAAACGAAAGCACGATGAATCGGCTGCGCGACAAACATGGCTTGGTCCGCGGCAAACTGAGCCAAAACAAATTGCAACTCCTCGCCGCGCAAAATCCCCTGACGCGCGATGAGCGGGACTTGCTCGATCTGTCGGGCGATCCGCTGAGCTTGGCCGGCTTGCTGCCCGCGAGCGATGTCGAAGTCGGGAACAATTGGACGGTGCCGAGCGAGAAACTAGCGGCGATCTATGGCTTGGACGAAGTCAAGCGGAGTGATGTCAGTGTCAAGCTGAGCAAGTTCGAAGACAACATCGCCACGCTGGCTTTGACGGGCAAGCTGAATGGCGTGGCACTCGGCAGCCCGACGGCAATGACACTGAGCGGGACGCTGAGCTTCAACAAAAACACCGGCAACTTCGACGAATGGACGTTATCGATCAAAGAGCAACGCGACCCCGGCATTGCTTCGCCCGGTCTCGATGTCACAGCGAAACTCACGGCGACCGCGAAAACGATTCACGAAGCCAAGGAACTGAGCGACGAGAATCTTGGCGGACTTGCCTTGATCGATGACCAGCAGCAAGAACGCCTGAGCTACGTCAATCGCCGCGCGGTGTTTCGCTTTCAATACGATCCGCGCTGGAAGATTCGCAGCGATGAATCGCAGCAGGTGAACATGCAACTGGTCGATGGAAATCTGGTCGCGGCCCAGGCCAATGTGCGAATGGTGCAACTTCCCGCCGGCGCGCCGCCGATGCTGTTGAAGGAATTCGAGCAAGAAGTGCGGACCAGCCTCGGCAAGAACTTCAGCAAATTCCAGGACAAGCACGAGGGCGTCAACCCGCTCGGCGTGCGCACGCTCAAGATCGTTTCCGAAGGCGTTGTCGATGGGGTGGGCGTGCTATGGCTGAGTTATTACTTCGAAGGTCCCGACGGCTATCGCGTCGCCTTTACCATTTCGCTCGAAGACAAAATGCTCGAGCAATACGGCGAAGCCGACAAGGCGATTCTGGAAACGATGGAGTTCAACGAATCGATCCAACAAGCGAAAGTTCCAACGTTCGATGTTTCTGATCAGAAATAGATTCAACGCTCGCTTCGGGCATTAATCACAGATTGATCTTCTTCTGATAGAATATCAATCACGATCTTGCGAATCCGTGATCTTTCTTATGAAGTCACCATGTCCGATCCCATTCGCATTCGTTGCCGTGAAAATGGCTCGCTGGTTGTCGAGGGTGCCGTGGTGATTGTTGATCACTTGGGCAATCCCTATCCGTTGCCAACGAACAAGCCGAATGTCGCGCTTTGTCGCTGCGGGGCTTCAGGAACAAAGCCGTTTTGCGATGGGTCACATCGCAACTCGGGATTTGTCGCGGATAATCTCGCTCCTTCGCCAACGGAGTCGTCATCGGATTCCGAAGGTTAACATAGAAAGGCACGGATTCGACAGTTTATCCCCAGACGATCCGTTCTCACTTTTGCGAAGAATCTACGGCAAAATAGTGATCTAAAAGTGATTCTCAGGGTTCTTGCGAACGTCGCGCGAGAGCCAAATCTGCCCTGCCTGATATGATCGATGACCCGGCTGCTAGCCGTTGGATTCTTCTCTCACTTTCGCAGGACGCCCCCGCTCGATGACGCCCACGACCGCTGCCACACAAAAGATCGACACTGAAACGCTGGCTGACCAAACCTCGACCGAATATCTGGGCCGTTGGAACCGGCTCATCAGCACGACCAACTGGGAAAAAGGCCGGATCATCCACGAGTGGCGTATCGCGCTGATCGAAGCTGGGGCCGAGGTCGAAGAGTATTCCGACGAAGCCTGGGCCGCGCGCGTCGGGCAAGTCAGCGGGCAGCACGTCGGCCGGCTGCGCCGTGCGCATGAACGCTTCGGCGCGACGCACGACGACTACCCCCATTTGTTCTGGAGTCATTTTCAAGCGGCGATCGAATGGCACGATGCCGAAATGTGGCTCGAAGGGGCGGTACACAATGCCTGGTCCGTCGCCGCGATGCGCCGCCAGCGCGCCGAAGCTTACGGCCAACTCGAAGCCGATCAAGCCGCCGGTGAAACCGTCGTGGCGGACTTTGATGAAGATGTCGATCCGGCCAACAACAGTACCAAAGATCTCTTGAAGAGCCACGCCGATTTCGACGGTTCGAGCGGGCCAAGCGCCGAAGGCCCCGATTTCGGCGACGAAGGGGATTCGTCCGTCGCGACCATCGTTGACAAAACCAGCGAAGAAACGGACAGCGACGAAGGTTCTTCCGCGCCTAACACGGCGCGAATGTTCGCCGAATTGCCGTCGTTGCCCGAAGACCTAAGCACAGTGTTCGAAGATCTGAAGCTGGCTGTCCTGCGGCACAAGGTCACCAACTGGCAAGCCGTCCAGCCGAGCGAAATCCGCGCTCATCTCGACGCGATCCAGACGCTGTTGGGATAGAACTTTAAGTCTAGTGAGCGGGTGACGTTAGTCACCCGGTTCAGAGACATGGTGAGTAGCATAGACGTGCTGCTTGTGTCACACTCTATTGATGCTTGGTTCTGAAGAAATCGATGCTCCTGATCGGCCGTGCGCGTACCGCGCGCGTTGGATCGTGCCAATCTCACGGCCGCCGATCGAGGATGGCGTCGTCGCTGTCCAGGACAACAAAATCGTCTTCGCCGGCGAGCGGCGAAGATGGCACGAACCGGCAATTAATCTGGGCGACGTCGCGATCTTGCCAGGGCTCGTCAACGCGCACACGCATCTCGAATTCAGCGAGTTGCCCGCGCCATTCGGCCAGCGCGGCGAAGACTTTGCCCGTTGGATTCCGCAGGTCGTCGCTCACCGCCGTACTCGCGCCGAGTCGCAACAAGCAGCGAGCATCGTCAAGGGAATCGACGAATCAGCGGCCAATGGCGTGGCTGTCTTGGGAGAGATTGACACGACGAATTTGGGGACGGAGCAGACCGCACCAACGCCTTTGGCCGGCATCAGATTTCATGAGTTCCTGGGCTGGGATCGCGCGGCTATTCCACAACTTCTCGACAAAGCGCGTTCATGGCTGATATCAACGCTGACGTGCCGCTGGCAACAAGGCTTGAGCCCTCACGCCCCGTACACGGTGCATCGTGAATTGCTGGCGGGGCTGTGTGATCTAGCTGTCGAATATGCGGCCCCTATGGCAATGCACTTGGCGGAATCACCTGCCGAGATGGAATTTCTGGTGACGGGACAAGGTCCGCTGCGTACGATGCTCGAAGCCGCCGACGTTTGGCAGCCGGACTTTTGGCAGCAGCCGATTCCGGTGCAAAGCATCCTCGCGCAACTCGCTCGTGCCAATCGCGCGCTCGTCATTCATGGCAATCAGTTGCAGGCTGCGGACTGGGAATACCTTGCCGAACGGCGCGAGCGGATGAGCGTCGTCTATTGCCCGCGGACGCGCGATTTCTTTTTTCCATCGCAAAGGTATCCGCTCGAGCAGATGCTTGAGCGCGGCGTCGCCGTGGCGATCGGAACGGATAGCAGGGCATCGAATCCCGATTTGTCGTTGTGGCGGGAGTTGCAATTCATCGCGCAGAATCATCAAGTGGCCCCGGCGGAAATCTTGCGGCTGGGAACCGAGTGCGGAGCGTACGCGCTTGGCTTTGCCGCAACGCACGGCCGATTAGAAGCTGGATATTCAGGGATGTTGTCTGTCGTGCGCGGAGCGACACTCAACGTTACTGCGAATCTTTTGGCTGAGCGAGTCTTCGCTGGTGAAAGCTACGCCATATGACATTCCACTTCTGCGCTAAGACGCAATTTATGTCGCCCTCGCTAACGCTACGGGCTACAAAAAATGCTTACGCCGCAGGCTTTCACACAGCCGCGAGTTCGGGTTGCTCGTGGAGCAGTTCTTGCTCGACTTCTTGGATCGTCGAAGCGGCGGAATGTTCTTTGATGCGCAATTGCGGTGCCATGAGGCAAATCGGCCCGGTCCCTTCGTCTAGCGCCGCGCAATTGCGGCCGGCCTGTTTCGCGGTGCGCATCGCGCGTTGCAACCGATCAAAGAGCGTATCCAGGCAATCGTGCGGCCGGATATCGCTGACGCCGGCGGAGACGGTGACTTGAATCTTGCCAAAGGGATGCTCGAAGTAACATTGCTCGATCGTTTGGCGAATCCGTTCGGCCGCGCTGTTGGCTCCGCGCGGACCTGTGTCCGCGAGCACCACCAGATATCTTTGACCGCTGCAACGGACGGTAAAATCGATCCCGCGATTCTTGCGCAGCACGCCGTTGATCATGGTCCCGAGCGAATTCAAGATCAGATCGCCAATCCGGGTTCCCCATTGCGCATTCAACGCCGCGGTATTGTCGACATCGAGCATGACGACCGAAAGCTGGCGTTTGCTGTGCGCCTCGTCGTCGCGCCATTGCCGCAGCCAAAGCTCCAGACCCGCGCGATTGCGGAGATGGGTGCTGGGATCGGTGAACTCGTGGCTGTCCCATTGCGCGAGGCGATCTTGGCGAACCAAGAGCGCGATCAGAGTTTCCGGAAGCAACTGCTCCAGTTCATGGCAATGGCTCAACAGCGGCGGCAACTCGCCCAACAGCCGCGTCACGGCTTCACGGTCAGACGATTTTCCAGGCAGTCGAGTGAGTTGCTCAAGCTGCTTTTCATGCTCGTTCAAGTATCGTTGCAGTTGCTGCACAAAGCCATCGTGCAGGTCTTCATGGTCCGCTGGTCTGTCTGACTGACGGAGCACGCGCAACAACTCGCGCAGCCGCGCGCCCCATTTTTCGACGAACTGCCGCAATTGCGTGCGCGAACTATCGAGCGAGCCGTGCCAGCCAAACTCTTCACCTTGCTCCGCGCCATCAATGACGCCTAGCTGCGAAACTTCGTTCAGATTCATCTGCACGACACGAATGTGCGTTTCGAGGTCGATCAGCGATTCTCGATACCCTTGCAGTTCCGCACGCAGCACCATGACCGAGGCTTCGAGCGTGCTTGGCGGTTGCTGATCGGCACCGAGAATCTCAACCCAATCATCGGGTAGCTCGCCCGAAGATTTGACAGTCTCGGGTTCTTCCACGGCGACGGTCGGCGGAGCTGTCGGGGCTGCTTCCTCGTTCGCAACGGGAGCATTTTCGGGAGCTGCAACTGATGACGGCTCCGCGGCAATCACGGCATCGGGTTCGGCGGCGGAGTTTTCCGTAATGAGCGGTTCGGTAACTATGGGCTCGGCAGCGACGGAAGCCGCGGGAACTGCGGCCGTGCGAGGCGCGCGCGTTAGCCGCATCCCTAGAAACGCTCCTAGGAAGCAATATCCGCCGGCCATTGCGAGGAGAAACAGTGCCATCAGTGCCATCCCGTTGAACAGACAACTCTAGGTCATGAACGCACGAAAACGGGCCTGTCACTCTCTCAATAGGCAACGCCTAACAAGCCAGGTAGGATGAAGCGGGTAGTAACGATTACGAGGGCTTTTTCCGACGGACGACTCGACAATGACACGGCAAAATCTGCTCTGGTTGATCACCGCACTGATCGTTTCGCTGGCCAGCTATCGCTCGGTCTCGCGTAACCCCCAGGCGCGGCAGGTCGAGGATGTCCTAGAAAAAATACAGGACTACTACGTTGAGAATCCTTCGGATAAACAGCTGGGAACAGCCGCGATCAATGGGGTGCTCCAAGCGCTCGATGATCCGAATTCCTCCTATATCCGCTCCAGCAAATCGGCCGATTTCCAAAATCTCTTGGATGGCGTCTTCGGCGGGATCGGCATCGAGCCGTGGCTCGACCCGAAAAAAGAGCGGCTGGTCGTCCAATTTCCGCTCCCCAATTCGCCGGCGGCAAAAGCGGGGATTCGCGGCGGCGACGAGATCGTCAAAATCGATGGCGAGGATGTTTCCTCGCTGAAATTTCAAGGCGCCATTCAAAAGATTCGCGGCGAACCGGGTTCGGAACTGCAACTGAGCATCAAACGGGCCGGGCAGGACAAACCACTGGATTTAGCCCCCTTCAAACGCGAGCTCATCACCGAAACGTCAGTGGTCGGATTCGAGCGCAATAATCTTGGCAACTGGAGTTATCGGCTGCGGGATGATCCGCGGATCGCGTATGTGCGGCTCACTCAATTCGGAAAGCACACGACCGAGGAACTCCGCGAGGTGCTCACCAAACTCAAGACCGAGGGCTTCTCCGCGTTAATCCTCGACCTGCGAGGCAATCCAGGCGGCTACCTGCAAAACGCGACCGAGATCAGCAATCTCTTTTTAGAATCCGAAGAGATCGTCCGCATCGAAGGGCGGAATCCGGAAATCGCTAAAACGTTCCGCGCGCAGCCGAGCCAACATTTGATCTCGCAACCGATGGCCGTTTTGATCGACCGCGACAGCGCGAGTGCCAGCGAGATCGTCGCCGCCGCGCTGATGGATCATAAACGAGCAACGATCATCGGGGAACGCAGCTTTGGCAAAGGAACCGTCCAGCATGTCTTGCATCTGCCCCCCCGCGGTGACGACCTTGAGCGCGAGCCAATTTTGAAACTTACCGTCGCTTATTACTATCGGCCGAATGGCCACAATATCCATCGCACGAAAAAAGCCACCGAAAGCGATGAATGGGGCGTTACGCCGCTCGATGAATTCAAGCATCAGATGACCGACGAGGAACTCGAACGGCTCGCGGAATGGCAGCAAACTCGAGAGCGCCGAGGGCTGAAGCTGCCCGACCCAACTGCCAAAGAAATCAAAGAACCCGAGCCGCCAGCGTCGCTTCTCAGCGATCCGACTCCCGACGCTCACTTGCGCAAGGCACTCGAGCATTTGCGCGGCAATCTGCCGCCGCTGCCCTCGGTCGCGGGTTAAAGGCATGGGACATTTCACTTGGAAATGCCAGTTTTTTTATCAACGAGACTTCCCGGAAGAATGGGTATACCATCCTGAGGCTTGGATAGGCGCTGAACATGGCTTAGTTCGCATGAAGTGAAGCAATCAACGGGGGCTTCATTGCATGCACCACAAAACTTCGCTGAGCAGCGGCTCCGGGAACGTAACGCGCAAAGGTTTCGTCACCAAGAGCCTTTTGCATTTCCTCGTAGTAGCCTTTTTCTGGCGGGCTTAGCTCACGCTGCTTGAGCCCCTCCAGCCGCGCTTTGCGAATGGAAACCTTGGCTTGATCATTTTTGCCAAGCTTGTATTGCGCATAGGCCAAGCGGAAATACTTACTCGAACTGGGTGTTAGGACCGCATCGGCCAAGTCACGTTCTGCCTTGGCAAAATCTCCTAATTGGATGTAGAGCAATCCTCTTGTATCGAGCAGATCGGATTGCGGCCCGATGGTGCGGATCGCTTGTTCGATCGCTTCGAGCGCTTCGGCATAGGCAGCTTTGTTCCCCGTCAGAGCTTGGACATAAGCCAAATTGTTGCGGAGGCCTGCGACCTGCATCGAGTTCTTGTCTTTCGCCAGCCCAATGGTGTCGCGATACAGTTGCGCCGCTTCCGCATAGTTGTCTTGCAAGACACGTATTTCGGCAAGGAGACTTTTGAGCGCTCCCGGGTCCGGAGAAGTCGCCTTGTAAGCTTGAAACCAAACCCCGAGACTATTGATCGCATCCTGTCTCTGCTTGTCGGATACTTCAGGTTCGCAGGTGCGGATCAGCTCCGCTCCATAATGGACGAGCGCCGGCGCGATTTGGCCGCTTTGCGCTCCGGACCTATTGAAGATTCCTTGGAGCATGTCCAACCCGGCGGTCAAGCCGCTATTCTCGCCCAGGAATCTAGCGAGTTCCACCTGACCTTGGAGACCACTTGCGGCATACTCCTCATACATCTCTTTGGCCGCATCAAGAATGCCGAGCTTCTCCAAAGTTTTTGCCGCCAGTTCGAGCTTAGGCAGATTTTCTCGGAGCACTGGCCGCTTCCCCAGCCATTCCCGAATCAGTTCCTCGCTCTTCTTCTTGTCGCCCATTTTGCCGTAGATGGTGGCTAGCATGGGCAAATACGTCTGGCGGTCTTTCGTTTGTGAGATATAGCGTTCCAGGTATCGTTGGGCCGTGCCAAATTCTTCGTTTTGCACGAGCATCTCGGCGTAGTTGACGAGCAATTTGGGATCAGCTCCTGGTTTGAGAGCCAGAGCTTCGATCAACGGCCGGCCTTTTGACCATTCTCCCACTCGGCTATAGAGCTTCGCCAGAACCAACTGATCGGAGACATGCAACGGTTGGCGACGGTCCAACTCAACGAGCAATTCGATCGCTTTACGCAAACTTTCGGCTTCTTGCCGTTGGGCTAAAAGAGTGATTCGCAAAACCAAGTCACTGATTTCTTCCGGCCGTTCTGCAATAGATTTTTTCAGGAGATTGTCAAGATTGACAAACTCCTCATAACTTTTTATCCCAGACCCCACATCGGTCAGGACCCGGGCGCGATTCGCCCAGGCGCGAAAATCCGCCGCTTGAGGCGCTTTAGGATTCTTGTCGAGGAGTTGGTTCAATTGGTCGATGGTGCTGAGCGCCAGTTGATTCATTCTTTGACGCATATAAAAACTGGCCAATTCGCGGCGCGCCACAAGACTTTCGGGATGCTGCTGAACCAATTCAGGATACAGTTGGCTCGCGGTGTCCAGTTCGCCAATCGTTTCGGCTACCCGTGCTGCGAGGATGCGCTGTGTTTCACTCGGGGGCAAGCGCCGCACGCGATCAAGCAGATCGCGGGCCTCGAACGTTTTTTTCTCATCCCGCAGCAGATTCGACAGCAAAAACCAGGCGTCGGCGACTTCGAGTTTGTCATCTTTGTCAACGATTGCCCGGACCGTTTCTTCGGATTTCTCCAATTGTCCAAGCTGCCGCTGAGCTTGAGCCAACCAGAGCCGTTCCGCCGGCGACGCTTGCTCCGGAAGCACGAGTTCTTTGAGCAGCGTTTCGGCTTCGGGCTTTTTGCCTTCTTGGAGGAGCAATTGGAATTTCAGCTTGAGCAGACTGAGGTCTCCGCGGCGGGACAACTGATCGATGATTGCCCCGGCTTCCTGGAACTGGCCTGCTTGGGAGAGCAATTGCGCGAGTTGACGGAGCCGATAGGGTTCGAGATCGCCTTTGGTGCGTGCGGTCTTGAGGGCCTCGATCATCGCGGGCTGGTTATTCCGATACATCGCGATATCCGCCAACAATTTGTACGTCTCGGCCCAATCGCCCCGCTTTTCCAGCAGCTTGTCGGCGAGTGTCTGAGCTTCTTGCAGCAGTTTCTCTTCTGCCGCATCGAGGACCACTTTGACGGAACCGCTGTGGAGTTTCTTTTTCTGGGACTCACGCAATTTGGTCAGAATTAGCAGCGATTGCGAGTACAACTGAATGTCGCTGTCCGGGGGGGATTCTTTGCGAATTTGCTCGTAGATTTTTTCCATCGCCGCAATATCGCCCCGCTCACGGGCGTAGCTCAGCAACAATTGTTGCGGGCGCAAATCGCGCGGTTTCGTTGCCTCGGCGAGCGGCACCGCTAGATTGGCGACTTTGTCTGCCTCGGCTTGCTGGCCCATGCGCGAGAGCGCCTGAGAAACAATCATGTGGAAAGTTAGCCGATCTTGTTTCTCGAGGCCGGCGGATTGGTTGAGGATTTCCAGCAAGCCGGCCTTCCCCTCGTCGCCGCCAATGGAGACCCA
The DNA here is from genome assembly GCA_041736895.1 of Pirellulales bacterium. Taxonomy (GTDB): domain Bacteria; phylum Planctomycetota; class Planctomycetia; order Pirellulales; family JALHPA01; genus JANRLT01. The sequence goes on from JBGSSS010000132.1 coordinate 27,900, forward strand.
TTGTTCGGTTTGAACCAAGAGCAGGCGTTGATCCTTCTGCACCGCCGGCGGTGCTTTGGCAAGCTCCTGTAGCAACTCCCGCGGCTTGCCGCGCTGCATTTCCAAGCGGCCCCACTCGAACCAAATTTTGGCATCGTCCGGGTTTTTCTCCCGCAGCGGCAAAATCATCGCCACCGCACGGTCTAATTCGCCTTGCCGCGCGAGGACTTGAGCTTGCAGCAACGTTTTGTCCAGTTCTGAAAGTTTCTCCGCCGGCAGTGCGACGAGCTTGGCGACAAGTGCATCGACACTTTTCCAGTCGCGTTTGTCGGCCGGCTTCGCCAATTGCTCGGCAATGCGTGTGTTCAACAGCGGCTGCCACATCTGCGGTTGGGCGAGCATGGTATCCGCCGGAAGCACTTGATTGAGAAGTTCAAATTCCTTTTGGGCTTCCTGAGTCTTGCCGGTCAACAGCAGGAGATTTGCCAGGTCGAAACGAGCTTCGTGCAGTTGGGGATACGCATTCAACAATTTGACATAAATCGCGCGTGCCAAATCGTAGGAACCAAGTGCCTTGTAGCAATCGGCCGTGGCCAGATCCGCTGGGATTTTATCCTGAGGGTCGGTGAGGCGTTTGCTGGCGGCGAGCAGTTTGTCGAGCGCTTCTTTATGGTTTTTTTCATGAAACAGAATTTGCCCTTCGAATAACGCTAGTTTTTCCGCCGGCAGCGACGATCCGGCCAAGAGCGAGTAAATTGCTCGGGCCTCGTCAATTTCTTTCGATCCCGATTGAATAAAGAATTTCAGCTTGGTGACTAACAACGGGACTTGATTGCCCAGCTTTGCCAGCCCGCGATCAAGACTGGCGAGAGCTTTCTCGCGGTCCCGCATGGCCTCATAAACCTTTGCCAAATTGATGTAGCCAAGGACGACTTTAGGATCTGGCTTGTCCTTGGAAGCGGCGTTCTCCATTTGCTCGGCAATTTTCAAAGCAGCATCGAAGTCTTGCGCCATTAACAACTGATTGAACTGCATATGGAGCACGCCTAAGTCATCCGGAGCCAGTTGCGCAGCCTTGGTCAGAGCTTGGCGGGCTTTTTCCTGCTGCCCTTTGCGCGCCCAAAAATCAATCGCGATCTTCTGAGTCTCGAGTTCCTCCGGATGACGTGCTAGCAACTCCTCGATAATCAACGGCGCGAGGTCGGCCGTCGCCGGCTGCTGCTGATAGAGAGAAGCGAGAGCCCCGTAAGCCAAGTATTGTTTGCTATTTTTCGAAACTTCTTCATCAAACTTTTGGGCTTTTAGATCAAAGCCGATGAGCTTGGCCAAAATGGGAATCGCCTTTTCGGGGCTTTTGTTAGCCAAAATCATGGCTTCGTAATACTCATCCTCGGCGGTCAGCTTCCGTAAATTGCGAATCGCGGCGATTTGCTGCTGCGCGATCGCCGTATCCTGAGTCTCCAGGGCAAACTTCATATAGTCGCGCCGGAGTTCCGCATCATCAGGCTTTGATGCCAACAACCGCACATAAGAATCCGATAGGGCCTTGTGCGTAAATTTATTGCGAGATTCCTCGAACAGCTTTTTTTGAATCTCCAGCATTTCCTCCTGCGCTTCGATGTCATCAGGATAGAAATTGACATACCTTTTGAGCGCTCGTTCTGCCCCGTTGAACTCCTTCTTCTCTTTCAAATTCCTGGATTCCGTGAGCAATTTGCCCGCGTTTCTCCGGACTTGCATGTTATGCAACAAGATCGTGCCGCCAACGCAAACGATGGCAATCACGCCGAGGATCAAGGCCAGACGCAGATTTAGACGCTTCATGTTGAACGATTCGGTGAGATTCAGCTAGGAAAGGAGTGTTCCCAGCCAAAAAAGGAAGTTTCGATTGGTTTTAACAGCAAAAAGGGCAAGATAGCAGGAAATTATCGTGATAAGCCGAAAACTCTATTTTAGGTAATAATGAAGGGCCGTCAAACAAAACGCGAGCCGATAATTGGGACTATGGGAATAACAAGCCGTCTGGGCCATCTATTTCGTCTTTAACGATTGAAATGAGTTTAACTTCTGGCTTGGCTGTGCCGATAAATTCTGGGCGGGATGAATCCCGGTTCGCATCGCCGTGAACTAGAGTTTGCCCCAAACTTCGACTGAGCCGCTTTCGAGTTTTCCCATGCATCCACAACAATCATGGCCACGCTGGAGTTGGCTGTTGAGCCTTTTGCTCGCGATGAGCACGAGTGGATGTCGTTTGACACCCCCGCCGCCGAACGTGGTGCAGGGGCGTGCCGGAGATGCCGAGTTCACGGGAGTTCCGGTGGGCCGGGAGTTGGATATGCTCTCGCTGCCGCTGTATCGAATTGAACCGCCTGATGTGTTGACAATTCAGGCAACCCGTGTCATTCCCCGGTCGCCCTATCGGCTTCGGCCGCTGGACTCGTTGCAACTTAATGTCGAAGGGACACTCCCTGAGCAACCGATCAACGGCATCTTTGTTGTCGAACCGAGCGGGTTGATCACGCTAGGGCCAGGTTATGGCAAGGCCATGGTCGGCAACATGCCGCTGGAAGAAGCTGCAGAGTTGATCGAATCACAACTGAAACGCGTGCTAAGAAACCCTCAGGTCTCACTCAGCTTGGCTGAAGCGGCAGGCATGCAACAAATCAATGGCGAACACCAAGTCGGACCCGACGGCAGAATCAATCTCGGAATCTACGGCATGGTTGCGGTCACGGGCATGAGCATTGACGAAGCGACCTTGGCGATCAACCGGCATTTAGAACGCTACTTAGACGAGCCGAGTGTCTCAGTCGATGTGTTCTCCTTCGCCAGCAAGAAATACTATGTCATCAGTGCCGGGGCCGGGAACGGCGATACGATTCAAAGTTTTCTCATTACGGGCAACGAAACTGTCTTGACGGCGCTCGCTCAGGTCCAGGGGATATCCCAGTTTGCCAACAAGAAAATGTGGATCGCCCGGCCGACGCCGCATGGCGAATGCTGCGAGCAACAGATTCCCGTCAAATACGATGACATTGTCCGCGGCGGGAGCGCGGCCACCAATTATCAGATTTTCCCCGGCGATCGTTTGTATATCGAAGAAGACCACATGCTCGCGTTCTCGAATCGCATCGGGCGAATCGTGGAACCATTCGAGCGGATGTTCGGGTTCGCCCTGCTGGGTGCCAACACCATCCAGGCATTCAATCGGTTTCCCCAAGGAAATTTCAACTAAGTTCCGGATTGCCTGAGTCGCGAACGCGGAGAATGGTATAATGACATTGGCGGTCAAGCTGCTAACGAGTCGCAACACGGGCAAAACACGAAGGAGACCATCATGAAAAAGATCTTGCTCAACGCCGTGGGTCTGCTGTTCGCGCTGCTATTCACGCTGCCCGCTTCGGCCCAACCATTCGCGGGCCAAACCGTGGGGAGCCCCATCGTGAGCCCCTATTTGAATTTGACCAACAATAACATCAACGGCGTTTCCGATTACTTTACCTTGGTTCTGCCGCAGCTCCAGCAGCAGCAACAACAGCAAGCCTTGCAACGCCAACAATTTCAAATCGGCCAACTGCAGCGAGCCCAAACGCAAAATCTTGCCGGAACCCGTGGCGGGAATCCCATCCAAGCGCCGCAAATTCGCAGCACCGGTCACCCCACGACGTTTAACAACTACTCGCACTATTACGCGATCCAACCAGGCCGCAGACAATAACGAGCGAGTATCTGAAAAGCATTGAAACAAAACAAAACAGCCCTGGCGATCGCCAGGGCTGTTTTTGTTCTGTGCAACGCTGAAATTCTATTTTAGTGATCATTACTTGAGGTCCACATCCCAATAAGCATTGTCCAAAAAGGTCTTCCAGCTTTCGTACTTGGGATTACCGAGTTTCAGCGCCAACAACGGGCTGCGTTTCGGTTTGTACGGAAGACGAATTAATTTCATGCCGGCTTCGCTGGGAGTGCGCCCGCCTTTGCGGACGTTGCACTCGACACACGCACAGACGATATTCTCCCAACTCGCTTCGCCGCCGCGGCTGCGGGGCATAACGTGGTCCAGGCTCAACTCGCTGGTCGGAAATGTGTGGCCGCAGTACTGGCACAAGTTTCCATCGCGTGCAAACAGATTTCGCCGGTTGAAACGGACCGTTTGTTTCGGCACCCTGTCATAGGAGAACAAGCGAATGACGCGCGGAACTTGCAGCTCGAAATTGATGCCCTGAATCCAATCGTCGTGCGGTTCTTTGAACTCAGCCCGCAGCAAACTGATTTCACGCCAACTGTCGAAGTTGTAGTTACCGTAGGTTCCCTGGTCTTCGAGATGAATGACCTCGGCCAATTCGCGGCAGAGCAACGCCAACGCGCGGCGGACGTTGATGATATGAATCGCCATGTAAAAGCGATTCAACACCAGCACGCTCGCGCTCAACGATTGAGCTTGGTGCGGGCCATGCTGGTGGCCCGAATTCAAATGCGAAACAGTGACCATTCGCTACTCCAAATCACGCTTGTTTGGGTGACCCTGTCACCAGGGTTCCAAAGGGAATAACCAGGGACGACAAGACGGTGATGGAACTTGCTAACCAAAGTCCAAGGAGATTAGGGAATCTCCCGGATAGGACCACGATCAGGCGGCCCCTCGTTGGATTAGGAAGCTTGCACTGTCTCTTTGATTCTACTCAGCTCTACCTAGACAAGCCAGAGAATTTGCCGCGAATCGGTCCGCTCCAACAGTCGCCACGTAGAGGTAAGCCCGCCATTCACTGCTGATACGGCGATAGAAATCGGTATGATCTCCGTCGAAACTGCGGGTAGCCGACGGCTCCCGAGATCAGCTATGACTCGTCACTTGTCGCTCAATGGACAACCCGCCAAGCTGAAAGTTCACAAGAACAAAGCAAAAAACACATGCTTTTTCCTCCTTAAGGCTTCCGGGGGAACGGCGGCACACTCATCTACGCCCGCGGGTTGGACTGATGGAATTGATCGTGCTGAACCTAAGTCTGGAAAGAGCCGTCATCTCGCCAACGTTGTTTGCGATGCTTGTATGCTGGCCCTTGTGATCACCATCATGACGGGCCGCGTGCTACCACGGATCAGGAAGCCCGAAGATTAGCACTCTGACGGAAGTAACCAAGGTGGTGAGACCTTGGAGTGCCGCGAGTCGTTCGGCGATAACGCTGAAATCATCTGAAGTCTTACGACTTCAGCTACGGGTCAAGCTGCTAGCGTCTAGCGGTCATTGCTCTTGGATCAAGCGCGGCGATCTGTTACAAACTCGGCTCGAATTCCTGCGCAACAAGACTCGTTGCTAGCAAAATTGGATGCGTCTCGATAGAAACGCAATCGGCTGGAAGCTCCTTTTGCCACGGATTGGCTTGGAATGAGTGCGATCGTTCGGACCCTGCGGTACATCGTTCGTTACAAAGCGACGCTTGTCGCCTCGATGGCGTGCGCCATACTCGTCGCCCTACTCTGGGGGGCCAACATCGGCGGCATCTACCCGGTCATCGAAGTCATCTTCCGCGGTCAATCGCTGCAAAAATGGGTCGCCAACGATATCAGCAAAGCCGAAACAACGATTGCCGACATTGACAAACAACTCGCTGAGTTGCAACAGCCGCAAGCGCCCGAACGGCAGCCAGCGGCGGAACTCGAACTCACCGAATTGACTCATCGCCGCACCGCGGAGCAAACTTTTCTCGATGGCCGGCGAGCGCTTGAACCCTATATCCAAAAGTATTTGCCGGACGATCCGTTTCAGACGCTCGTCGTGGTCATGATGGTGCTGCTGGCAGGAACGATTCTCAAGAACGTATTCCTGGTGCTCGACGCGATTTTGGTCGATCGCCTGACGATGCTGGCGATGTCGCAACTGCGCAAGAAGTTCTTTCGCCGCACGTTGCGTTTGGATCTTGCTCACTTTGGCGAAAGCAACTCGAGCGAATTGCTCAGCCGCTTCACCAACGACATGGACGCGCTGCACGGCGGCGTGCAAACGCTTCTCGGCCGCGCGATTCGCGAACCGCTGAAGATGCTGGCCTGTGTCATCGGCGCGGCCTTTGTGAGCTGGCAATTGCTGCTGTTTTCGTGCATCTGCGCGCCGCTAATGGGTTACCTGGTCAATCGGCTGGCCAAGTCGCTCAAACGTGCCAATCGCCGGATCATGGAAGAGATCACGCACCTATACAGCATCCTGGGCGAAGTTTTTTCCTCGATCAAAGTCGTGCAGGCATTCACACGCGAGCGCCGCGAGCGCGTCCGCTTTCATCGCAACAACAAGATGATCTTTCATCGCGCGATGAAGATCGCGCGTTATGACGCGCTGGTGAATCCGTTGACCGAACTGATGGGCATCAGCGCGATCTGCGTGGGGATTCTCGCCGGGTCGTATTTGGTGCTCAAACAGCAGACGCATCTCTTTGGCATTCCGATGTGTGATCGGCCGATGAGCATGGCAAGTCTGATGGTTTTCTATGGTCTGCTCGTTGGCACGATGGACCCCGCGCGCAAGTTGACCGACTCGTTCAATCGTTTGCAAAAGGCGGCCGCGGCGGGCGAGCGTGTTTACGCGTACCTCGACCGTGAACCGACAATCCGCGATCCGCAACATCCGGCCAAGGCTCCGCGGCTAGCCAAGTCGTTGTCGCTCTCGGGCATTCGCTTCGGCTATAACTCCGAGCAGACGATCCTGCATAATTTGCATCTCACGATCAACGCCGGCGAGACAATCGCGATCGTCGGGCCGAATGGCTGCGGCAAGAGTACGCTCCTGAACTTGATCCCGCGGTTTTACGACCCACAATCCGGCAGCGTTGAAATCGATGGCATCGATATCCGCAAGCTCCGCCGCCGCGATTTACGACAACAGATCAGCGTCGTGACCCAAGATGCCATGCTCTTCGACGACACGGTAGTAAACAACATTCGCTACAGCGCTCCCAACGCAACAATGGAGCAAGTGATCGCCGCCGCGAAACAAGCCCATGCTCATCGCTTCATCGAGGAGCAATTGGCCGACGGTTATGACACGGTCATCGGGCCAATGGGCGGACGGCTTTCCGGCGGACAGCGGCAACGGATTGCCCTCGCTCGGGCGATTCTCCGCGACCCAGCACTTTTGTTGCTCGACGAAGCGACGAGCCAAATCGATCCCGAGAGCGAGCAAGAGATTCACACCGCGCTCGAGGAATTTACCCGCGGGCGAACGGCGATCATGATCACCCATCGGATGTCGACGCTGGACCTGGCGGATCGAATCGTGGTGATGGACCGCGGCACGATCGTCGATCAAGGAACGCACGCCGAGTTGCTTCCACGCTGCAAGATGTACAGCCGGCTCTATCATGCCCAGCTACGCGAAGCGGCATAAACGTAGGTCAGGCTTTAGCCTGACTGCATGGATTATCTGCTCCAAGAGCCGTCAGGCTGAAGCCTGACCTACTAGTTCGTCTAGCGATCAATGTCATGTATAGGTTATACATCTTTGAGCCACGAACTCTCAATTTTGGAGGACAAGGATGTCCCGCTCGCCGATCAAGTACCAAGTCTTGCTATCATCCCCGGTCCGAG